>NZ_VWVR01000006.1:1248571-1560714 GCF_015712685.1 Exiguobacterium sp. SRB7LM | reverse complement strand
TACCGTTTGCGGCACAGCCGAAAGAACATAACCCGATCCGCTTACCAGGGACTCGTGAGCCGTATGCGTGTTTCGCCGGTTCGTATTATGCGAACCGCCACGAATCACGTAAAGCCGACATGGACAGACTGTTCGCGGCGGCAGACAAGTATGGTCTTGCGATTTATGATCGGAACTATGCAATCAACCAACGCGGAGAGAGCGACCAACTTCAATTCCCGGAACAGTTCCGTCACTCGATTCGCGGCAGTTTGAAATACAACCAGATTGCCAAGGCGTATAAAGGGTATAAAGTCATGTTGAATGTCAACTCGGTCAACGATTCACCGACGATGTTCTCACGTCGCGTCTTCGAAGGGCTCGCTTGCGCCACACCGGTCGTCAGCACACGCTCGGTCGGGGTTGATGCCATGCTTGGCGATTACGTCTTCCTTGACGACGGAGAATCCGACTTGGATGAAACGTTCCGCCGTTTGATGACAGATGACTCATTCTATGAGGACATCGCGATGCGTGGTATGCGTCACGTGTTGACATATCACACGTATACGCAACGTCTGGCGAAAATCGTCCAAGACGTTGGCATCCCGTACCGTGTCGACCACGAGAAGATCGCTGTCGTCGCCTTCATCAAGTCGCGCGAAGAGGCAGAACGCGTCGTCGCTCAGTTCGAGGCACAGCGTTACGAGCATAAACATCTCATGATGTTCCTCGATAAGTTCGAGGATCACATCGATGTATACAATACGTACAACACGCCATCGATCTCGACGTATATGCGTAGCTACTTGACGCACTATACCTCGTTCACGGAGATGGTCGAGTCGTACGATTGGGTCGCCCACTTGAAGTCGGACGATTATTACGGTCCGAACTACTTGAGCGATTATCTGCTCGCGGCACGCTATGCAGAAGCGGACGTTCTGACGAAAGAGGACTACTATATGTATGACGGTCAGCTCGTCAAACAGGACCATGACGAGTCGTATCGTTATGTGTTTGATGCGACACCGTCCCGCTCGATCGTGCAGCCGTCGGCACTCCGTTTCTATACGGTGGAGGAGGCACTCCACATCTTTGAAGCGGATGAGAGCTTGAACGAGCTTGCTCGTTCTGGCAAACGCATCTTCAGTGTCGACCCGTATCAATATGTGAAAGCCGGTGCCGCCATGGATGAAGCGGACCTTCAGGAGGTAACATTATGACGAAGCAACCGCTCCGAATCCTCGTATACGGGGACGTCAATTTGAACTTGATCGACGGATCGGCCATCTGGCTCACGTCGGTCGTGCATATGTTGAACCAGGACCCGAACATCGAGGTCGACGTGCTCTTGAAGCGCTCGATTGTGAAACCGGAAGTGACGGCGTCGATCAAACAGCTCGACCGCGTCAACTTCATCGACGTCTTCACGGAAGACTCGACGAAGAAAGACGAGCCGTACTATGAGAAGAAGGTGCTCCAGCCGGAAGAGGCGGCCCAACTCATCCACGAGCTCGTCGAGACGAAACAGTATGACATGACGTTCATCCGTGGGTTCCAACTCGCTTATGCGCTCTCCGATTATGAACATACGATGAAAAAGACGTGGACTTATCTCACAGATTTCACGCATGATTCATCGGCCGCGTCACAGGAGGAGTTGGCACGTTTGAAGAAGATTGCGGACCGTTCGGCTCGCATGCTCTGTCAGACAGCGGAGATGAAGGCGTACTTCGAGACGTTTTTACAGACGCCGAAGCCGTTCCTCATCTTGAACCCGATGATCCCGAACATGCGCGAGGCGACGCCGACGTTCAAACGTCAGGCGAAACGTCTCGTCTATACAGGAAAGTTCGCGCCACTCTGGTACTCGGCTGAAATTCTCGACGCACTCGAGAAAGTACGGGTCCGGATGCCGGACGTCGAATTGAAAGTGGCAGGAGACAAGTTCAACCAAGACCCGAACAATCCGAACTTCCGTAAAGAAGTGACGCATCGTCTTCAAACGGACGAAGGGGTCCACTGGTTGAAAGGTATCCCGCGTGCGGACGTCGAGACGCTCATCGAAGAGAGCGACATCGGCATCTCGTGGCGTCACCCGGACCTTGACGACAGCCTCGAGTTGTCGACGAAGCTCCTCGAATATGGGGCGCTCGGGAAGCCGGTCCTCCTTAACCGCAACAAGATGCACGAGATGTTGCTCGGGTCGAGCTACCCGCTCTTCGTCAATTCGGAAGACGAATTCATCGAAAAGGTTGAGCTCGCCTTCACGCATCCAGCCATCTATAAGGATGCGGCGGAACGGCTCTACAACATGGCGAAGAATTATACGTTCGCCAGCACGTTCGAACGTCTCCGTGACGCGATTTGGGAGATGCAGAAGACGACGATCCTCTTCGCCGGTCACGACTTGAAATTCATCCGCATGTTCATGGAACGTTTCGAGGCCGACCCGAGCTACCGGATCCTCGTCGACCAGTGGGACGGGCACAAGATTCATGATGTAAATCACAGCAAGGCATGTCTCGCACAAGCAGACGTCATTTTCTGTGAATGGGGCCTCGGCAACGCCGTCTGGTACTCGCAACATAAGTTGCCGCATCAGCGCCTCATCGTCCGGATTCATCGTCAGGAGAAAGAAACACCATTTCCACGGGAATATGCGCTCGACAACATCGACCGCATCATCCTCGTCTCACCGTATATGTTAGAAGAGATGCATCGTCTGTTCGGAATCCCGCGTCACCAGATGACGGTCATCTACAATGCCGTCGACGCGGACAAGCTCGACAAACCGAAACAGGCAGACGATTTGACGTTCCGTCTCGGTATGATCGGCATGAACCCGAAACTGAAGCGTCCGGACCTCGCGCTCGACGTCCTCGAAGAGCTGCTGAAGACGGACGAACGGTACCAGCTCCACTTCAAAGGACACCATCCAAAAGACGTCTATTGGATCGGGAAGCGCGAAGAGGAGAGCGCGTACTACGAGGCGCTACTGAAACGAATCGAGGAGTCAGAACTTCGCGATCACGTCCACTTCGATGGCCACGGCAATGATGTCGATACGTGGCTCCAATCGATCGGATTCGTCTTCTCGACAAGTGACTTGGAAAGTTTCCATCTCGCACCGGCCGAAGCGATGGCAGCAGGGTCATACCCGCTCATCCGCCACTGGACGGGCGCGGAAACGATTTACCCAGACGAACTACTCGTCACGGATACGTCGAAATTTGTCGATACGATCCTCTCTTATAAAGAAGATACCGAGAAGCTGATGACGGACGCAAAAGCCTATCAGGCGTATGCTCGTAAACATTTCGCGCTCGATCGTCTCTATCGAGAGATGGAACAAATCATTTCAGGCAAAACACACGAACAATTTGCGACGACATTGTCATGAAAATGTAATTGCACCAAAGAATTGTTCAAGAGTATAATGAGTATTGTTTTATTATCGAATGTGAAATAAAATGATGGACAATGCGCTATTTAAAAAGCGCGTCAAAACATTTGGAGGTTACCACACAATGAAAGTATGTACAGTAGGTCTTGGATATATCGGATTACCGACATCGGCTGTCTTTGCGAACTATGGCGTCGACGTCGTCGGAGTCGATATCTCACAACATGTTGTTGATAAATTGAACCGTGGAGAAATCCACATTGAAGAGCCAGGTCTCGGCGAAATGGTCGCAGACGTCGTGGCAAAAGGGAAGTTCCGTGCATCACTCTCTCCAGAGAAAGCAGATGCCTTCATCATCGCGGTCCCAACACCGAACAACGACGACGAGCACAAATCATGTGACTTGACGTACGTCTTGGATGCGACACGCAAAGTGTTGCCATTCGTTGAAAAAGGCAACGTCATCATCGTTGAGTCGACAATCGCACCACGTACGATGGACGACTTCGTCAAACCACTCGTTGAAGAAGCTGGATTCACTGTCGGTGAAGACATCTATCTCGTACACTGCCCAGAGCGCGTATTGCCTGGACAAATCCTTCATGAGCTCGTGCACAACAACCGCATCGTCGGTGGGATCACGACAGAATGTGCAGAAGCAGGCGCACGCGTCTACGGTACATTCGTTGAAGGTGAAATCGTGAAAACGGATGCGAAGACGGCAGAAATGTCGAAACTCATGGAAAACACGTTCCGTGACGTCAACATCGCACTCGCGAACGAACTCGCAAAAGTATGTAACGACTTAGACATCAACGTTCTTGACGTCATCGAGATGGCGAACAAGCACCCACGTGTCAACTTGCATAGCCCAGGCCCAGGTGTCGGTGGACACTGTCTCGCGGTCGACCCGTACTTCATCGTCGCGAAATCACCTGACCTCGCGAAAATCATCAACTTGTCACGTGAGACGAACGTCTCGATGCCACACTACGTTGCAGACAACGTTCAGAAGTTGACTGCTGGAATCGAAGACGCGAAAGTCGCTGTCTTTGGTGTGACATACAAAGGAAACGTCGACGACATGCGTGAAAGCCCAGCGGTTGAAATCGCTGAAATCTTGCTTGACCGTGGTGTGAACATCTCTGTTCACGATTCACACGTTGAAAAATCAACATCAAGCCGTTTCGAGCTCGTTTCAAAAGAAGAAGCACTCAAAGACGCAGACCTCGTCCTCGTATTGGTTGACCACAACGAGTTCAAAGTCCTCGACTTCGCAGAGCTCAAGTCATCAATGCGTCGTCCGATGATCTTCGACACACGCAACATCGTGAAACCAGAAGGTGAAGACGTAGCGGTCGTCAACTACGGCAACCTCTATAAATATACAAAGGAAACGAATCTCGTTCTTTGATTCAGGTGAATGAACATGTTTAAATCCGCGAAAGCTATTCTTTCAGAGCTAAAGTCGAGCTTGTACTTGATTTTCCGTCTCGCCACGTATGAGACGCGAAGCAACAACTCGATGCAGTACCTCGGATTTTTATGGGAGTTCGTGACACCGTTATTGCAGATTGGAGTTTACTGGTTCGTATTTGGATTTGGTATTCGAAGCGGCAGGCCGATTGATGGCGTGCCGTTTCTGCCATGGTTGGTCGCAGGGATTGTCGTCTGGTTCTTTATTGCCTCGGCGATCACCTCGACGGCCCGGTCCGTCTATTCGAAAATCGGCATGGTCTCCAAAATGAGCTTCCCAATCTCGACGATTCCGGCATACGTCTTGCTCGCACTCTTCTATCGCCACGTGGCGTTAGTCGGTGTCTCGTTTATCTTGATGTGGGCATTCGGATTCCCGATGGGGCTACATTCGCTCTGGTTTATCTACTTGGCGTTCAGTGCGCTTGCACTACTGTACTCGCTCGCCTTGATTACGTCCGCGCTCACGACAATCGTGCGCGATCTTCAAAACCTTCTTCAGTCGATGATGCGGATGTTGATGTATTTGACACCGATTTTTTGGGTGCCGCCGGCGAAGCTCGCGAATATCCTACAAATCAATCCGCTCTATTATTTAGTCGAAGGATATCGGTCGATGTTCCTCGGAACCGACTGGTTGGCGACTAACTGGGCTTACGGTCTCTATTACTGGGCCATCGTCTTCGTTCTCTTCTTCGTCGGGTCGATGATTCATTTGCGTTTCCGTCGACACTTCATCGATTACATTTGAGGAGGACCTTATGTACCAGGTTAAATTTGAAAACGTATCGAAACGATATACGCTTTATAACAAGCAATCTGATAAGCTGAAAGAGATCTTCTTCAGTAAAGCAGGGGGCAAACAGTTTTACGCACTTCGCAATGTCACGTTTGAAGTTCCACCCGGGGAAGTGGTCGGGATTATCGGCATTAACGGGTCAGGGAAGTCGACGATGTCGAACTTGCTGGCTGACGTCATGCCGCCGACTCACGGGAAAATCGAACTTCACGGAAAGACGGCGTTGATTGCGATCTCTTCTGGTTTGAACGGCAACTTGACTGGGCTCGAGAACATCGAGCTCAAAGGGTTGATGCTCGGGATGACGAAACAAGAGATTATCGATTTGACACCGGCCATCATTGAGTTCGCCGATATCGGTGACTTTATCAATCAGCCGGTCAAGACGTACTCGAGCGGGATGAAGTCCCGTCTCGGATTCGCCATCTCGATCAACGTCGACCCGGACATTCTCGTCATCGATGAGGCGCTCTCGGTCGGGGACCAAACGTTCACCGACAAGTGTCTCGCCAAGATGAACGAGTTCAAAGATCGTGGGAAGACAATTTTCTTCATCAGTCACTCGGTCTCACAAGTTCGCCAATTCTGTACGCTCGGCCTTTGGCTCGAGTTCGGAGAAGTGCGCGAATATGGACCAGTCGATGAAGTCGTTCGGGAGTACAACAAGTTTTTGAAATGGTTCCGCAACTTGTCTAAAGAGCAACAAGACTCGTTTAAAGCCGACAAGCTCAAACGTCGTACGACGGTCGTCGATGCGACAGAGCTCGGAGAGACATACATCTTACCGCCTTTGACAGAAGAACAACTACAAACACGCCATTCGTCGGTCGCTGTATCGAACGAAGCGTGAGCAATTGGGAGGAGGAAGCACGGCGAAGTCAGACCGTGCGAAACGACCTATGAAAAAAGTCATGACCGTCTTTGGGACGCGACCAGAAGCCATCAAAATGGCACCACTCGTACTTGAGTTGAAAAAACGTGAAGGGGTAGAACCGATTGTCGTCGTGACAGCGCAGCACCGTCAAATGCTTGACCAAGTGCTCGAGTTGTTCGAAATCAAACCGGACTATGACCTCGACATCATGAAGGACAAGCAGACGCTTTACGATGTCACATCACGCGTATTGAAAGGGATGGGCGAAGTCATCGCTGAAACGAAACCAGACATCGTGTTGGTCCACGGGGACACAACGACGACATTCGCGGCATCACTCGCAGCCTTCTACAACCAAGTCGCAGTCGGTCACGTTGAGGCTGGCCTGCGCACACACAATAAATATTCACCATTCCCGGAAGAGATGAACCGCCAATTGACGGGTGTTATGGCTGACCTTCATTTCGCACCGACGGAAACGTCGCGTGACAACCTCCTTCGTGAAGGCAAGAACGAAGAGATGATCTTCGTCACAGGGAACACGGCAATCGACGCACTCAAAACGACAGTCCGTGACGACTATGCGAGCGAATTGCTCGACAGTATCCGTTCACAAGGTCGTCGTCTCGTCATGTTGACGGCACACCGTCGTGAGAACTTAGGTGAGCCGATGCGTAACATGTTCCGTGCGGTTCGTCGCTTGATCGAGAAGTATGATGACATTGAAGTCGTGTATCCGGTCCACATGAACCCGGTCGTTCGTGAACTCGCAAACGAGATTCTTCACGATGTCGAACGCGTCCACTTGATCGAACCGCTCGACGTCTTCGACTTCCACAACTATGCGGCGACGTCGCACTTGATCTTAACGGATTCAGGTGGCGTACAAGAAGAAGCACCATCTCTCGGTGTACCTGTCCTCGTCCTTCGTGACACGACAGAACGTCCAGAAGGTGTAGCTGCAGGAACACGCAAACGCGCAGGGATTGAAGAAGAGAACATCTTCTCACTCGCGGATGAGCTCTTGTCTGACGAAACGGCATACAAAGCGATGTCACAAGCATCGAACCCGTACGGTGATGGTGAGGCGTCACGTCGAATCGTCGATGCCATCCTTGCCAACTAAATGAAAACGAATAGAGTTGTTTTGTGCCTGGCACAGCAACTCTTTTCTGTATCATTATCCTAATGATTCGGAGGTGCTTGCATGTCAACGAAGCGAATTCGTCCGGCGATTTACCATTACTATCCGCGTGGACCACATAAAAATCATATGTCGATGCGCGAAGAGGAATACAAGACAGAGGTCACCTTTTTACCTCAATCGCTAAAGGACTCGATTTATGTTCAACTATTTGACTTGAAATTTGAAATTCCCCCATCGAAAATCTTTTTGGCTGATGCCAAGATGGATGAAGGGGAAGAAATGGAAGTCAACACATCCGTTTATGTCGAAGGCGACCGCGCCATCCGACTAGAATTGTACGTCATGCAGTATTCAGACGAAGAACGTTTATCGAATAAGCGTTTCATGCTCACATTGAACCCAGGGGTGAACCCCGTTGTAGAAGTCGTCAAACAAATGGAAGATGCCAAGTATTTCAAGATGTCCTACAAATACATCGTAGAAACGCTTGAACCGACCACTGTACGATTTGATGATCTCTATGTGACGTTCCGCTAAGCGGAGCAAGTCTTAAGGGAGAAAGGGACCATACGGTATGTTATTTAGTTCCACGGTATTCTTATTTTATTTCTTACCGGTCGTGCTGCTGCTGTATTTCGTGTCACCACGCTGGTTAAAAAATACGATTTTACTCGTCTCAAGTTTATTTTTCTATGCATGGGGTGAACCACGGTTCGTCTTAATCATGCTCGCATCGATCGTCATGAACTATGTGTTCGGCTTTATGGTCGACAAGTATCGTGATGATGCGAAGAAAATCAAATGGACGATGGTGCTCATGCTTCTCGGGAACCTCGGGATGCTTGGGGTCTTCAAGTACGCGAGTTTCTTCGTTGAGAACGTCAACTCGGTATTTGGCTTCTCGCTGAACGACCCGGATATTCCTCTTCCGCTCGGGATTTCATTCTTTACATTCCAAGCGATGAGTTATGTCATCGATGTGTATCGAAACGATGGGCGTCTACAGAAGAACTTGTTTGACTTGGCACTTTACGTATCGTTCTTCCCGCAATTGATTGCCGGACCGATCGTCCGTTATCAAACGGTCGCAGATGAAATCGTGGACCGCCGTGAGACAGTCGATGACTTCGTCTCTGGGATTCAACGATTTGTCATTGGTCTAGGGAAGAAAATGATTTTAGCGAACAGTTGTGGATACGTCGCGGATCAGGTATTCAGTCAATCGGCCGGGGATTTATCGACGACACTCGCCTGGATCGGTGTCATCGCTTACTCGCTACAGATTTACTTTGATTTCTCAGGTTATTCGGATATGGCGATTGGTCTCGGTCGGATGTTTGGGTTCCATTTCCTTGAGAACTTCAATTATCCGTATATTTCAAAATCAGTATCTGAGTTTTGGCGTCGCTGGCACATCTCGCTCGGAAGCTGGTTCCGAGACTATGTGTACATCCCGCTCGGCGGGAATCGTCAAGGTCCTTGGAAGACGTATCGCAACTTGACCATCGTTTGGTTATTGACCGGGGTATGGCACGGTGCGAGTTGGACATTCATCGCATGGGGATTATACTATGGGATTTTCATCATGCTCGAACGGGCATTTCTTGGGAAATGGCTTGCCGCATGGCCGGCATGGCTCGCCCACGCGTTCACGCTCTTCATCGTCGTCATCGGTTGGGTATTCTTCCGTGCCGATAACTTCACGTACGCAACAGAGTATCTGCAAGTGATGTTCGGATTACACGGAGGTGAAGTATTCGATCAAACGGCATATTACTACATTGTTCAGTACGGTGTCGTGCTTGTCATCTCGATGATTGCTGCTACACCGCTTCCGAAAATGCTAGTTGCCCGCTTCTTGCGTCATGAAGTGAGTACGGATCGTCCTGTGCTTGCTGCAAGCGCTGGTCTTGCACGAGCGGCGTATATCATGCTCATTTTCGGTATCTCGATTTCATATGTCGTATCGAGTACATTTAACCCATTCATTTATTTCCGGTTCTAAGGAGGGCTGACAATGGAACAACAAACCAAAAGCGAACAAGTCCGTTCGAAAAGGCGGCGCCTTTCTTGGGTGGTCAACAGTATCCTATTGATCGGCTTCCTTGGCACCATCTTTTATGGACTCGCCGTTTACGCCTTTGGCACCGAACAAGCACGTTCGGATAGTGAGGGACGGATGCTAGCACAGCGCCCGGATCCATCTGTCGAGACGATTCTGGATGGAACGTATATGGAAGAGTTCGAGGCATCAGCAAACGATCAGGTGTTTGAGCGTTACATGTGGATTGAGACACAAGCTTGGGTGCAACGTAACGTTCTGCAACAACAGATGAACAATGGTGTCATCAGTATCGATGAGTTCTTGTATGCACCAGATCCTGTGGCGAGCGACTATTCGTCACTTGGGGTCTTCTTTAAAGAATTTCAAAAAGAGATGAGCGAAGCTGACATTCCATCTTACTTCGCATCGGCCCCAAGTAAACCGGTCTATGCGACAAGACAAGGAATCTTCCCAGATTACATCGAGTCGGCAGATGCAGAAAATCGCGGACAGCTTCATGCTCGTCTTGAAGAGAATGAGATTCCGCTCATCGACTTAGAAGAAACGCTCGGCGATCAGCCAGGAGAAGACATTTACTTTAAGACGGATCACCACTGGCGTCCGGAAGGAGCGTTCATGGCTTATGAACAAATCATGGAACGCTTAAGCGAGCAGTTCCCTGATGCTCCTGCCTTATCGATGGAGGATATGGAAATCAAATCGGTAGATGGTCCGTTTTATGGATCTCATGCCCGTGAAATTTCGATGCCTTACGTCGAGTCACCGGATCAATTTACGTACCTTGAACCGAAAGACGGATTTACTACGACAGTCTGTCGAAATGGCGACGACTGTGGTCATTCGGTCCTAGATACGGATGTCTTGAAGAACTCGACGAAATTCACGAACTACTACAACTTGTTCATGGGTGATAACTATGCCCAATCGAAAATCACACAAAATAATCCGAAAAATGATTATCACTTGCTCATCTTAAAAGATTCGTATGCGAACCCGATGCTTGGCTATCTTGGAGAGTCATTCGGAACGGTGTCAGCGCTTGATGTCCGTTACTTCGACGACTATGATGTCAGTATTGCGGATTACGCAAAAGAAAATGAGGTAGATGCGGTACTGTTCGTTCACAACGATCGCATCCGTGGTCTTGGTTCGATGTATCAGGAAGGCCTGTAACCCTAATCAATCGATTACGGAGAAAAGGTAGGTGCTCATCATGAACATATTACTACCGGTGTTTTTTCACTCCGCAATGGGAGGATTGCACCTCCATATCTTATCTTCTTTGAAAGTGTTTCTACGAGAGGGGCATGAGGTGACCGTTGTCTGTAAGCCTGGTCCCTTTGCCGATGAAGTAAGAAAACTCGGCGGGCAAGTCGTCGAGACGGACTATTCGAGTGAGGACGTGCAATGTGTCATCGATCAAATCCGATCACAGCCGTTCGATGTCGTGTATGCGCATCCGTTCGACGCGCGTCAATTTGGTCTCGCGGTGGCGGAGGCGAACGCAATCCCGTTCGTCCTCGTCATCCACGGGATGTATTATGATGAGATTGAGCAGTATCATCCGAGCGTCTCGCGAGTGATTGCGGTATCGGAACGGATTGCTACTCACCTGACTGAACACTGTCCAGAAATCGAATCAAAACTTACGGTTATCCCTAATGGGGTCGATGCGACTTTTGTTCCGTCGGAGGAAACATCTCCATCAGAACGTATCTTAGGCTTATTCACGTCTCGCCTGGATGCGGACAAACTGTTTATACTAGACGTCTTCTTAGATGCACTAGAAGACGAAAGGGTGCGGTCTTTACCGATTGACTGGTTGATTATCGGTGACGGAACACAGCGTGATAAATACGCCGAGCGTTATGAAGCTGCGCTGGCGGGGACAGGTCAGAACATCAAATGGCTTGGTTGGCTAGAACAAAGCCAACTCCCTGAGGCGATGCGACGTGCCGATTTTGTCATCGGTCCTGGACGGTCTGCGCTGGAAGGGATGGCGCTCGGTAAACCGACCATCGCTGTCGGGAGCAAAAGCTATCAAGGTTTGGTCACACCTTCGACGTGGGAAGATATCGCGAGTACGAACTTCGGAGGCATCGGGAATAAGTATGAAGGGTATTCACCAGGACAAATCGGGGAGGCGATTCTCGAGTTGATGGATGAGACGAAGCGACGGAACCTTGCGAGCTTCTCGGCTACACTCGTCAATCAACATTTTCGAGACGAACAATCACAGCGACGACTGCTCGAGGTGCTTGAACAGGTGATGGAAGAAGGCGCTCGAGAAATCGATTTGGTTGAGCGCTATCCTCATATTCGTTATGATCAACTTCATGCTCGTCGTTCGAACCGGATCTGTACATGGAAATTGACAGACCGGGAACAACGACTTGAAGAGACACGCGATGAGTTAGTGACGACCAAACGACAGCTCGACCAACTGCGTCTGATGAATGAGGAACAGTCGTTGGAAATCGAGAAGTTACGTATGGAACTTCAGCGATTATCGGATGAAATGGAATAGCGACTCATGGAAAGAGAACTTCAAATCAGAAGTTCTCTTTTTGAATATAACGAACTGATTCATTGTTTATTTGATGAATGTCACCAAAAGTCTTCCGCCACCATAATAGTCAAAATAAGTATTTTTTATGTTACTTTTGTATTATATATATTACAAAATTTACATATTTATTTCGCTTTCGGGGTAAAAATGATTAACACCTTAGAGGCACGCACATCATGTATACCTGTCGCCTTGTAGTTAGTAAAGGAGGATGCATGAATGAAAAAAGTCGTTGCTCTTTTTTTGTGTTTTTTCTTACTTGTCGGATTTACCATTGTACCAGGGTCGGAGGTTGAGGCAAGTTCATCTGTGACCCATGTCTACTCACCAAAATCGTATACACACTATGGAGGAGTTACGTATGCGGTTAAGAAATTTACTTATCCAAAAAGTGTGAAAGTCAAATTATCTAACGGGCGGTACGCTTATCGTTCAGTGAAATGGTCGAAAGTCAGTTTTCAAAAAGAGTACTTGAATCGAACTCAACGAATCGTTGGAAGCGTTCAGGGCACGAACAAGAAAGCGACCTGGTATGTGAGAGTGAAGAACTATCCGATCAAGGTTTCAACGCCAATCATTCGTGCGGTCGGAAAAGGCCAAAAGGCGAATTTGCCGACCAAATTAACTGCTTATTTTGCAAATGGTCAGCGTTCCACTTATCCATTGGAGTGGGGCCCAGCATACACAAGTAAGCTAGGAACAAGAATGGTCAGCTATAAAGCTCGTGGATTAAACTTATACTTCAGTGGAAAAGCGAAGCTTGTGGTGCGAGATGTTCATTTGACCCAACCCGTTTTTTCCATTTTGACGAACAATGAACAGATTCAGGCCGTAGGTAAAATTCATTATCCTGCTCGAGGCGTACGTCACTATTTGATTGCTGAAAACAGAGAAACCAAAGTACAGTATAAAAAGTTGATTTATCCTGAACAAGATGGATCTTACAAAGTGGCATCTCTACCGCTCAAACCTGCGTCCTATAATATGTATGTCCAGTCGGGCGTCAAGCGGACATCACCGGTGGTCGTTACATTAAAAGGCGGACAGGTTCCGGGTGATTCGGAACCGGATATTCGCAATCTATTAAAAGGTCTATTATTGAATATCCAAGTGGCGAATCCGTTGTTGAATGACATCGTCTTCCCGCAAATTGACGGTGTGACATTCTCGATTGATTCAAACAAGTCGGCTTTGTCGAGTACTGGTAAAGTGACGCGCGGAACGAATGATGAACTCGTGACGTTCACGATTCAAGCGAAACGTGGGGACATCACGGAATCAATCACCTACAATAACGTTTTGATTCCGAAGCGCTCCCAGACGGACGAAGAAGAGCTCGACCTCTGGCTCAACAGCATTCAAATCGATAACCCACTCACGAAGAATATCGAATTGCCGTCCTATCCGGGTGTCGTCTTCTCGATTGAATCGAGCAATCCATCAGTCGTCTCCACTTCTGGTGTCGTTACGAGAGGAAATCAAGACGTGTATGTCAATTTGACCGTACGGGCAACGAAGGGAGCGGTGACGCGTACGAAGTCCTTCCCGAATATCCTCGTACCGAAAAAAGATTCATCGGCGGACAGTATCATTGATGATTACTTGAATCGACTGGTCATCTCAAGCCCAGTGACTTCAAATATCACACTCCCACCTCTTGCTGGGGCGACTGTGACGTTGACGTCGTCGAATCAAGCGGTTATTACAAACAGTGGGATTGTCACACGAGGTACGACGGATCAATCCGTTTCGCTCGTCGTCACAGTGACAAAAGATGGGGTCACGAAAACGAAAACTTTCCTCGGTTTACTTGTACCGAAGAAAGAAGGCGGGGCTGAAGGGGAAGTAGATGACTACTTGGCAGCACTGTCGATTACAAGTCCACTCACATCGAACATTGTCCTACCGCCATTCACTGGTGGTACAACGACGCTGTCCTCATCGAATCCAGCGGTCGTCTCGAACAGTGGGGTTGTCACACGTGGCACGACGGATCAAACGGTGTCGATTACGGTCAATGCGACGAAGGACGGTGTGACGAAATCACGTACCTTCTCGAACTTGCTCGTACCAAAAGATGATGCGTTGTTGACAGCCGAGCTCGACGCGGCTTTAAATGCCATCAACCTTGGTAATCTCATTAACCTGTCGACCAACATCTCACTTCCGTCCGCATCAAACGGAATCAATGTCAGTTGGTCCTCGAATCAACCGGGTGTCATCTCGAACACCGGGGTGATTCAACAAGATCCGACCGATGCGAAATCGTTCATCCTGACGGCTTCGGTCACAAAGAACGGATTGACTCGGACGAAGACGTTTAGTGGATCGGTTGCAGCGAATGTTCAGTTGGTATTAGCAGACGATGTGACGAAAGTTAAGTCGTCATTCGGGACGCTGTATCCGGTATTTGATTTGTCGTTACCAACGAGCTTGAATGGTTCTCCGCTCACATGGACATCAAGTAACCCGGCGCTGATGACGAGTACGGGGGACGTTCGTGAAAATGATGTGGTCACGCCATTTACCTTGACCGTCAGCAATGCTAGTACAAATCAAATCATCAATATGTCCACACAAGATGTCGATACGGGGTTACTCGGTGGGTTGCTCGATTCGCTTGGCACCCTTTTGAATCCAGTTGTGAGCGCATTGACGGGTAATGCGCAAACAGCCACTCTGCCAACCCAGTATGGAGGTTTACTTGGAATCGGGGCGAAGAGCATCACGAATTGGGAGAGTTCACACCCGGATCTCGTGACGGTTCAAGGATCCAATGTTACCATCTCACGAGATGACCAAGAGCATATCGTTGTCTTGCGAGCGAAATATGAAGGAATCGATCAACCGATTCCATTTATCGTCAAATTATCGAAACGATAACAAAGAAGAACGGAGTCGCATGATGCGACTCCGTTCTTTTGGTCAATGTGTTGTGAAGCGAGCGGGTCCAATCGAAGAGACGAGACGTGTCGCTGCACGTAAGCAATCCAGCTGTCTCGTATACACACGGCTCACATCAGAAAATGCAGAGGGGAGATGGTCTGAGTCGAGGGGACCTTGTCGCATATAAGGAGATTCCCCGGCGCCAAGCGGTGTCGGATGAATCACAAACTTATAGTGAGATGGGTCGAGCTCGACGACTTCGATTTCTGCAAACAATCGTGCATCGCGTGTATACAAGAAGCGGGTGGATAACCATTTATCTGAATCTGTCATGGGTCACCAGTCCTCCCTCAAAAAGTCTTACCTCCTTCATCTTAAAACATTTTATGGGTATTTGGTAATTTTATTTCATATATATCCCAAAACACTGACTATAATTTGTAAAAAGAATGGATTCGTGCAATCTTTCTCTTGATTAAGTATGGTTAAAAGAGAATGGACGAATATGGGGTGACAATATGAGAAAGAACGCGACTGGTACATACCGGTTCGTCATCATCCTTGGGGCGAAAGTGAATGGGACTCGACCGTCCCGCGCGCTCCAACATCGAATTGACGTAGCGGCCGCCTATGCGAAGGCACATCCTCATGTCGAACTGATCGCAACAGGTGGACAGGGACCAGATGAAGGGATGGCGGAGGCGCGTGTCATTGAACGAGAACTGATGGCGCAAGGAATCGATGCTACACGGATTCATGTGGAAGCGACATCGACGTCGACAATCGAGAACTTTGAGCATAGCCGCTCAATTTGGGACGGAGCTTCCGGTGTGACAATCGTGACGAATGATTTTCATGTGCCGCGCGCTCGTCTGATTGCGAGACTGTACTTTCAGCTCGAGAGTGATGCTTTGTATGCACCGACCCCACCGCTTGCGAAAGGGCGATATATGATCCGTGAAATGTTGGCGTATGTGAAGTTGTTGGGACGTTACGTATTTAGGAAAGAAAAAAACTAGGCTCTTGCACTCGCAAGAGCCTAGTTTGGTTGACAGCCGATTTCTTCGTTCAGCACGTGGCCAAACGCTTCGGCGCCCTTAATATTCAAATGGACCCCGTCACTTTCGAAGTACGCTTCCTTCCCGATTGAGCGTTCATGCCAATCGATGAGGGATACGTTCTCATGAAGTTCACTGGCCCGAGCGAGTTTTTTATTGACCTCACTCTCCCATGGACGTGGGACACGTGTGTTGATCAAATAGATTTCATCTGCTCGTTCGAACTGCTTGAGCAACGTCTCGAGTTGCTCCATTTTGAAGGCACCGTTCGTTCCGAGATGGAGGAACACGACGTGACCTGGAGCATTATACGATTGGTACTGAGAGGCAACTGGAATCGCATCGCGAACTTGACGTCCGATTTGGGCGTCGATTTTCATATTCGGGAAAGCATCTGCCAAATATTCGTTCAATCCGAGCATGACCGAGTCGCCAATCGCGAGAGCCGGTGGACATGTTCGTTTTTCTGGTTTTTCAGTTGGTGCTGTGTTTTCTTCTGTCGGTTGATCTTCAGACGGGACTTCCTCTGTTTCCTTGGATTCCGATTCTTTCGGAACGTCCTTTGTCTCGTCTTTTGGCATCGGTACTTTCACGACAGGAATTTCATCTTCGACCGGCTTCGATTCAGAGAACGCCAGAATGGTCAAATTCCCAACGAGAACGAGTGAGAGCGCGGTTGCACATGCCGTGGCGGCAAAGCGTGCGTTCGGGTGCGTCGGTGTTGAGACGAGCTGACGGAACGCTTGTTTGAATCCGTTTCGACGAATCGGTGTCTCGACGAAGCGATACGACAACTCGGCGATCAAAAGCGTCAACGCCACTTGCCCGACGGAAAGAAGTGGCGAGAACGTCCCGAGTCGATCGAGCGGTGTCGATAGAATGATGACCGGATAGTGCCACAAGTAAATCCCATACGTCCGTGTACCAATCACGCGAAGCCAAACGCTTCCAAACAGTCGTGACCAAATGGTCGCCGGATGGGCGACAGCGGCAATCAATAGGGCGGATAGGAAAGCGACGAGCAAGAAACCTCCGTAATAGAGGAATGCATCGTAGGCGTTGACGTTACTGATGATCCCGACGATGACGATGAGCGAAACGGCGCCGGTCCAGTTCAAAATGTGGCGTCCGATATGCGGGATCGTTTCTTTAAACGTGTCCGGACGCCAACCGAAGGCGAGGACGGCTCCCATGAGCAGACCGAACAATCGCGTGTCGGTCCCGTAGTAGACGCGGCTTGGATCGGCTTCCGGGACATATCGGAACGCCATCCAGGCGGCGGAGACGAATAGAAGCGCGGCGAGCAGTTGAAGCAATCGCTTTCGGAACGCGAGACCGACGAGTAGGAGCAACGGCCAGAACGCATAAAACTGTTCTTCGATGGAGAGAGACCATAAATTTTGAAGCGGTGATGGCTTTCCGAAACTCTCGAAGTAGGAGACTTCGTGAAAGATATACCACCAGTTGTTCACATAGGCGAGTGCCGCCAGTGAATCTTGGCGCACCGTATCGAGCAAGGAGCGGTCAAACAGCGTCACATACGTCATCACGACCGATAGCATCAAGACGAGTGCCGGCAACAAACGACGGAAACGCGCGAGGTAGAACTTTTTCAAATCGATTGTGCCGGTCTTCGTCCATTCGCGAATCAAGATCCCGGTGATCAAGTAACCGGACAGGACGAAGAATACATCGACACCGAGGAATCCCCCGGGTATGTAAGGTACATTTAAATGATATAAAATCACAGCCAAGACGGCGAACGTGCGCAAACCATCGAGACCGGGCATATACGTTGTATGTTTGAGTGGTTGCATGCCCCCACTTCCTTTCTAGTAAAGCGGACATTTCCCTTATTTTTGAATCCATTCTTCAGTATAACGAGCGTAGAGGAGGGAATGGTTTCAAAAGATTAACAATCAAATGACGTAAAAATCCAACAAAAAAAGGGACACGAGGTCCCTTGCACCTTACATCAGATTAATCAACGTCCCACCGAGTACCCCGGCGATGACGAGTGCCCACGGTGGTAACTTCCAATAAGCAATCATCACGAACAGGAAGGCAGCGAACACGAAGTCGACCGCATCGTTTACGGTACTCGTGAAGATCGGGCTGTAGAATGCCGCAATCAAAATCCCAACGACCGCCGCGTTGACACCGATGAGGGCGCCAGCGACTTTCGGGTTGTGACGGAGCGCGTCCCAAAACGGAAGTGCACCGAGGATGAGCAAGAAGGCCGGCAAGAAAATCGCGACCGTCGCAAGGATGCCACCCGGCACACCGTCAATCACCGTTCCAAGATAAGAAGCGAACGTGAAAAGCGGACCAGGAACGGCCTGAGCGGCACCGTATCCTGCAAGGAAGGCTTCTTCACTCAAGAAACCAGCTGGTACAAGTTCTCGTTCTAGTAGTGGCAAGACCACATGTCCGCCGCCGAAGACGAGGGCACCGGCCCGGTAAAAGCTATCGAACAAGGCAATCGTCTGATTCTCAAACGTCTCCCGTAAAATCGGTAAGATGACGAGAAGTGCCCCAAAAATCGACAGCAGAACGGCCCCGAGACGTTTCGAAATGGGGAACGCACTCGATTTCGCATCGAGGCGGTCCGGCTTGAACAACAGGAATCCTGCGAGGGCCGCGAGTAGAATGAACAGCACCTGACTGAACGTTGTTTGCCAGAGTAGGACGCCTGCCAAGGCAAAAAAGGCAATCGTTCGTGTCTTTGTATCAGGTGTCAGTTTACTCGCCATCCCTAAGATGGCATGGGCGACGATAGCGACGGCGACGACTTTTAAGCCGTATAACCAGCCTGCATCGGAGACGTCGAGTCCGGATAACAATAAAGCGAATAGGATGAGGGCAACGACCGACGGCGTTGTGAAGCCGATAAATGAAGTGATCCCACCTAATATGCCACCGCGGACAATCCCGATCCCGATCCCGACCTGTGAACTCGCCGGTCCGGGCAAGAATTGGCATAAGGCGACGAGGTCGGCGTAAGCTTTCTCATCCATCCATTTGCGTCGTCTCACATATTCCTCGTGGAAGTAACCGAGGTGGGCGACCGGACCACCGAATGAGGTGAGACCGAGCCTCGTTGAAACGAATAAAATCTCTAGTAACGTCTTGAACGTCACACGTTGTGTCGTCATATCTTCACTCCTTAATTTCTTTGAATAACTCGTATGCCTTTTGACGGGCTTCCGCCAACACAGAAAGTCCTTTTTCGGTCGTCACGTAGTTTTTGCGAACGTGTCCATCGACCGTCTCGTTTTCACGAATCAAGAGTCCGTCTTTCTCCATCCCGTGCAAGATCGGGTAGAGCGTCCCGGCGCTGATTTCGTACCCGTGCTCTCGAAGCTCATCGACCATCCATGCTCCGTACACGGGGTGTTCCGCGGCGTGGTGCAAAATATGGATGTGGATGAATCCGAGAAACAGTTTCCGCAAGACGCGGTCTTCCATACGTGTCATCTCCTTAATATCGAAATTCGATATCGGTTTTCGAAATCAGTCTAACAAAGGTGAGCGAGAGAGGCAATGAAAGAGCATGCAGTTTACGAAAACTTAAAATAAAAAGATGGGAATGACTTCGGAAAAAATAGGGAATCTATCACAAATGAGGTAGAATAGGTAGAGATTTTATTTGCTGAGGAGGAAGTGACGTGACAAACCCCATTCATTCTTCATACGATACATTGTTGCGTTATATGCCCCAAGGCTACGTCGAGTTTAAAGTGATTTACGACGACGCTTCGGAGCCGATTGACTATGAATTCTTTGAAGTGAATCCTGCCTTTGAGAAGATCATGAAAGGGAAGCGAAAACACTTCATCGGAAAAAAAGTGTCAAGCGCCCTAAAAGACTTTGAATATAGTGAGCGGGAATGGATGATTCAAGTGGCACGTGTCGTCAGTGACGGCGGCACCGTGACGTTTGAACACTATTCCCGCCGTAATAAATGTTGGTTCGAGATGTCCGTGTTTAGCCAACGGACAGGATTTGTGTCCGTCATGTTCCACGACATCACGGCACACGTTCAAGAGAACAATGCGTTAAAACAACTCGTAAACGTATCGCACCGCTTCGTCTCAACCGGAAGTGACTTGTTGATGAATCAACAATTTCTTGACCAAATCCGTGACTTCACCGGAGCGAAGGCGGTCGCACTCAATTTGATGGAAGAGGACGGCGAATCGTATACGACAGTGGCATTATCGGGCATCGATGAGATGTTAGAGAGAAGTCTCGACATCCTTGGGTTTCATCCGGTCGGAAGAAAATGGCCGATGACGGATCAGCGACGGAATCTGTTCAAACATTCAAATCCTCGTGTATTTGATGGAATTGACCCGCTGATTGATGGTGCACTTCCAACGCGTCTCGTCAAAAATCTACTTCGGATCTTCTCGCTCGGAGAAGTCGTTCTCTTTAAAATCGAGAAAGACGGTATTTTATACGGGGACTTGACGATTGTGATGGAAAAAGGGAAGGTCGCCAATCGGCTCGGGCTCGTGGAGTTATATCTCGTCCACGTCCTTGAGCAATTGACGAAAGCCGATCATCAAATCGGTGAGACGAAAAAATCGATGTTCGGTGGATTCGCGACCCTCGACTTGGAGTGCATCATGGCTTTCAACACACGACAAGTGCTCCATTTGAACGATGCATGGGAACGAATTTTAGGGTTTTCACTTGATGAGCTGGAGAATATCGACTTTCTTAGTCTAGTTCACCCGGATGATGATACCATCACGGAAGCGGCGTTTATGGAACTTGAGGAACGTGGCGAGTTGTTCCGCTTCATCAACCGTTTCCGGACGATCGACGATACGTATCGATCGATCGAGTGGCATTGCAAACTTCAAGGGAATTATATTTATGCGGTCGCGAAAGACGTGACGGACCGAGTTCAGTTAGAAGAAAAGTTGGCAGACCGAGATCGGCTTTTGACGAAATTGTCCGATCAAATCCCGGGTGCCATCTATCAATTCGAATTGTTGCCTGATGGAAGTTTCAACTTCCCATTCTTTAGCCGAGGGTTTGAAGATATGCTGGGGATTTCGGCAGAAGAGGTACAGGAGGACGCGAGTCTTGTCTTCCGACGGATGCACCCGGATGATTATCCGCTTGTCATGCAGTCGATTGATGAGTCCTATCGCAACTTGACGATTTGGGATGCTGAGTTTCGCGTCTTGACCGAGGACGGACGAACCGTATGGATTTTAGGATCATCCCGTCCGGAAAAGATAGCGGATGGTCACGTGTTGTGGCACGGTTATATCGGAGATGTCACGGAGAAAAAAACATATGAGAAAGAGATTGAATATCTCAGTTACCACGATCAATTGACGGGCATCAAAAACCGACGTTACTTTGAAGAGGCGTTGGAGCGCTATGATGATGACAACTTTTATCCGCTCACACTCATCGTCATCGATATCAACGGACTCAAACTCACGAATGATGCGTTCGGACACTTAGTCGGAGACCAGTTGCTCGTCGAAGCGGCGAATATTTTGCGAAATGAATTGCGCGCGAAAGATGAAGTGGCACGAGTCGGCGGCGATGAGTTCGTCGTCATCTCTCCGAATACGACGCTCGATGAGGCAAAACAGCTGTCGGACCGTCTCGGTCGTCTCTTCCACGAACAGACGGTTGAAGGATTACCGATTTCCGCATCATTCGGTGAAGCGGTCAAACATGACTCGAATGTCGAATTGACCGAAGTGTTCAATTTAGCGGAAGATCGGATGTATCACCACAAGGTTTCTGAAAAGCAGAGTCGACGCCACCATTCCATTCAAATCATCATGCGCACGCTGTATGAGAAGATTCCACGAGAAGAAGCGCATTCTCAACGAGTCGCCAATTTAGCGGGGCAACTGGCAGAAGCGATGGGCTTCACGAATGCTGAAGTGAATGAGATTCGAACGGCTGCCATTTTGCACGATATCGGAAAAGTGGCAATCAGCAATGATATTTTAGATAAACCGGGCGCGCTGACCGAATCGGAATGGTATGAAATCAAACGCCACCCGGAAATCAGTTACAATATTTTAAGTACCGTACCCGAATATGTCGCCTTATCGGAAATTGTCTTAGCGCACCATGAACGATGGGACGGGAAAGGCTATCCGAAAGGGCTACAAGATTTTGAGATCCCTCTTGCTTCACGAATCATCGCAATTGCGGATACGTTCGATGTCATGGTGACGGGACGACCGTATCGACAGGCGAAGACGATTGACGAGGCACTCGCCATCATCTCACAAGAGGCGGGCAAACAGTTTGACCCGTCACTCGTCGACGTCTTCTTTGAAAAAGTCGTGCCGACACTTCAACAATAAAACGCGAGTCCTCCTGAATATGGGGGACTCGCTTTTGTATTAGCCGGTCAGGGAGCGTTTCTTCAACACGAGGATGGTGAGGAGGGAGACGACTCCGGTCATGCCAATCATGACAAGGATGGAGAGATACGGGAACTGGCCCTCATACATCGTGATGACACCGTTATTCAACCAATAGGTCGGCAGGAAACGACCGACAAGTTTCAATGAATCCGGCAACCAGAGCAGGCTGATGAACGCCCCGCCGGTGATGGCGGATGCCATCGTGACCGAGATCTGAAAGATGTTCGCCTTCTCCCGATTCGTCGCAAACACGGCTATGAGACCACCGAGGGCTAGACAGACGAGCAGATAGGAAGAAAACAAGGCGAACACGGTCGGGAGATGTGTCCATACATCCTGACCGTATAAAGCGAGGCTCACGCCAATCAACAGCATCACGTAGATGAAGCCGACGAGATAAAAGGCTAGTAGCAGGGAGGCGAAGTAACGCCTTGGTGTCACCGGTGAGGCGAACAACCGCGCATAGATCTTCTCGTCCCGATCATCCGCGACAAACATAGGAATGAACTGGAGAAAGGTCGACATCATGATGAACGACAACAGACCGAAGAAGGCTTGTGTTCGGGCGGTCGTGGCGACACTTTCCTGGAACGGTTCACTTGAAAGTGTGTAACCGTTCGACGTCTCTTTTGACGCAAGCTGTTCGAACGTCGCTCTATCGTAGCCGCTCGCTTCGAGTAGTTGGCGTTCGCGGGACAGATGACCGTTCAGTGCCTGCTCGATCAACGAGGCATCACTCCCGGCGATTGCAGAGAAGGAAAGGCGAGGCATCTCTCCTGTGAACGCCTGTTCCGTGAAGTCATCAGGAATGATGAGGACGATATCTTCTCCTTCTAACAAGACATCATCCGTGTTCGATTCGAGCAACGTGACCCGACCAAACCGTTCCGCCTCGTCAATGAGGCGTTCGGCGAGAAGTCCACCGTCCCGGTCGACAATCCCGATGGATGCGTTCAAACTGGACGTTCCACCGACGAAGGAGAGGATGAGCGCGAAACCGAACATCGACACGAAGGTGAACACCCACAGCCCTTTCTTTCGAAGCATCCGTTTGGCCACATGTCTAATGAGAACCATGACGCTTCACCCCTTTCGAGAGAATGTAGCTGAATGCGATCAAGATGAGGAGATGAATCCCGAGCAATCCGAGACTTTGCCAATACAGATTCATATCACCTTCACGTAGGAGGACGGCTAGCATTCCGTCCCGCATGAAAATCGGCATGAACACGTAGGCAGCCCACGGTGCATAGTTCAGCGTCACTTGGTCAAAACCGGGGACATAGCCACCGGATAAGATCATGAGGATGGCGACGAAGCCGTTGACAATCGCATCCTTTGTCGTCGCGCTCAACTTCGGCAAGTTGACAATCAGGAATCCGATGGCGACCCCGTACGCGGTCAAGGCGAGCCAAGACAGAATCAGGTAGCCGAACTGTACGTTCGCCAAGTCGAATGTGCGATAGACAAAGTGACTGAACCAAAACAAGAGGATGAGCTGCAACAAGATGATGACGTAGCGACTGAACGTCCGCGCGAGTCGATACTCGACCGTTCGGACGGGTGCCGCTTGGATGCGCAAATAGCTGCCTGTGTTCGGCTGTTCTTCACGCGCCATCGCCGTGATATAAAATGACCCGAACAATGCCGTCATGATTGAAATCGTGACGGTGAAATACTCGAGCGATGTCGGGGTACGTCCTGCCAAGTCGACACTTTCCGTATCGAGCCAAGCCTCATTCACATATGGGGCCGACACGCCTGCTTCCGCGAGCGTGATCTGTTGATTGGCGATGGCTGTATACTGACCGAGGATGGCATCGAGGACGTCGAACTCGACCGTCGTCGGTTCCTCATAGAAGAGTGTGATGTCAGGTCCATCGAGTTGCAAGATGACATCGGCATCGCCATCGTTCACACCTTGTTCGGCAGATTGGAGGTCAACGTATGGGACAAGTCGGATGAAGGCTTGAATGTCTTCCTCTTTAAAAAAAGCCTCGAGCGGCTCTCGATACTGGTCTGTCGATGACTCGACGTAGGCGACGTTCGTGACCGGAAGTTTGAACGTGTCACTGAAGACGGCCGACAGCATCGTCCCGAGTCCGAAAATGAGGATGAGCGGAAAGATGAGCATCCAAAAGAGGGTGGCACGATCACGAAGCCGCTGTTTCACATCATATTTGATGAAAGTCCACATGACGTCCCTCCTATTCCCGGAGCGTCTTCCCCGTCAATGCCAAAAAGACGGTATTGAGGGAAGGACGGTCGACCGTGATGGAGGTGAAGTGGACACGTTCTTGATGGAGCGTCTCAAGGAGCGGAGCAAGCGGCGTGTCTTTGTCTAACGACACCTCGATATACGGTTCTTCATACTCTACTTTTTGAACGTGTTCGAGTGCATCGAGACGTTCGAGCAAATTTGGTGTGAGCGCATCGACTTTGATCCGGGCCGTCTCGAGTGTCATGACACGGTCTTTCAATTCGTCCTGCGTTCCTTCTGCGATGATCCTTCCTTCATCAACGATGGCGATTCGGTCGCAGAGGAGTTCGACTTCTTCCATGTAATGAGATGTATAGATGATGGTGGCACCGCGGCGGTTCAGTTCGCGGATGTTCTCTAAAATGGTATTTCGTGACTGCGGGTCGATGGCGACGGTCGGTTCATCCATGAAGATGAGTTCGGGTTCATGGACGATGCCACAGGCGATATTGAGGCGACGGAGGAGACCGCCGGACAGTTCGGGCGGACGTTTCTTTTGATGGGCATCGAGTTCGACGAAGTGGAGCGCGGCCTCGGTCTTTTGTTTCGCTTCTTTCGGACTGAATCCATACAGCTCCGCAAAAAATTGGATGTTCTCATAGACGGTCAGCTGGTCATAGACGGAGACGTGTTGCGGCACGATTCCGACGCGGCGTTTGATGGCCAGTTCGTCTTTTGGCATCGCTTTTCCAAAAATGTGAATCGAACCGGAGTCCGCCTCATACAGATTCAACATGACCGAAATGGCGGTCGTCTTCCCGGCACCATTCGGTCCGAGCAACCCGAAGAGTTCGCCTTCTTCCACTTTCAGAGTGAGGTCGTTCAAGGCAATCGTATCCCCGAACCGTTTCGTGACATGGTCGAGCGAGATAATGGACATCGTATTACTCCTTTCTCATGTGAAATGTTTCTCGTTCTACACAAAGGTGTTCGAGGATTGTCACGAATTTACCTGTCCGGAACACTTGAAATGTGTAATAATCTAATTATTCAGATAATTATAGTGTTGAAATGAGGGATTTGGATGAAAGGATGGCAATTCAATAAACAAGAGGGGGCATTGTTCCCGGACGAAATCGTGCTTTCTGCGTTTTGTACAGTCGAACCGAAACGAATGGATTCGACACTCCCGTTCTATTATGATGAGTCGATTTTTCGTTTCACGAATAAGCATGGGGAGACGTTCTACTTTAAAATATCACCGAGCTATCACGAGTTTGAAATCAATATTAAGGGTGGGGACGGGGAGCTCGTATATTATCAACTGCTCCGTACCGTCAGCAAGGTCGAGATTTTAGAAGACCGGCGAGACCACGCAGAGTTATTGATCGTCCTAGCTGAAGATCGAAAGCGGACCGTGACGTCAATCGAATTGACCGTCCGACCGCGTTTTCGTGTGCTCGTGAAAGAGCATGAGATATAAGAAGTGCGTAAGGCTCAAGAGCGGATGCGAATCCGCTTTTTTTATTGGCCAAACAAAAAGACAGCCACGACGTGACTGTCCCTTCAGCGGTTATTTCGTCAAAAAGATTTGAACATGGATGGTCGACCCTTGGGCATCGGTCGCTTTGCCAATCCCGAGGTGCGTGTAATTCGCATTCAAGATATTCGCGCGATGACCGCTGCTGTTCATCCACGCATCGACCGCCCGGACTGGGTCGCTCGATCCTTTATAGATGTTCTCCCCCCAGCCCCGATACGAGACACCGTAAGCGTCTAACGTGTCCCCGGGTGTACCGTTCTCCTTAAGCGTGTGCGAGAATTGACCCGTACGCGCCATCTCATCGGCACGAACTTGGGCGACACGGTTCGCCTCACTCGAAGCGGCGAGAAGAGAGAGACCGGCAGCCTTCCGTTCTTTGTTTGTCTCGGTCAACACGTTGACGGGCGACGTGAAACTGACATGATTGGCGAGGATGTACCCAGTGTATGAACCGTAGCGCACCTTGTACCATCGTGATGTACCGGTATAGCGATATGACACGGTCTCAAGTTCTGTACCCTGCCGGACGAACTTGACGTTTGAAGAGGTCGTGAGCGGACGTGATTTTAAATAAACGCTCGACGGTTTGACGTACGTCGGTTTCGTAAATTTCACCTCAGCAGTGGACAAACGGACATACTTGGCGGGCAGATAAGCGTAGCCGCTGCCCCATTGAATCTTATACCAGCGCACACCGTCCAATTGGAACGATGTCCGGACACGCATCGAACCGTCTCGCGGGATGAGTGCAAGTCGTTTCGCACTCAAAGAAGGCGACTGTCGGACGTTGAGTTGACTGATGTTGGTCACGTAACCGGTCGTGTTAATCGACGTCTCATAATAGGCTTGGACGCGGTTGGTAGAGAAGGGCGACCCGATCACACCGAGTGTCAGAATGATGGTGAGTAGTAGAGAGATATGCTTCTTCAATGGAATCGACTCCTTTTGTGGGACTCCCTATATTCTATATCGTTTGGGTGATTTTTGGTTTTACCATTTCATTACAAAAAGGATGGACTCTTCGTGAGCCCATCCTCGTTTCATTTATACAGTAAATACTCTTTTCGAATTGGGAGAAACGCGTCCCGCTCGTCCTCGATTTTCGTCAGGATGTCTTCAAGCGGAGCTCCTTCGAGAATCATATCTTTCACGTAGGCGTTTCCTGTCAATTTCTTGATGAAGTCATTCGCTAAAAACTCGAAGTCGTCCGGATACATGCTGTGAGCCGTTTGAATCATCGCAATCCCAGTTCTTGTCGATTCGAATCGAGATGGATCAGTGACATAGACCTCAACCCCGTGCGTCAGTTTGCCCGCGTGTTTTGAGAACGTCGGCGTGAACGAGGCAGCCCGGAAAGCGACACCTGGCAAGTCGAGCCCGTTCAGCTCATTCGCATATTCATGCGCTTTTATATACGGCGCGCCGATCAGCTGAAACGGTTTCGTCGTCCCGCGACCCTCGGATAAGTTCGTTCCTTCAAACAATCCGGTCGCAGGGTAAACATTGACCGTGTCGGTCGTCGGCATGTTCGGGGACGGCATGACAAACGGGAGTCCTGTGTCCTCATACATCATCGAACGTTTCCAACCTTTCATTTTAACGACTTCAAGGTCGGCTTGAATCTGATACTCGGTGTTGAACAGTCGCGCGAGTTCACCGACGGTCATCCCATGCTTTAGTGGAATCGGATAGAGACCGATGAAACTGGAGTAATCCGGGTCGAGCACCGGACCGTCGACGCGAAGCCCGCCTTGCGGGTTCGGACGGTCGAGGACGACAAACGGAATCCCGTTCTCGGCAGCGGCTTCCATCGCATACGCCATCGTATAGATATACGTATAGTAGCGTGTCCCGACGTCTTGGATGTCAAAGACGAGCACGTCGACATCTTGTAACATCTCAGGAGTCGGTTTCTTTGTCGCACCATATAGGCTATATACAGGCAACCCCGTCACGTCATCGATGTAGGAGCTGACCGTCGATCCGGCTTGGGCATCTCCCCGAACGCCATGCTCTGGTCCGTACAATGCCGTCAACTCGAAGTCATCGGACTGGTCAAATAGGTCGACGATGCTCGTTCTCTCCGCGTTGATCCCGGTCGGATTCGTGATTAGTCCGACCCGTTTTCCTTTCAAGATTTCCGGGTTTTCCATCAACCGGTCGACCCCGAGTTCGACCTTAGGTTTTTTCGGTTCAGACTTCGCATCGGCATCCAACCAGACGATGGAAGTCGTGAGAATCGTCAACGCAGCCATACCACCCATCCACTTTTTCATCAGAAACTCCTCCTTCGATTCATGTAAGCGCTTCAATTTCTTAACAGGAGTGTACCATTCGGAAATTTAATTTCAATATTTAATCATAAAAATAGGAATTTATATTTCTTAATTTCATACTTTTCTCCTAGTCGGACATAAAAAAACGTGTCCTTCGATGAAAGACACGTTCCTTTTTACTCATCTGACCGCGAGCGCTTTCCATCCCGTCGCACTCATGACGGCGCTCACTTTTGACTTAGGGATGACCAAGCGACCGCGATATGGGTCGTTAATATACAAGTTTGACTTGTCATAGCCGGTTGCCAACATGACATGATAGTTAACGTAGCCGGTGAACTTCTTGTTCGAAGCGGTATACCAGTTGAAGTAGCCGTATGGTTTGTTGAAGTCGACACTCGCCCAGACGATGACCGGGTTGCCCATCGACAGTTCGCGTTCGATCGAGCCGAGCCCTTGATTGGACAAGTCTTTCACCGGACGATACTTACTGGCGAATTCAATCATGCCTTTTGGATAAATCCCATAGTTCTTATATTTTCCGAGCGTCCCTTTCGGATCTCCTGTGAACATGACGTTCGGGTCGACCCAGCGATAGAGACGGTTCTCATAGCGAGCGTTCCACATACTCTTTGGCATCTCGTTATATAAGGTCGAGGCGCTGACGGCACGCCCTTTTTCTTCAAGTGCCATTTTGAGAGAGAAGAACTCGCAGCCTGACGGATACCCCATCGGGAACTGACGATAGAGTGGGACGCTCATCTTATAGACGGACAGTGCCTGAGAATAGGCACCACGCGCATCGAATGAGGCGTTTCCGACACGACGGTTTTGATACATCTTTCCGTATGTATCAAAGTAATACCACTTGCCGTCGATGGCTTGCCAATCCGTCTTTTTCGTCAAGGCCGGAGCATAATACTCGTACTGGGTCGTATATTTCCATCCTTTCTCCGGCACACCGGTCGAATGGAAGTGATACGTCTTTCCATCTAATCGGAATTTCCCTTGCAGGCGGTATCCGTAAGTCGGGTGGAATCCGACCTTCTTCCCATCGACCGTTTGAAATCCGTACTCACGACGTCCATATGGGTCGAATGAATAGACGCGTGCATTCAATGTGTGGACACCTTCTAGTCGGTAGCCATAGGTCGGATGGAAGCCGTACATCACACCATTTATTTGTTGAAGGCCATACTTACGATTGCCGTATTTTCCGAACAGGTAGTGACGATTGTTAATCCGATGCAACCCTTCGAGGCGATACCCATAGTAGGGATGAAATCCATACACTTTTTCACCGATTCGGGTGAGACCTTGTCGACGTACCCCGTCAGTCCCGAAATAATAGCGTCGTGTGCCGATCGTCTGCCATCCGGTCGCCATCTTTCCTTGCTCCATCAAATAATATTTCTTGCCGTCAATCGTGTACATGCCTGTACGAATGGTGCCGTCTGGGAAGAAATAATGTTTGGCGTCACCAAGCTGTTGCCATCCCGAGAGTCGGACCCCGTCCTCGTTGAAGTAATATCGTTTGCCTTCGATTGTCTGGAAGCCGGTGACGGCTTGACCGGTTTCGTCGTAATAATAGACGAGACCATCGCGTTCTTGCCATCCGGTGAGTAGCTTCCCGTTCTCGTCAAATGTGTATGTCGTGCCGTCGACCGCATGGGGACCCGTGATGAGTCGACCGTCTGTCTCAAAATAATATGTAGCACCTTCGATTTCCTGCCAACCTGTAAGGAGGGTACCATCTTCATTCAGATAGTACGTATGACCCTCGATTACTTGCCACCCCGTCAACACCGTCCCGTCACTCGATGTATAGACGATGCCATCCTCCGTCTGTTGGAATGAACCCTCAGCGGATGCGAACTGTGGACTCGTCCACACTGCACCGATTAACAGACCGATGCCGACCCTTCTTTTCCATGTCATTCATGTGACCTCCTCTGTATGCATACAGAAGAGATACCCATATTTATCCAAGGTGAAGCTGTGGCAAATGAATCATTTGTAAGGTCAGACGTTTACGCCGTATGACTCATGAACCGAAGTCGTTTCGACGCCACATACAGGGGTAGGATGACGACAACGGTTCCGGTCACAATCGGCCACACGAGATCCCCTTCTGTCAAGAACACCTGACTCGATAGTGGACCGAGCATCCATGGCATCCAATCGAGGTCGACCCAGCCGATGAGGAGCGACATGACGAAATGAAGACCGAGCGTCAAGACGACCGCGACGACACCGCTCTCAATCATCGCAGCGAGGAGAATGAAGATGGAGAGCTGAACGACAAAATGAAAGACAAGAAGTGCTGTGGATATGAGAAATGCGGTTACATCAAACGCCTCGAAAAGAATGACCGTATAGTAAGCGGCCACTAATTGGGCGAGTACGAGACCACCGACCGTCAAGAGGACGTAATGTGCCCATTTACTGATAACGATGCGAGACGTCGGGATTTGTAACGACTTGAGCCAAGCGAGCGTTCCGTTCGTCCGCTCATGACTGAACGTATGCATCGCCGACAACAAGACGACGAGAAGACCGATTTGGCGAAGCTGTTCACTGACTGAAATCAACACTTCTTCTGGTGTCGGTGCCGGGAGATCAATCACGGCGCCGTCCGGTAAGTTTCCACCGGAAGCGAGGATATCTGGTAGGAAATAGAGCGTGAGCGGTTGCATCGAGGCAAGGAGCATGAGCACGATTGGGATCCAAATGAGTCGTTTGTTCGACCATGACTCTCGCCATTCCTGTTTAAAGATTGCGGTACGCATCAGGCGTTCACCTCCAAGAATAAAGATTCGAGTGACGGGTGCCCGACGTGTAGTGATTGGATGATGAGATTCCGTTCCAGGATGCGCCGCAAAATCGCCCGTTCGGCGAGGGTGCGGTCCGTTGACTCAAACGTCCACGTCGAACCACGTTTGGTTGTTCGGGTCACGCCTTCTAACTGCGTCCAGTCTGCATCGGTCGTCCCATCGTCAAAGAGACGTAGCTCAATGGTCGACTTCGAACCGAGCAGGTCGGTCACGGTTCCTTCCATGAGCAATTTGCCTTGTCGAAGCAGGAGCACCCAGTCACTTGCCTCTTCGGCATCCGGCAGGACGTGCGTCGAGTACAGGATCATTCGCTCTCGTTTCAAGTCACTTAATAGATCGAGTACTTCTCGTCGACCGCGTGGGTCGAGTGCCGAGACCGGTTCATCGAGCAGTAAGAGTTCCGGGTCATGGACGAGCGCTTGGGCGATCCCGAGACGCTGTCGCATCCCTCCCGATAAGTTCGCTGCCGGCCGGTCGACCGGTTCGAGCCCGACTCGTTTCAATAGTTGAATCGGCTCGACGTGTTTGGTCCCCGTCAATTCAGCGGCATAGCGAATCGTCTCGACGGGAGTCAACGATGGATAGAGGGCTGGGCGCTGAGGTAAATAGCCAATCCGAATGCGTTCGTGTCCGGTCATATCGCCACTTGTCGGATCGGTGACGCGGGCGAGCAAGTTCAAAAGCGTCGTCTTCCCGGCGCCGTTTTCTCCAAGAAGGGACGTGCAGCCGGGGCGTAATTCGAAACTGACATCATCGAGCGCCGTGAAGGAGCCGAATCGCTTCGTTACATGTGTGATTTTCATCGCGGAGTCCGTCCCCATAAGAAGTATACGATTGGGCCGAGTATGTTGATGAAGACGATGACGAGAAGCCATACCCATTTCGGGCCATTCGTCATGTCGCGTTTGAACAAGTCAATCAAGGCGACGACGAGCAGGATGAGTTGTAGAATCAAAACAGGTAGTAAGATGAGAAAAAGTGTATTCGGGTCATTTGCGATGTCCATCGCGAGAACCTCCTTTTGAATTAGCTGTCTTTAAAACATTCTACATGCACGGTATGTCCCCTGTATGTGACACAAAAAATCCCCATCTCACGACGGAGATGGGGACGATGCGTCATTTCACGATGATGACAGGAGCGAGAGCTCGTTTGGCCAGTTTATGACTCACGCTACCGAGCACGAACTCTTGAAACGTGTTCAATCCACGTGATCCGACGACGACGTATTCATATGGCTCATGATTTGCGTATTTGACGAGCTCGACGTCCGGCTCCCCACGAAGTTCGATGTATTCGTAGGCAATGCCTTCTGCTTCCGTCAAATCGAACAGTGGCTTGAGCATCTGCTTTCGCTTCGTCTCCAAGTCGATTTTCCCTGTCGAATTGAGGGCTGCTTCTTTCGATTCCTTCGCACTGATGACGTGCACGATATCAATCGATGCATTCGACGCCTTTGCGAGCTGAATCGCTTTTTCAAGCGCACGTTTCGAGTGGGCAGAACCATCTGCCGCTAAAAATACCTTTCCCATGAAAAACTCCTCCTCTTTCGCACGTTCTACTTTTAGTATAGGTGATTTGGCGAAACGGGGAAATGATGAATCAGTGCCCTGCGTTCGCGTCTTGTTGCTTCAAATGGAGTGCGAGCGTGTTGAGCAGTTTCTCCGAGTCTTTGTTCAAGTTGAGCAGTTCTGGCTCGATTCCGATTTCTCGATATTTGAAGATGACTTTATCGATTGCGCCGATGGCCGAGTCGTCCCAAAGATGCGTGTTCGCAAAGTCGATGGTGACGGTTTGGATAGCGGCTTCAGCGTCCTCTGCTACGTCGAACTGATTAACGAATTCAGACGTCGAGGCGAAGAAGAGCTGACCGTTCACCATGTATCGAGCCTTGTCGGCATCGATACTTCGATCGAGGTCGATTTTTGAAATCTTAGCGGCGAAGAGAATCGCTGCTGTCAAAATCCCAGCGAATACACCGAGCGACAAATCATGTGTGACGACGGTGACGAGTACGGTGACGAGCATGACAACCGTGTCCGATTTTTGAGCGGTACGCATCGCTTTGAGCGAACCCCAGTCAAACGTCGCATACGAGACGAAGAACATGACCCCGACAAGCGCGCCGACCGGAATCAGCATGAGCACGTCGCTCATCGTCATGATCATGATGAAGAGCGCGAGACCGGCCGTGAATGTCGAGAGTCGTCCACGAGCACCCGATGAGACGTTGATGACCGATTGCCCGATCATCGCACATCCTGGCATCCCACCGAAGAATCCAGCGATGATGTTCGCGATACCTTGTCCGCGCGATTCACGGTTTTTGTTTGAGTCCGTTCCAGTCATGTCGTCAACGATTTGTGCCGTCAAGAGCGACTCGATCAATCCGACGAATGCGAGGGAAATCGAGTAAGGAAGAATAATCAACAACGTCTCAAACGTCAACGGGACGTTCGGGAATAAAAATTCCGGGAGTGTTGCTGAGATTGTTCCCATGTCTCCGATATTTTTCGTATCGAGACCGAGTGTGATGGCTAAAATCGTCATGACGACGATGGCGACAAGTGGTGCAGGAATGGCTTTTGTGACTCGCGGAAATAAGAAGATAATGGCGAGTGACGCGGCGACGATTGCCCAGATGATCCAGCTCTCTCCTTCAAAGTTGGATAGTTGCGCTTGAAAAATCAGAATGGCAAGCGCATTGACGAATCCGACCATGACGGCGCGTGGAATGAACTTCATTAAGCGGGCGATCCCGAGATAACCGAGTACGATTTGAATGACACCTGTTAGAATCCCAGCGGCCAGCAAATATTGAAGACCATGGTCGGCGACGAGTGAGACGATGACGAGTGCCATCGCACCGGTCGCAGCCGAAATCATCGCAGGGCGACCGCCTGCGATTGAAATCACCATGGCAATGATGAACGAAGCATAGAGCCCGACCATCGGGTTGACGCCAGCGATGAGTGAGAACGCGATCGCCTCAGGGATGAGGGCGAGGGCGACAACAATCCCCGCAAGGACGTCTGCTCGGACGTTACCGAGCCAGTCTTGTTTGATTGTATTCATTTTTTCCAAGAAGAACACACCTCTCTTTTTATTTTGACTTTGATCTTCGAGTCTCACGAAGATCAAATGCCACATTATATGAAAGGAAATGTTCCAACGTTACGTGTTTTCACAACGTGTTTCATCATAACGGATTTTTTTTAAAAATACAATTGAATGCAGTTAAAAAGTATGGTAATTTCATAACAGAAACGTTATATAACAATTTAGTTATACAGTAGGGAGAGGTGGAAATGTACACTGCAGAAGAATTAAGCAAAGTACTCAAGGTACTCGGTGATCCGACTCGGTTGACGATGCTGAAACAGATGGAAGCGGGAGAACAGTGTGCGTGTAGTTTCGTTGACTGTTTTGACATTTCACAGCCGGCAATCAGCCGTCATTTGAAGATGTTGCGTCAGGCTGGACTGTTATTAGAGCGCCGAGACAAACAATGGATCCACTATCGATTGAATGAGACGAGCCCTTTTTATGGGATTGTCGTCGATTTGCTCGACAAGATTGAGACAATCGATGTGAGTTGCGACTGTGACACCGAATGTGCAATTTAAGGAGGAGTGAATGATGAAACTTGAAGTGTTTGAACCGGCAATGTGCTGTCCAACAGGATTATGTGGTCCATCCATCGATCCAGAACTGACGCGAGTGGCGACAATCCACTACGTGTTAAAACAGCGAGGCTTCGATGTTGCTCGTTATAATCTGGCATCGGAACCGAATCGATTCGTTGAGAATGCCAAGGTACAAGCTGAAATTGCAAACGGGCTCGAGATGCTCCCGCTCACAGTAGTTGATGGAAAAATCGTAAAACGGGGTGCCTATTTAACAGATGAAGAAATTGCGGAGTTGACGGGACTACCGGTTGACGCATTTGCCAAGAAAGATGGAGAAAAGCCGAAAGTTCGCATCTCACTCAAGAAATAAGGAGATATGCTCATGAAGACATTTGATTTTCATACGATTGAACCGACCCGTTATGTGTTCTTGACCGGGAAAGGTGGCGTCGGGAAGACATCGACAGCGTCAAGCCTCGCCCTGACGCTCGCCGACCGTGGCAAGCGTGTCTTGCTCGTCTCGACCGACCCGGCCAGTAATTTACAAGACGTGTTTGAGATGGAACTCGATGAGACGCCGCGCCTCGTTCCGGAAACAAAGCTTGCCATCGCCAACTTCGATCCCGAAGAAGCGGCAAAACAATATATGGAGCGCATGGTCGGACCTTATCGAGGTGTATTGCCGGACGTGGCCATTCAGTCGATGGAAGAGCAATTATCCGGTGCCTGTACAATTGAGATTGCGGCATTCGACCAATTTACGGACTTGTTGACGTCCGTGTCAGCCCGTGAGGCGTACGATCACGTCATCTTTGACACGGCACCGACTGGTCATACGTTGCGCCTACTCACCTTGCCGAGTGCATGGGATGAATTTTTGGAGACGAACACGACAGGTGCGTCTTGCCTCGGTCCGCTTGCCGGTTTAGCTGACAAACAATTGCAGTACAAAAAGGCCGTTGAGACGCTCACTGATGGTAAAGAGACGACGCTGCTTCTCGTTGCCCGTCCCGAAACATCCACGCTCATCGAAGCGGAGCGTGCCGCGACCGAACTTCGCGCCATCGGCATCGAGCGAATGCAGCTCATCATCAACGGTCTTGTCCAACCGGATGAAGGGACAGACCGATACACGAAGCGGCTCATCGAGCGTCAGCAACAAGCACTCCGTGAACTTCCTGAAGGCATAACTGACCTCGAGGCATTCAAACTCCCATATGCTTACGAAAATCTGATCGGTGTCTCTGCACTTCGGCGCTTTGTGAACGGAGAGACGGTCGCTGTCGCAGATGCATGCTATGACTCGAGTCGTTACGGATCACTTGATCGACTCGTTGATGAGATTGAGGCGGACGGTCCAAGTGTCATCATGACGATGGGGAAAGGTGGCGTCGGGAAGACGACACTCGCTTCGCTGATTGGGGTCGCGCTTCATGAAAGAGGGCACTCTGTTCATTTGACGACGACGGATCCGGCCGCTCATGTCGCTTTCACGATTGGGACAAACATTGCAGATACGTTCACGGTCGATGCCATTGACCCGAAAGTTGAAATTGAGAGGTATCGACAGGATGTGTTCAAGGAAGCAGGGGACCTGAATGAAGAGCAACGTATGATGCTCGAAGAGGACCTGCGTTCGCCGTGCACCGAAGAAATCGCCGTTTTCCGTGCCTTTGCGAATCAGGTGGCGAAAGCGAAAGACCGTTTCGTCGTCATCGATACGGCACCGACCGGACACACGCTTCTTCTGTTAGATGCGACCGAGAGTTATCATCGCGAACTCGAACGCTCGACTGGCGTTGTCCCGGAAGCAGTCCGAGATTTGTTGCCGAAATTACGTGATCCGAAACAAACGCACGTCATCATCACGACCTTGCCTGAAGCGACGCCGTTATATGAAGCTGAACGACTCGTAGCAGATTTGAATCGGGCTAAGATTCTACCGTTCGCTTGGGTCGTTAATCAATCGTTCACGCCACTCGATGTCACGAGCAAACTATTGACCGCGAAAGTCGCGAATGAAGTCCTATGGCTCGAACGTGTGAACAGCTATCGGCGTCCGACGATACTCGCCTGGCAAGAACATTTGCCAGTCGGATATTCCGCTTTATCCCAACTATTGAAGGAGGAAGTGAAATGAACATCACGAATGAAGCCATCGATTACTTAAAAACAGCGCTAGAGGAAGAGCAGACAAAATCGGTCCGTATCATCACGGAGGCTGGTTGCTGTGGACCGACACTAGGTTTGGCCGTAGCGACACCGGAAGAGACCGATGAGGTGAAGCACTTCGACGACCTTACGTTTGCCGTGGCGAACGAAGCTACAGCGTTGTCCGCGAACGTCACGCTCGACGTTGAATCAACAGAAGAGGGAATGACCCTCGTGTTGCACGGTTTGCAGCCGACTTGCTAAAAAATAAATAGAGATTATTGGAGGATTACATTGTGCAGTGGATTGCTAGTTTAATTTTTCTTGTGACGCTTTTCCTCATCATCAAGCAACCGAAAGGCCTCGGCATCGGTTACTCGGCGATGGGGATGGCTGTCATCGCTCTCATTTCGGGTGTCGTCAATTTTGAGGATGTCGGTACGGTTTGGGGCATCATTTGGAACGCGACGTTCACCTTTATCGCAATCATCATCATTTCGCTCATTTTAGATGAGATTGGATTCTTTGAATGGGCCGCGTTACATATGGCGCGAATCGCCAAAGGTGGCGGTGTGAAGCTCTTCGTTTATATCACACTACTCGGTGCCCTCGTCGCAGCATTGTTTGCGAACGACGGGGCGGCGCTCATCTTGACGCCAATCGTTTTAGCGATGGTCCGCGCACTCAAACTGCCGGACGCGGTCGTCTTGGCATACGTCATGGCATCCGGATTCATCGCCGATACGGCGAGTCTTCCGTTCATCGTCTCGAACCTCGTCAACATTGTCTCAGCCGACTTCTTTGGCATCGGGTTCGCCGAGTACGCCGCGCGGATGGTATTCGTGAACGTGTTCGCGGTCGCGGGGAGTCTGCTCGTGTTGTACCTTTATTTCAAAAAAGATATCCCGAAACAGTATGACGCCTCACAGTTGGCTGAACCTTCGTCCGTCATTAAAGACCATACGATGTTCCGCTTATCCTGGATTGTACTTGGTTTACTGGTCATCGGGTACTTCACGAGTGATTTAGTCGAGATCCCCGTTTCGCTCGTCGCGGGTGTCATCGCCTTGTTCTTCCTCGTGATGGCGAACCGCTCGTCAGCGGTTCAGACGACGCAAGTTATCAAAGGTGCACCGTGGGCCATCGTCTTCTTCTCGCTCGGGATGTATATTGTCGTCTACGGTTTACAAAATGCCGGACTCACTCAAGTATTGGCGAACTTTATCGACTGGTTCGCGGTGAACAGCTTCAGTGCCACGTTCGGGATGGGCTTTTTGGCCGCCATCTTGTCATCGGTCATGAACAACATGCCGACCGTCATGATTGATGCGCTCGCCATCGACTTGACGCATACGACCGGACAGATTCGGGAAGCGTTAATCTATGCGAACGTCATTGGTTCCGACCTCGGTCCAAAGATTACCCCAATCGGGTCGCTTGCGACGCTTCTATGGCTTCACGTCCTTCGTACGAAAGGCCTCAAAATCGGATGGGGGCAGTACTTTAAAGTCGGGATCATCTTGACGATTCCGACATTGGCTATCACGTTGCTCGGCCTATACATCAGCTTATTACTTTATTGAGGAGTGGATTATATATGAAACTAGTCATCATCGGTTCAGTCGCTGCAGGGACATCGGTTGCGGCGAAAGCGCGTCGGAACAACGAAGACGCACAAATCACGATTTACGATCGAGATTACGATATCTCGTACTCTGGTTGTGGGATTCCTTACTACGTTGGCGGAGAAGTCGAGTTACGTGACGATTTGACACCGCGCGATGCGGCCTTCTTCAAGAAGCGCTACAACATCGACGTGATGACGCGTCATAATGTGACGTCAGTCGACAAAGACACGAAGACGGTGACGGTTGAAAACTTAGAGACGGGTGACACGTTCACGGACTCATATGATGTCCTCGTCCTTGCGACGGGTGCGTCGAGCATCATCCCACCGATTCCAGGGGTGAAGTCGGACAACGTCTTCCCGATTCGAAACATCCAACATGCGGAGGCGACACGCTCCTTCGTCGATTCGACAGACCCGAAACATGCGACAATCATCGGAGCCGGCTTCATCGGTCTAGAGATGGCGGAACAGTTGAAGCTTCGTGGTGTGGACGTGACCATCATCGAACGTGTACCGCAAGTGATGCCACCACTCGACAAGGATATGGCGTGCCGCGTTGAGGAACACCTCGAGAAGAACGGAATCGAGCTCATGCTCGGAGAGACCGTGACAGAACTTGTCGGTGACGGACACGTCGAACGGGTCGTCACGGAGAGTGGGAAGACGATTGAGACCGACCTCGTCATCTTGTCTGTCGGAGTCCGTCCGAACGTCGAGCTCGCCATGAACATGGGAGTCAAACTAGGTGAAACGGGTGCGATCGCCGTCAATGAGCGGATGGAGACAAACATCCCAGACGTCTATGCGGCAGGAGACGTCGCGGAGAGTTTCTCGATTGTGACAGGGAAACCGATTTGGCGTCCACTTGGTTCGACAGCGAACAAGATGGGGCGGACCGCCGGGGACGTCATCACGGGCGGTCATCTCGAACATCGGGGCATCCTCGGAACGGGCATCTTCAAAGTGTTCGGACTTGCCGTCGCACAGACAGGTCTCGCTGAAAAAGAAGCACGTGAACTCGGATACGATATCGAGGTACTTCATAACACGAAACCGGATAAGCCTGCCTATATGGGTGGGAAAGATATGACGATTAAAGCGGTCGCCGACCGTGCGACGCGTCAACTGCTCGGCGTCCAAATCGTTGGATTTGAAGGAGTCGACAAACGAATCGACGTCTTCGTCACGGCCATCACCCTTAAGGCGAAAGTGGACGACTTGTTCCATCTCGACCTCGCCTACGCACCACCGTTCTCGACGACGAAAGACCCGGTCATGTATACGGGGATGGTGCTTTCGAACAGTATCGACAAGGCGGCACGACTCATCACGCCGGCCGAACTTCAGGCACGAATCGATGCCGGGGAAGACATGCAAATCATCGATACGCGGAAAGCAGCACAGTTCGAGAAGGCGTGTGTCGATTGTGCGATCAATGTCCCACTCGGTAACCTCCGGGAAGCAGCGAAAGACATGGACAAGGGTAAACCGACCGTCGTCTATTGTAACGGTGGGGTGACGGGGAACGCGGCACAAAACGTTCTCCGCAACCTCGGGTTCATCGACGTGTACAACTTGTCAGGCGGAAACAAGAACTATCAGTTGTTTAAAAAATACGGGAACTGAGCAAGACGACGTCCGCAACTGCCGGACGTCGTCTTTTGATATGCTGTACGTGAGGTGAAGCGGATGGATTATAAGATGTTACATGAAAAGTTTGAGCGACGGAAGCAGTGGCTCATTTTTGACAAAGAAGAAGTCGTCCATCGTGTCATGGTGCGCTACAAGGCAAGGATCATCCCAAAGACGGACATCATGGACTTGGTGAATGACGATCAACTGTCCTATGAACATATCTTTTGTTGCTTAACGATTGATGACCCAAGAACGCTCGAGAAAATCTTCACAACGAAAGAGCGACAAGACCATCAGTGGGAGATTGATGACAATGCGAGACGCGGGATGAGATACAAGTACAAAGACGAGGCACATCGACTTTACAACCAGTTGATCATCGATGAACAGGAAGGACGACGACTCGACATCGTCTTCGAGAGCAAAGACGGGAAGTATGTGACCGGTTTTTTGACGAGGTATATGTCTGAGCAAGTCGCTTCTTATATTTTTGCGCATGTCGGAGGCGCCAAGTTCACCGGTCTCGTCCCACGTTCACTCTTACCAGCGGATTTGACAGATGAAGAAATCAAGATGAGCTATCGGTGGTACTTGGAGTCGCTCGATGAATGGAATAAACTTTGAAAAACCTCTCACAAATGTGAGAGGTTAGTTTGCTTTCTGTTGACTCCATTTGCCGATTTGATTTCGTCCGTTGCGTTTGGCGACGTAAAGACCGATGTCTGCCTTTTTGATTAGTTGGGCAGACGTGACGACCTTTCGTTCAGAAGTGCTCGATACTCCGATTGAAACGGTGACCTCAAGCGTCGATCTGTCAGGTAATTGAAACGGTTGTTTCGAGACTTCGGTCAAATAGCGATTCGCAATCGACATGGCTTGCGAAAGGTTGCAGTCGGCAAGTAGAACAGAGAACTCTTCTCCGCCGTTTCGGCAGACCATATCATCTGCTCGCGCGATTACGGAGAGACGCTGACCGAGCTCGACTAAAATTGCATCACCCGCATCGTGTCCATACGTATCATTAACCGATTTGAAGTGATCGATATCGATTAACAACAACGCAATCTCGTTCGGCGACGTGAACACTTCTTCATCGACGCGTTTCATTTCCTCATCAAACTGTCTTCTATTACCTAACCCCGTTAATGTATCCGTATAAGCCGCTTCTTTATATTTTGTGATAAGACGTTCAGAGCGTTCGATTTTTCGTATGCCACCATACACGATATGCAAAAAGAAGCCTGCCGCATAACCGATGAATAAAAACCAGATAAGTGTCATAAAATATGCACTTGGCTCCTTATAGTTCGTCATGTTGAGAATAGAGAAGAGTGCAATGAACGTAAGACTAATCATATTTACGATTCGAATATCTTGTGTCGGCTGGATCCGTTCGCGCATTCGTAAGAACAGAAATGCTGTTCCGGCTGCTACGGAATAATCTAGGAGTGAGATCAGAAGTAGCATTTCTCCGGGAACGATAAACGGAAGTAGGATAATACTCGTCACATACGTGATACGCAGACCAGATATCCCAAAGTACAAAGCAGAAATGATGAGTGGGACAAATCCATACTGAAAGTCCGCTTGAGCGTTCCAAAGTACACCATGAAGCGTGATGATCATAGAGAGTCCTGCTAGGAGGATGGAGATGGTCATCTGACGCCGAATCGGTAATTTATTTGTGAAACCGAGCTTGGTAAAACGTGAGATCAGATATAGACCAACGAGCAAAAGGCTCGCGTTGGCAATTAGGTTATTAATTAAGTTTGTAAGTGATAGCAATTAAGTTTTTCCTCCTTAAATTCTATATACAGGTTGAACTCTCGGAAAGCAATCCTTTTTGTGGAGGAAAGATGTTTAATGCTCTACTTTACTAAAATAACATTGCTTCACTAAAAGAAACCGTTTACAATTTCTGTGTAAGCGTTTTCTTAAAAAAGTGCTACAAGGAGGGACCCTCATGGTCAAAAAACAATGGAAACCCTTATGGGCAGTTGTGCTAACGTTTGCACTGATTCTGTCAATGTTTCCGATGCCGACGTCCGCTTTAGATAAAGGGAAGTCGACGCTTGTCGTCGTCCATTATCAAGAGGCGCCGGATAACGAAAAGGATTGGAACTTATGGCTTTGGGCGAACGGCCCAGATTACTTCCCGAACAAAGGCTTCACATTCAACGGGGAAGATGCATTCGGTAAGGTGGCGGCTTACGAATTCCCAGTCGATTCACCTGAAAAAATCGGTCTCATCGTCCGCACGGATAATTGGGACAAAGATAAAGGTTCTGAGAACGACCGCTTCATCACAAGCGATATGATTCAAGATGGCGTCGCCGAAGTGTGGATCAAGTCAGGCGATCCGACCATCTATACGTCAAACCCGGACGGGGAGACGGCTTCGACGGAAATCGATATGAAAGTTCATTATTTCCGTTACGACAATACATACACGGACTGGGGTCTATGGGCTTGGCCGGACGGTGGGGACGGACAGAGCATCACCTTCGATGAGGCTGATGATTTCGGTGCCGTCGCGAACGTGAAACTCGCCAACCCGGAATCGAAGAAACTCATGGGCTTGATCACGAAAAAAGGAGAATGGACGGAGAAGGATGGGGAAGACCGATTCGTTCTCGGGACTGCGAAAGAGATTTGGCTCGTTGAAGGAGATTCGACAATCTACTATTCAGAGCCACAAATCGATCGCTCTCCAAAACTTGTCTCGTTCTCGGCGGACACGTTCCGTCAAGCGACACTCACAACGAACCGCGTCATCACGGATGCGTTCATCGATGAATTGAGCGTAGACGGGGCAACGGTGGAATCGATTGAAAAAGCTAGCGACAAGTCGGTGACGATTCAATTCAAAACAGACATCGATTTAGCGAAAGTCACCAAAGCCTCGCACCCGGAGTTCGGAGAACAGACGCTCCAAGCCGGAAAAGTTCTTCGTTCGAAAGAATTCGATGCGAAATATGCATACGACGGTAAACTCGGTGTCACGTACCAAAAGTCGAAAACAAAGTTTGTCCTCTGGGCACCGACGGCTCAACAAGTCGAGCTCGAACTGTGGAACATGCCGACGAACCGACCGACGAACGACAAAGATATGAAGAAAGTGATTCAAATGAAGCGCGGAGAACGCGGCACGTGGGTGGCGGAAGTTCGTGGTGACCTGGACGGCATCGGTTATACGTACCAAGTGACCCATGCGACAGGGAAGGTCCGTGCGGTCGATCCGTATGCGACGGCTGTCGGCGTGAACGGTGACCAAGGTGTCATCGTCGATTTGAAAGAGACAGATCCAAAACGTTGGAATTCGATGAAACCGAAGTTGAAACAATCGACGGACGCGATCATCTATGAGACGCATGTCCGTGATTTCTCCATCTTTGATGTGAAGACGGACAAATACGACTCAGGCATCCAAAACAAAGGAAAGTATCTCGGTGTCATCGAACCAGGAACGCGTCTTCTCGTTGACGGAAAGAAAACGGCAACGAAGACAGGGCTCGATCACGTCAAAGATCTCGGCGTGACACACGTTCAGTTCATTCCAGTCTATGACTTCAATACGGCCTCCGTCGATGAGACGAATCCGATGGCGACGTACAACTGGGGATATGACCCGAAAAACTACAATGCACCAGAAGGGTCGTATTCAACGAATCCTTACGATGCGAAAGTACGCATCATGGAAATGAAACAGATGATTCAAGGATTGCATGACAACAATTTACGTGCCGTCATGGACGTCGTATACAACCATATGTTCGATGCACAGGCATCGAACTTGCACAAAATCGTACCGGGTTACTACTACCGCTACACAGCGGGTGGTGACTATGCCAACGGAACAGGTGTCGGAAACGATACGGCTTCCGAACGGGCGATGATGCAAAAACTAATCGTCGACTCGGTCGTCTATTGGGCAAAAGAGTACCATTGGGACGGATTCCGTTTCGACTTGATGGGAATCCATGACGTCGACACGATGAACAAGGTTCGTTCGGAGTTGAATCGAGTCGACAAGTCGATTCTCGTCTTCGGAGAAGGATGGGACCTCGGTACGCCGCTCGATGCTGAATTAAAAGCAAATCAAAAGAACGCCTACGACATGCCGGGCATCGCCCACTTCAATGACAACATCCGTGACGGCTTGAAAGGCAGCGTCTTCTTCGATGAGGACAAAGGATTCGTCAACGGAAAAGAGGGTATGGAAAATCGCGTGAAGACGGGAATCGTCGGTGAGATCGCTTATAGCGACACGATTAAAGGATTCACGAAAGAGCCGACGCAAGCCATCACGTACGTTGAAGCCCATGACAACCACACGTTATGGGATAAACTGGAGTTGACGAACCCAACCGTATCAGAATTGAACAAGACGAAGATGCACCGACTCGCTTCAAGCATCATTTTGACGAGTCAAGGGACGACATTCCTCCATGCTGGACAAGAGTTCATGCGCACGAAGGAAGGCGACCACAACTCGTACAAATCACCAGACTCAATCAACCAGCTCGATTGGAAACGGGCGGCCGACCGCAAGGCGGACGTTCAATACATGAAAGGCTTGATTGAGATGCGTAAAGCCAACCCAGGTCTTCGGATGACAAAAGCGAGCGATGTGAAACGATTCTTGACGTTCCACAAAGCGGAAGCGAACGTCATCACATACACGATTGACGAAGATGCACCGGGTCAAAAGAACGACTTGTTCATCACGCATAACGCCAACCCGACAAATGTTCAAGTCACCCTTCCTAAGGGGAGCTGGAACGTGATTGTCGATGGCGACCGTGCCGGAACGAAGACAATCAAGCGCGCAACTGGAAAAGTAAACGTGCCTGCATACAAGACGTTCGTCCTCGAACGCAACTAATCATTGACCCCACTTTGAAACGAGTGGGGTTTTCTAATGGAACAATTATGGGTAATTGGTAATTAATGCTTTACAAACTAGTTATTTTGTATGAACACGAGAATTTCCGTTTGAAACTTCCATCTCTTTCGAAAGGAGAGGTTGTATGGCGATTTTCAAAAAGTGGATTCATCGCGTCAATGGTGATGTCACGGATATGCTGTCAGCTGGACCGATTCTCCCGTTCCATGTGGATTCGCTCTTGATTGAACAGTATCCGGATGCCATTTACGTGCTCGATACAAATGGTCGACTAATCGATTCGAATGAAAAGATGGGACTTTTATTCGACGACTTCGCGCTATCACCAGCAGATACGGAAGAGTTTGCTCCATATCACGAACAGGCGTTAGCCGGGGAGACGGTTCATTTTGAACTAGTCAAAGCATATGCGGGGCAACAGCGAAAGCTCGTAGTAACATGCACCCCGCTTTATAAAGATCAACTCATTCAAGGCGTATACGGTATCGTCAAGGACATGAGCGCCGAATGGGACACACAAAACCGTTACGCCATTATGAAAGTGGGACGGGAGTTACTCGAACAGGTGCCTGGTCTCATGGTCATCGAAATACATCTCGCGGATAGGTCATTCTCTTTCTCTTCTCAAGTCTCGTCTTTTCTCGGTATTTCAAGGCGGCGATTGACCGAGATGCAGGTGGAAGAAATCCGGGAAACGGTTCATCCCGATGATTGGGAACGGTTGACTCAAGCGATTCAGACGTTGCGAACAGCCGATGATGGGGCAGACTTCGCGATGGAGATTCGACTGCGTCATCAGTTGACGTCTGAAGATTTGCCGGTGACGGTGCGGGGGGCGCTCTCTGTCGACCGTAACGTCATCACATACGTCATCTTTTCAACGAAAGATCAGCAGCGCATCGAGAATGAATTGACTGATAAAGATGAGCTATTGCGTCGTGTTTGCGAAGCATCCGATACGGCCATCTGTGATTATAGTTATGATACGAGTCAAATTGAATTCGCAACAGGGCAGTTTCAGGCCATCTTTGGGTATACGGTGAAACAATTCAACGCACACCCGAATTACTGGAAAGTTGTCATCAATCAGGACGACTTAGCGAAAGTCAATCAGGCGAATGAACAGACACGTCATACGACACCTGTGAATCTCGAGTATCGGATTTTTGTCGGAAAGAAGCAAAAATGGATTCAAGAGTACCGACAGCATTTGTTCGATGAAACGGGTCGGGTACGTGGGTTTCAAGCGTTGATTCGTGATATGACCGAAGTGAGAGGACAGCAAGCCGAGGTGCTTCGACTGAGCGAGTTTGATCCGATGACGAACATCCCGAATCGCGAGACGATGTTTCAGTCAATCACGCGATTGATTCAAAAGGATATGGCGTTCGTATTGTTCACAGTGACCTTTAATCGAATCGGTGATATCAATCGGACGTTTGGATACGAATATGGAGATGAATGGCGTATCCAGACGGCAAATCAATTGCAACGAATGGTGCCGGACGAGGCGATTGTCGGTCATTTGGACGGAGATACATTCCTTGTCGTCATGCCGGGATATCATGAAGAGGAGTGGTTGATTCGAATCGGGGAACGGCTCGCGACGTTATCGAAGCACTGTTTCCAACTTGAACCATATACCGTTTATCCGAACATGCAGATTGGCGTCAGTCGCTATCCGAATGATGCGGAAGACGAGACGACACTCATTCGTCGAAGTTATATGGCGATGGGCCGGGCCGGGAAGTCGGGAGCGGCAGCGATTTCCTTGTACGCTTCACACATGAATCTCGATGAATTGAAGCGATTCGAGTTGCTACGTGACTTGCCGAGCGCCATTGACCGGAATGAGTTTTATTTGTTGTATCAACCGAAAGTGAACGCCTGGACAGGTAATATCACAGGGGCGGAAGCGTTGATGCGTTGGGAACATCCGACGTGGGGTGTCGTTTCCCCGCTAGACTTCATCCCGCTCGCAGAAGAGAGCAATCTGTTCATCCGATTGACGGACTATCTGATTGAAGAGGTGTTTCGCTTTTTAGCGACGCTCGCGAATAAGATTCCAATCTCGTTGAACGTCTCTCCGAAATACTTGTATCATGAGCAATTATTCAACACGTTCGAATCAGCGAGTGAACGTCACGATGTACCGTTGCACTGGATTGAGATTGAAGTGGCCGAGACGTCACAGCTCGATGCGTCGCATCACATCATGAATGTCTTTTCTTCGTTACGGGCGCTCGGGATTCAACTTGCGCTTGATGATTTCGGAAAAGGCTACTCGTCGCTTGCCTATCTGCAACAGTTTCAAGTGAATACCATCAAAATTGACCGGATTTTTGGTCATGGAGTATCAGAGAACAAACAAGCGCGGGCCATCATTCATAGTCTCGTCGTCTTGGCAAAAGAATTCGGGTTAGGTGTCGTGGTTGAAGGGATTGAACAAATGGAGGACTTGCTCTTGTTGCGACAGCTCGGTTGCAAGACGATTCAAGGATATCTATTCAGTCCGCCGGTCCGAGAGAATTCCTTCTTGCAGATGATGGAGACGGGGAAACTGATTCCCGATCCGTTCGATGCTCATGAGGCGTCCGAGAATCGTTACATCCAAGCAGGTATCACGATTACGACGATTCGGCAACAGCCTGTTTCGGTTGGGCTCTCTTCGATTGTACTGACGTCAAGAACGGATCAAACGCTTCATTTTTATGCTGCCCTGCGCCTTCCGTTAGAAGGAGACGTCACGTTCATCATTCGTTTTGCATCCGGTACAGACTTGCCTGTCCGCTTACGTCGAATGACCGAAGTGACGAATGGGCTGTATCAATATGCCGCCGACTACGAATCAAGTCCGACCATCGAGGCGCAAATGACCGCCCTCGAGCAGGAAGTGAGCGAAAACGAAGAAGTCACCGACTACATCGAACTCGTCCATCAGCCAGAGCGGTCTTGAGTACCCAACGTGTCTTCTGTGAGAATAGATAGTTGAAACAGGGGTCTCCTTTTCTCTAAGATGGAGAAAGAGAGAATCGAGTGAGGAGACCTTAGATATGAATCTGTATGAACAAGCGAGCGACTGGATGCGGCAATGGCATGACGACCCTTCCGAACGCCTTCGAGAAATCAAAGATGAAATTGAGCGCACGGGCACCTATTCGTTGACGACGGAAGAGTTGTGTGAGGGTGCCAAGGTGGCGTGGCGGAATTCGAATCGTTGCATCGGCCGCTTGTTTTGGCAGACACTCCATGTGATTGACGCACGGGACGCCGATACGTTTGAGGCTGTCTACACCCATCTTGTCGACCACCTTCGGTTCGCCACGAACGGCGGAAAAATCCGTTCGACGATGACGGTTCTTCCAAACGAGTTCAAACTATTGAACACACAATTGATTCGGTACGCGGGATATGAGACACCTGACGGAATCATCGGAGACCCGATGTCCGTCACGATGACGAAACGAGCGAAAGAACTCGGATGGGTCGGAGCCGGCACGCCGTTCGATATCCTCCCACTCATGATCACGGACGGGCGAGACGTCCGCTTGTTTGAGTTGCCGAGTGAGGCCGTGCTTGAGGTGGACATTCGGCACGAGGATGTGGACTTGTTTGACGGACGGACCATCAAATGGCACGCGGTCCCAGCGATTGCGGATATGGAGCTAGAGATCGGAGGTCTACGGTTTACCTCGGTCCCGTTTAACGGCTGGTATATGGAGACGGAAATCGGGGCACGGAATTTGGCCGATACGGACCGTTATGATTTGTTGCCGCTCGTCGGACGGTCACTCGGGCTCGATACGACGAAAGAGCGGTCGCTTTGGCGCGACCGGGCACTCGTCGAATTGAACATCGCCGTCCTGCAATCGTTCGAGCGGGAAGGTGTGACCATTGTCGATCACCATACGGCTGCCAAACAGTTCAAGCGGTTCGAAAAAAACGAACGGGACGCGGGGCGTGACGTCACCGGGCAATGGAGTTGGCTCATCCCGCCTCTCTCTCCTGCGACGACGCACGTTTTTCACGAGCATTACGACAATCAGATCAAGACACCGAACCTGTTTGCTCGAAGTGGATGTCCGTTCTCAGGGTTTCGTCAGCCGGTAAAAGAGGAATTGAAAGGCTAGAACCGAGAGAAAGGATGATTGCTGTGGCAGTCCCACTTTGGAAACGAGCCGTCGCTGGTCAAATCGACCAACTCGTCTTTCAGACACCGGCAAAACTGATTGAAAAGGCAGTCCGTAAAAAGATTTGGCCAGACAAAGAAGTGAAACGGTATTACTTACCGACCGTTGTGACGATGGCCGGAGAAGTCTATTGTATGTTGTATCGAAACGGTCAGACGGTAGGAGACCGTGTCGTTGGAATTAAGGTCGTGAGTGCGGATGGACGCCCGCTTTCACTGGAGCAAGTCATCAAGCGGACACTCTATAAAGACGTCGTCTACCCGGCGACGCTTGGAATTCCGCTCATCCGTGCACTTCAACAGATGAAGTCGAATAAAGACCTCGAGTTGCCGCATGATGAGTTCGCCCATACAAAATTGATCTCGACCAAATGAAGAGGAGCAGGGCGACCGTGTGTCGCTCTGTTTTTTCGTCCCGTTCGGTCGAGTAGGAATAGGGGCGGGAAATAAGGTATAATGGGATTGGACAAAAATGAACGACTATTGGAGGCTTTTTAGTTATGACAAAAATCGCATGGATTACCGACAGTATGGCCAACTTCTCTCAAGAAGAGGCAGCAAGTCTCGGTGTCGATATCGTTCCGATTCAATTGATTGTGGACGGGAACGGCTATAGTGAAACCAAACTCTCGCTCGAAGACCTACATCGGTATATGATTGACCAAAAGAAAGAAGCGAAGACGTCACAACCGATCTTCGGAGATTTCATCGCCCGCTACGAACGCTTGAAAGAAGAGGGATATGATTGTGCCATTGCCGTTCATTGCTCGAATGGATTGAGCAGTACGGCGAAAAATTCGAAAGCAGCTGCCGAAGCGGCTGACTTTACCGTGTATACCATCGACTCGCATGCCGCACTCGAGGCGCAACAAGAACTCGTCCGAATCGGCAAGGCCGCTGAAGCTGAAGGCAAGTCAGTGGAGGAAATCGTCGCCCTTCTCGAAGCATGGCGTGATAAGAAGAACTTCTTCATGATCATCGGAAACATGGAGACGATGCGCCGAGGCGGTCGTGTTTCTTCCGGTGAGATGTTCCTTGCGAACATCTTGAACATCAAGCCGATCATCACCCTTGATGAGACGGGGAAAGTCATCCCGTTCAAAAAGGCTCGTTCATTGAAGAAGGCTTATGCGGAGATGGTCGGTGAACTCGAACGTCGTCACGCGGAAAACGGTGTGAAGGACAATCGGGTGTTCGTTCAGACGGCACTCGCACCGAACATGCAAGATGACCTCGTCGCACTCATCGAGTCGAAATTACCAGATCTTGAAGTCGTACGGACTCGATTCTGTCCCTCGATTGCGGTACATGCCGGATTTGAGACGGTCGGTGTCTTGTGGCTCAACTCTTAATCAAGTAGGAGGAATGCAAGATGGAAGCAATGACAACCTTGACTGGATTGAATGAACGGATTGCGAGCACGGAACAGCTGCTCGTCTACGTGTCACATCCGGGATGCAGTGTCTGTCATGCGCTGAAACCTCAGATTGAAGAGATGCTCCATCAGTTCCCAGAAATTGAGGCGGTCGCGGTGGACTCGGATGAAGTGCCGGAAGTCGCAGGCGCCTTCTCCATCTTTACCGTGCCGGTCGTCCTCTTTTTCATCAACGGGAAAGAAATGCTCCGCCGGGCACGATTCGTGCCAATCGGCGAACTGACGCATCAACTCGAACGCATGCAAGAAATGAGACAAGCCTGAACAGACCTATCATCCTGTCATTGGATGATGGGTTTTTTTCATAGTGTAACGGGTAAATACCCGCAAACACATAAGGGGTGATTCGATGCGAGGCAAACAATACGTGGGAGAATCGATTGATGTGTACTATGATGTGTCGCTCTGCGTCCATGCGGCGGAATGCGTACGGGGATTGCCGGAAGTGTTCGATACGAAACGGAAGCCGTGGATCTTACCGGATGGGGCCGAGGCTCCTGATGTCGCGACGGTGATTGAACGCTGCCCGAGCGGTGCGCTGCAGTTCGTTCGGAAGGATGGTGGAGATGCGGAGGAACCGGACGTCCCGACGTCTATTAAATTAAACGACTGGCAACAAATCGAGGTGCGTGGCGACCTTCACATCGAGCAAGGGGATGAGGTCATCTCCACGTATCGGGCCACGCTCTGCGGGTGTGGACAGTCCGGGAAGCGACCGATTTGCGACCATAGTGGCGCGTGTAAAGGATGAGAGGATGATGGATGATGCAGATTCCACTACATTCGGACTGGCGTGATACAAAGTTGACCTTGCATTTGATTTCCCAACTGCTCGGGAAAATTAGACTCCAACTGGCCCCGCCCGAGCCGCAATGGGGGCATGTCTCGCTACCGCTCACGGTTAATGGGTTCACGACAGGGCTGTTGTTTGAAGGAGAACGGGCACTCCAGCTTGATGTGGATCTACTAAGTTCTTGCCTTGTCGTTCATGTCGAAGATCAGACGGACGCCATCCCGATTGAAGCGGGGAAGACAATCAAGTCCTATCATGACGACTTGTTCAATCGACTGCGGACGCATGGGGTCGACGTTCGCATCAACCCGAAACCACAAGAGATGACCTTCCAAGGACTTCTCGATACGGACGAGACACCGCTCGCCTATGATGCGGCGTATGCCCGGCAAGGCTTGAGGCTGTTTCAACGGGCGGCACACGAACAGCTGACGTACCTATCGAAGCTACGATGCCGGAAAATCAAACCGGCACTCTTTTGGGGGACGTTCGACGTGTCGTCGCTCGTCATCTATCCGATCGAGCATCCGTTCCCGGAAGACAAAGTGATCGAGCGTGTCGCCTTCGATGAACAGTTGATTGAATTCGGTTTTTGGCTTGGGGACGATGTGACGGAACGACCGAGCTATTTTGTCTTGCCTTATCCGTTCCTGTTCAGACCGCTACCGACCGTGACGCTACAGCCGGAAGCGGCTTATTATGACGCGGAGAAGAGTGAATTTTTCTTGCCGCTTGATGAAGGAACGAGTGGGGAAGTCCAAGCGTTTTTGTCTACATCGTTTGACATCTTGATGGACGAGATGGATTGGACGATGCGTGACCATTTCTTTATCCCGCTAAAACTAGAAGAGGAGAGTGGTGAGTAAATGGAAATGAAACAGAAGGAAAATACGTTTTACGTCGGGGACGAGGCGAAGCCATCGGCAGAACTGCACTACGTGCCGACGGGGCCGGACAAACTGATTGTCGACCATACGTATGTCAGTGATGAACTTCGAGGACAGGGAATCGGAGAGAAACTTGTTGTCGCCGTGGTCGAATATGCTCGGGAAGAAGGAAAGACGATTATCCCACTCTGTCCCTTTACGAAAAATCAGTTCGACCGACATGCCGAGTATCACGACGTGTTGGCGAACTGAACCGGGGTGGGCTAGATGGAAGAAAAACGAGCCACGTGGTTAGAGCTCTTCTATGACCTGGTTTATGTCGCTGCGATTGCGACAGCGACCCATGTCCTTCTTCATACCCATCATGGTGTCATCCCGTTCGAATATGCCTCGAAGTTCGTCCTCATGTTCATCCCGATTTGGTGGGCGTGGGTGGGGCAGACGATGTTCATCAACCGCTTTTTCGAGGATGCGATTCACCAGCGTCTGTTCGTAATTGGACAGATGATCTTCGTATTAATTATGACGGCTAGCTTGAACGTGGATTTTGATGACTACTACTATTCATTTCTCATTGGCTACTTAGGTTTGCGCGTCATGACGGTCTTGCAGTATACGATGGTAAATCGACGTATTCAAGACCCGGCGGCACGCTTTTTAGGCACCTATTTTTGGATTGGAATCGGCGTCTCGTCGTTATCCATCTTTTTTGATGGAAGCTTGCGCTACGTCGTGCTGTATCTCGGGCTCATCATCGATTTGATTGTACCGATCATCGGTCGGAAACGCTTGGCCATGACGCCCATAAACTTAGGATATTTGCTCGAACGCTTTGGTCTTTTGACCATCATCGTCTTAGGGGAATCCATTATCAGTATCTTGGCGGTGCTCGAGCCGCAAGACGGGGATATTCGGTCCATCAGCTTTTCGATTTTAGCATTCATCGTCCTCATCGCCATTTGGTGGCAATACTTTGACAACATCGAAAAGAAAGTGGACAAAGACGCGGTCGGGACCGGTCAAATCATTTTGTACGGTCATCTGTTCATTTGGATGTCACTCAGCGTTCTGGCGAGCATGATGAAACTGATGTATCTCGGGGAGTTGGATGAGCGCTTTGAAGTGATGGTGACGTTCGGTGCCGTTCTCGTCTACTTTTTGTCGACGACGCTCGTGTTTCACAATCATCGCTTCCCGGAAAGCAGGTTGCACTGGGGCTATTTCGTGTTTTTCGTCGCGCTCATTCTCGTGTTCACCGGCCTCCATCTATTCGTCCTCGTTTCACCGTTAATCATCATGATTGAACTCGCCATCTTCTTCGCCATCTATGCGAAACTGACGACCACATAAAAATGGAGCGCCGCGGGGCGCTCCATTTTCTTATTCTGCTGCTTGTGGGACGAGATAAATCAAGCCAAACGGGTTATGCAACAAGTTGTCGATGGTCGTCCGCTCATCCTCTCCCATCTCGACCGTGAAGGCGCGACCGTCTTCAAAGGCGAAATGGTCGCCATCGCCGAACATCGCACCACCTGAGATGAGGTGGAAGTTGAACGAATGGATTACGTGGATGGCATCTTCAATGTCGAGTGTCATCGGCACAGCCACGTCTGCATGACCGAACGCTTTCATTCCCCATGACATATAGGCGTTCTCTTCTTCTGTGATGGCCGTGAGAAGCGAATAGTCGAGTGCGAGGTCTTCTTCTTTTGATTCTTGCCACTCGTCTTTCGAGTAAGAGACACCAGCTGACTCGACCATGACGCCAACTCCACCTGCGTTTAAGACGGCGTTTGCCGCACGACGTGCAGCGGCGACGTCTGTCAAATCGTTCACGTCGACAATCAAGTAGACGACATGCGTATGACGAGCGATTCCTTTCGCGACTTTCGGGGTGAACCCGCCAGAACTCGCGTGAATCATCGCCTCGGCGAGGGCTGGGTCACGTTCGACGACTTCTACGGTGAACGCCTTCCCTGTCTCATCTTCGAGCAACAACAGACCGGCCATCGTGTAGCCTTCACTATGTAAACTGATTTGTTCGCTGACGCCTTCTGCGGAAGACCAGTTTCCGGGAATGGCGAGCATGACTTGTGTACGATTCATGTGTATCATCCTTTTCTGCAAAAGTCAGGTCTCTCCTCAGGAGAGACCTGGTCTATCTCTTATTATGCCCTATTTTGGCATGAATTATTCTTGATACGTCTTTAAAACTTCCTGAAGTGGGATTTGATCGATTTTTCGGCGGCTGATGAATGTACTCATGAAGAAGAGGAGAACGACTGCACCGAGCGTATAGACGATATAAATCCATTCAAATTCAAGTGGGAGCACGAGCCCATAATCTTCCGCGAAGACGACGACGATGACCCGAAGCGTCAACAGGGCGATGGGGATGCTCAAGAGGGCGGAGAGTAGCGCGTAGATGAAGTAGCTGTTCAAAATCATCGAGCGGACTTCACGTTTCTGGTATCCCATCACTTTCAACAAGGAGATGACGTAATAGTTCTTCTCGACCGTCAGTGCCGTCAAGACGAACAGGATGCTGAAAGCGATGAGGGACGCCCCACCAATCAAGACGTTCATCATGAAATTCATATATTGATTGATCGATTCGGACTGATCGATCGACCCTTGGCGTGACAGGATAGTCGAATAGTCCGATTCGCTCGGACGCTCCGTCGCATAGATACCGTTGAACAGGTCATCCGTTGCGCCGTCGGTGAGAAGTTCACTTAACGTCGCCCGGGGCAAATAGGCGAAGTCGCCAGAGAATTCATCGGCAATCCCGATAATGGGATAGGTCAACGTGTCCCCGTCGAGTGTGACATCGATGTCTTGACCCACATCGAGGCCGAGTTTTAGCGCGAGTGAGGAGGAGACGACAAGGCCGTCGGGTTCAAGTGTCAACACATCCCCATCTTCGTTTCGGAGTGGGAACAAGGTGTTGTCGAAGTCGAGTCCCTTCAAGATGATCAGGTTATCTTCGACAAAGGCGAACGGATAGGTGAGGAACGGTTCTTGTCCCGCTTCTAAAACCGGTGTCCCGTCTGTATACGCCTCGTATTCATACACCGCTTCGTTCAATCCGCCAACGGTCATACGGTCGACGGCGCCGTTCATCATGAGGGCGAAAACGATGAGAATCGTCGAGAAGAGGATCCCGAGAAAGAAGATGAGAAAACTCCCCGTGCTCTTGACGGCATACAAATATTTGAACTTCGTCTTGCCACTCGCCCGTCTCAACAGGCGACTGACAAGTCGACTGAGTCGATTCAATGAGACATTGTCCCGTGGTGACAAGAGGGCAAGGGCGCTCTCACCCATAATTTTATAGATGACAGCTCCTGCAACGAGCGCAAAGAAGAGGAGCGGGGCGAACACGGCTGTCACGAACACGAGTGGACTTTGGGCGATGGTGATGGACGGTAAAAGATAGAAGTCGAGATAGAGTTCTTTCAACGGGTTCGCGAAATAAAGCCCCAGGAAATAACCGATGATGAGCATAAAGAATGCGAAAACCAAGATGAGCACCAAGTAAGGCGATGCGATTTGCCGACGACTATAACCAATCGCCTTCAACAGTCCGATTTGTCCTCGTTCCGCCTCGAGCATATTCGAGATCAGGATGGCGACGATGATGACAGCGATGGAAACGATAAAGAGACTGAGTCCGAGCGCCATCGCCTTGCCGGATGAAATCTCACTGTAGATGGCACCACTTCGGATAATATTTTCCGTCTCCATGACCGAGACGACAAACGGGAGGTCTATGTCGGTCTTGATCGCTTGATCGGTCACCCCGGACAGTCGGAAAGACTCTTGCCCGACGAATGTTTCGAACGATTCATCCGTCATCAAGAGGAGGGTCTGTGAACCAGGGTCCAAGTTGAAGAAGTTATCATCGAAGAGCGGGAGCGTATAGTCCGGAAAGAGGACAAATCCACTCACCGTGAACGGTTTGCCGATGTCGATTGTGTCTCCGATGTCGATACCGTTCTCCTCTGCATATTTTTTATTGAGGGCGACTTCGTCATTCGCGCTCGGTCGATCACCGGCTTCGAGGTAGGAGCGGTTGATCGTGTCTGATTCTTTGACAATCAATCCCCGATGTTCGATGTCATCGAACGTGTAGGTGATGGCTTTTAAGTCACGGAGTTCAATCGTAGCATTCGGCATCTCCTGTTCGACGGCAGCGATTCGCGATGCGATCAGACGATTGAAGACTTCCGCATCGGCTTGTTTGATGTCAGCCAATGTGAACGTTCCTGTTTCCGCGAGCGTGGCGACAGCGGGGTCGCGTAACTCCTCTTCCGTCACCCGATTGAGCATGTCAATCGCAAAGTCTTCCTGATTCGATTCTTCCAGATACTCTTCAGTCGGGACCTCGATTCCACTGATGCCATAGAACATCATCGTGTACGTGAGTGAACTCATGACGATGATGATGGCGATGGCGAGGAGTTGCATCCACTTCCGATTTAATGTCTTCCAGACGTTTTTATACAGCATGTCGCCACCCCCTTATCCCCAATGGATGTCACGTGCCGCGACCCGGGTCTCATGATGGGTCACCTCCACGATTCGACCGGAGTTCATCTTGATGACATCGTCCGCCATCTCACTGATTCCATTATTGTGTGTGATGACGACGACCGTTTTTTGATACGTCGTGTTCAATCGTTCCAATAGTTCGAGTACTCTCTTCGAATTTTCCTCGTCGAGTGAGCCCGTCGGTTCGTCACAAAAGATGATGGCGGGATTTTTGGCGAGGCTGCGGGCGACGGAGACACGTTGCTGCTCACCGCCCGATAGTTGATAGGGATATTTATCACGTGCCGCTGCGAGCCCGACTTGTTCGAGCAATTCATCAATCGGCAGCGGGTCTTTCGTCAAGTCAGAACCGATTTGTACGTTCTCATAGACGGTCAAGTTTTGAAGAAGGTTGTACTGTTGAAAGATGAAGCCGAGATGGTCGCGTCGAAAAGCGGTCATCTGATCGACGGATAGGTCGGTCAGCACGGTGTCGCCGAACGTGATCTTACCTGAGGTGACCGTGTCGAGTCCGCTGATGACGTTGAGCAGTGTACTCTTCCCGCTCCCGCTCGGACCGAGGATCACGACGAACGCGCCATCCCGGATGGTGAGGTCGATGTCTTTCAAGGCGACCGTTTCCACGTCGCCTGTCTTATAGATTTTGCTGACGTTCCGTAGTTCGATCATGCCACACACGCCTCCTTTATTTGTTATCTAAGGTATACCCTTTTCGAGAAGTGATTGGACGAGCTACACATAGGATGTTTTGAAAAAATAGTGAAACCGCTTCACCTGTGATAAAATAATATAACCAGGTACTAAAAACTTTTTTTAAGGGAGAACTCTTTATGAAGATTGCTTACATCACGGACAGCACGATTGTCCTTCCAGATGCATTAGCGCAACATCCTGACATCCACATTGTCCCGCTCTATGTCGTCAAAGGGGACCAGCCGTATAAAGATGGAATCGAAGTCGATGCGAAAACGGTTTACGAGTGGATTGACGCGGGAGAGCGCGTCTCGACGAGTCAGCCCGCGATCGGGGATTTCGTCACACTCTATGAAAAATTGAAAGAAGAGTACGATATGGGCATCGCGATTCACCTATCGTCTGACCTGAGTGGGACGTATTCGGCGTCCGTTCAAGGGGCTGAGATTGCGGAGTTCAAGTTGCTCGCCTTCGATTCACGGGCAGGTATCTATACGATGGGACTCATGTTCGAGGAGTTGATTGAACGCGTCGAAAGAGGCGATGCGCTTGAAGACGTGGAAGCATACATGAAGAAGCGCGTCGAGGACGTCCGCATCGAATTGACGCTTCAAAACTTGACGCAGATGCAAAAAGGCGGTCGAATCTCTAAATCGAAGGCGCTCATCGGGAACATGCTTCAATTGAAACCTGTACTTCGATTCGAAGACGGTTTGATTGTCCCGTATCAAACGGTCCGCACATACAAGAAAGCACAAGCCCATTTGTTCGAAGTGTTACGTGCGGCAATCGAGTCCGGTGAATGTCAGGACGTCTCGATTTTCCACGGAAATGTCCCTGAGCTTGCTGAGGAGTGGAAAAAACAACTCGGTGACACGATTCCGATCAGAGTTGATACACTCGCACCACTTCTTGGGGCGCATACGGGATCCGGGTCAATTGGAATTTCTTATTTGAAAGCGAAATAATGATTAAGGGCGGTCCTCCTACGAGGATCGCCCTTTTACGTATTCTTTTGTTTCCGCAAATAGAGAAGTGTGATAGTGAGCGAATAGATGATCAAAAACGTGATCAGAAATAGAGAAAAGTCCATGGTTAGCCCCCTTTATCCAAGTTGTTGCCGACATCTAGAAAAGCGAAACATCAAATTGGGAATCATTTCAATATTTCATTGTCTCAACTTTCAAACAATTGCTGGAATGTTTTTGCATTACGGGTCATACTAGAAAAAATGAACGAGAAAAGGGGGGAAGACGATGCGATTTCGGAAGTACCTAGTTCGGAGCTGGTTCGCGTGGACGCTCGTCTTCACGGGAGTGACGTATTTGACTTTCCAAAACCTTGAGGCGTTCGACTGGCCGTTGTTTTGGTTCATCTATACGCTTGGGGCATTGTTCGTCATGAATCCTTTAAAGCGCAGGCATCTTCACTTCACGTTCCATGAGATGTTTGTCTTTATCACATTCTTTTTATACGGACTGGCGCCCGCACTGTTGATGGGGCAATTGCTCCTCTTCACGTTTCAGGCGCGAGCCTTCAATCGTCGCGTCGGGCGACGACGGTTCCTTCATTTCTATCCGCTCAACACGGTGATTGAATGTCTGCTCGTTCTGTTGCCGGGGCTCGCCTATATCGCTCTCGGTGGACAGATCGGAGAGCCGATTCATTTAATGCAACAAGGCGTGGCGATGTTGGCGTTTTTAGGCACCTTGTTCCTCGTCTTGACGATGAGTTTTGCTTTATCCTACTTCATGGTTGGAGAACGGATCCCGTTCCCGATTATGTGGCGATTGATTCGCTTTGATTGGCTCGTCGTGTCACTCGAACTTTTGTTCACGATGATTGCCATCGAGTCGTATCTCATCTTCGGTTATGTCGGACTCATCGTCACGTTCTTCGTACTATCTGTCCTAAAGATGACGATGTCGAAAGCGACGGAGACGGAAGAAACCAAGTCGAGAGTCGATCAAGTCGAACGCTTGAAAGAACAGCTGTACCGCGTGGACAGCGAGCAATTGTTGATTGAGAAGTTTTGGAACGGTCTACGTGATATCGTCGAAGTGGAGCGTGGTTGGCTACAGGTCAATCGAAAAGGGGAGCGGACGTTTTATGATATGACCGGTCGCGTCATCCCGAGTGTGCCGGATGCCTTCACGATTGAACGGTATCATGATGAGGACGAACCGTGTTTCGTCTATGACTCGCTCCATGAATGGCATCCTGAATTGCAGCGAAACCAACAGGAACTACACCATTCGGCGCTCGTCATCCAACCCGTTTGGGGAGCGGAAACGGCGGTCAGCTGCATGGTATCGACGACAGCGAACGGGGCATACGAGACCCCGATTGCTATTGAGGTGAACCGCCTCCTCAAGACGTTATCTTGGTCAATCGAACGCATCGATGAACGCAAACGTTTGCAACACGAGAGTTTGACAGATCCGTTAACGGGATTACATAATCAGCGGGCACTACGACGTTGGACGAAAGAACGTTTGAACGATGTGGCGTCCTATCCGCTCTCTGTTTTCTTGATTGATTTGGACCACTTCAAATCGATCAATGACACATACGGTCATGCATTCGGGGACGAGGTGTTGATTGAAGCAGGTCAACTCTTTACTCGCAATGTTCGAGCGACGGACTTGGTGACGCGCTACGGAGGCGAAGAGTTCGTGTTCGTCTTCCCGAGAATGAATGAGGCGGCCGCCAATCTGGTCGGTGAAAAGATACGAAACGCCTTGAAGCGCCATGATTTTGGGACAGAAGGCACGCGCATCACGGTGACGGCGAGTATCGGGATTGAAACGATTTATGAATATGAAGACCTCGATACAGTCTTGCGACATGCGGACCGGGCCATGTATGTCGGGGCGAAATTCAACGGGCGAGATCGTGTCGCCCACTATCATGATCTGTCGACAGAGGTCAGATGAAAGGAGGATCCCCAAAATGGTGGATCCTCCTTTCGTATGAAATGATTATGAGTTCGTATTATAAAGTTCAGATTCAACCGCATGAACGGCGGCTGACCAGGAGCCATAGCGATGCAAGATCGCTTTCGTTGAAGGTTTGTTGTTGCGCTTTGCCCATTCACGGTAAGCTTCGAATGAGAGCGAGAAGCCCATTTCCTGAATGGCTTCACGAAGGGCGTTCGAGAGTTCTGTTTTCGAATAGGTCACACTCGCCTCAAGTCCTGCCTCGGCACAGGCATCATGCCACGAACCGAACGTCTTGACTATATGATAATGGCTCGGTGCCTTCGGATGGAGCTTTCGCCATTGCTGATACTTCTTCAAGGTGATGATCGAGCCCATGTCTCGCGAATAAATGGCGAGCGTCTCGATGATGTCCTCGCGTGTATACTTCGGCATTTTGTCTGGCAATTCGACGGTTGACTCTCCATGCCATTCATAGCCTGCGATGGCAAGTGCCTCAGCCCATGACCCGAACTGACGAATGATCGACTCAGGAGACGGCCAATTCTGTTCCATTGCGAAGCGGCGATAGACAGAACGGCGTGGACGTTCCTTCAACAAGTCCCCGAGAAGACGAATGCAATGGATCATCCTTTGCTGTTCGGTAGACAAGTGATGGGATTTAGTGGATAGCGTTTGATTCAATGATGGTTCCTCCTTCCGTGGACTCAAATCTGAACCGACAAAGATAAAAAAATGCTCCTACAATCATACTATCGGATTGTTTTTCGGATTTATTAACGTGATTTTGAAAAATTTTAAACAATTCCTAGGAATTGGATAGGACTAAAGTCGCAGTTGATAATTTCAAAAAATGGTAACAGTTCTATTACAAATTAAATCGAATTTCGAGAGAAATGTAAACATAAAGTTTTAATCACCCAAATTTGTAATATTTTTATAAAAAAGTACCCAGCTGGAGAGTTGGGGTCATCGCCTTCGCTCCAGATGAGTACCCTTCTATAATAAATTTAATTTTCAGACTAATCAATCAAATATTGAAATTACGGCAAAAAAATTTTAATGGCTGGTCAATGAAAGACCGATTCTGCTAAAATAGCCGCATTGAGTGAAAAACAGAAAAGAGGATCATCACTATGACAGTTTGGTTATTTTATACGTTACTTGGATTGATTCAAGGGTTCACAGAGCCCATCCCGATTTCATCGAGCGGACATCTTGTCATCTTCCAAGAACTATTTAACATTGACTTGCCGGGATTGTCATTTGAAGTTTTCGTAAACTTTGCATCGCTTCTTGCGGTTTTAACAATCTATCGTCAAGACGTCGTTCGTCTCATCATGAGTTTGTGGACGTTTTTATTTAAGAAAGACCGTTCGAATGAGACGATGGTCGACGTGAAGTTCATCGGGCTGTTACTTGTCGCGACCGTTCCGGCCGGTGTGCTCGGTGTCCTGTTTGGTGACTGGATCGCCGAGGTGCTCGGTGGCGTGGCGACAGTCGGCTATACGCTCATCATTACGGGACTCGCCCTCTGGTTCATCCGGAACATGCGAGGAAACAAGGGCGATGGTGGTATTACGCTACGTGACGCCGTGTTGATCGGACTTGCCCAGGCCGTGGCACTTATTCCCGGAATCAGCCGGTCCGGGGCGACTATCGTCATGGCGATGCTCCTCGGGATCAAACAGGAATCCGCGCTTCGGTTCTCGTTCTTCCTGTTCATTCCGATTAGTCTCGGGACGATGATCTTGGACGGTCCGACGTTGTTCACAAACCCAGATACGCGTGATTTGTTCGGTCCGCTCCTTTTGGCATTTATCGCATCATACGTGTTGACCGCCATTTCATTGAAGTGGTTCCAGCACATCATGGCAAAAGGCGAATTGAAGTATTTTTCATATTACTGCTGGATTGTTGGGCTTCTCGTCGTCCTCTTTCTCGCATAATCGAGGCGCTACTCTCACGAGTAGCGTTTTTTGTTTTGCGAAATAAAAACAATTGCGATACAGTAAACCTGTACAAACAAATATTCCTTCGGGGTCGGGTGAAATTCCCAACCGGCGGTGATGGGCCTATGCCCTAAGTCCGTGACCCGGGCGCACGTGTGCGAACGGTGGATCTAGTGAGACTCTAGAGCCGACAGTATAGTCTGGATGGGAGAAGGAACAAAAAACAGGTCCACGTGACCTGTGCTTCGTCGTACGCTTTTCTGTATAGAAAACGTTTATTTGGCTTGCCAAAATTCGACGAAACCCTCCCACCAAGACCCTAAGGACTGCTCCTTAGGGTCTTTTGTTTGTACGGAAAAAGGAGGGAGAACGATGAAACAGTACATGGAACAGGCCATTCAATTGGCGAAATCAGCCGATGGGCAGACCGGTGTCAATCCACTCGTCGGTGCCGTTCTCGTGAAAGACGGGCGTATCGTCGGAATGGGTGCCCACCTTAAGGCGGGCGAACCACATGCTGAAGTGCATGCGATTCGAATGGCCGGTGCGGCTGCATCCGGGGCGACTTTATATGTCACGCTCGAACCGTGCTCGCATCACGGCAAGACACCGCCGTGCGCCGATTTGATTGTAGAATCGGGCATCAAACGTGTCGTCGTCGCCATGAAAGATCCGAATCCACTCGTCGCAGGCAATGGGATCGTGCGCCTGCAAGCGGCCGGTGTCGAAGTCGATGTGGGTCTACTTGAGGAAGAGGCGCGTGCCTTGAATCCGGCATTTTTGCGGTCGCTTGAGACGAAACGACCATACGTCATCTTGAAGACGGCAACGAGCCTCGATGGGAAAGTTGCCTTAGAGACGGGGGAGAGTCAATGGGTGACGAGTTCGGAAGCCCGTCGTGATGTGCATGAACTTCGTGCCACGGTCGATGCGATTTTGACCGGGATTGGAACGGTGCTCGCGGATGACCCATCGCTTACGGTTCGATTGGACCGCGTGACGCGACAGCCGAAACGAGTCGTGCTCGACCGTGACCTGAGGTTACCGCTCGCCAGTACGTTAGCACGTACCGCCGAAGACGTCCCGGTGCTCCTCTTCACTTCGTCAGATGAGGCAGAACGACGTGAACGAGCTCAAGCCGTCGGTATCGAATTATTCGATTATACGTCACTCGGCACGGTTCTTGAGACGCTATACGCAAATGGGATTGGGCGTGTGTTGATCGAGGCCGGACCGACGCTTGTCACCTCACTTCTTGACGGAGGCTACGTGGATGAATGGGTCGCCTATCAATCACCACGGGTGTTCGGTGGGAAGCATGGCGTCTATCGCTCACAGCAGGAAGGGACGATCGATGGGATATCCCGTTTTACGATTCATCAGGTCGAAACGATTGGACCCGACCTGAAAGTCGTCCTTCGAAAGGGGGCGCTCTGATGTTCACGGGAATCGTAGAAGAAATCGGATCGGTCAAAGCGGTCAAGCGCAACGGACCATCTTTACGACTCGTTTTGTCCGCTGTGAAAGTGCTTGAGGATGTGAAGCTCGGGGACAGCATTGCCGTGAATGGGATCTGTCTCACGGTGACGACGTTCGATGACGCGACGTTCTCTGTCGATGTCATGCCAGAAACATTGAAGGCATCGAGCCTAGATGGGGTCAAGCCTGGAACACCTGTCAATCTCGAACGAGCGATGCCGGCGAACGGACGGTTTGGCGGACATTTCGTATCCGGTCATGTCGACGGGGTCGGGCGAATCACGAAGAAACGTCCTCTCGCGAATGCGGTCTATGTTGATATCCAGTGTGACCGCGCGCTCCTTTCCTATATTGTCCCGAAAGGCTCGATATCTGTAGATGGAACGAGTTTGACTGTGTTCGATGTGTCAGAGCGTGGGTTTACCCTGTCCTTGATTCCACACACATACAGCGAGACCGTGCTTGGGATGAAACAGACGGGTGATTTAGTCAATTTAGAATGTGATCTGTTAGCAAAATATATGGAAAAGGTCGTCGGGCAGTCGAAGATGACGCTCGAGTCTTTGGCGGAACAAGGATATGGAAAGGCGGGATGGTAATGTTTGATTCGATTGAACGGGCGGTTGAGGAACTGAGACGAGGACGTCCCATCATCGTCGTGGATGATGAGGACCGTGAGAATGAAGGGGACTTTGTCGTACTCGGTGACAAGATGACACCGGAAACGATGAACTTTTTGATCACGGAAGGGAAAGGACTCGTCTGTAGCGCCGTAGCAGAAGAAGTGGCAGTTCGTCTCGACCTCGCGCCGATGGTGACGAACAGTACAGACCCACACGGTACCGCCTTCACGGTCAGTGTCGACCATATCGATTCGACGACTGGTATCTCGGCGAGTGAACGGTCTCACACCGTTCGTGAGTTAGCGAACCCATCGTCCCATCCATCCGATTTTCAACGTCCGGGACATCTGTTCCCGCTCATTGCGAAGAAGGGAGGCGTCTCCGTTCGCCGAGGTCATACCGAAGCGTCTGTCGACCTGGCGCGACTCGCAGGAAGTGAGCCGGTCGCGGTCATCTGTGAAATCATTCGAGAGGACGGGGAGATGGCACGCGTACCTGATTTGGTACAAGTCGCTGAACGCCACGGGTTGGCATTCATCACTATCGAAGCGTTAGTCCGATATATGGAGGAGAACCTCGTCACACGTGTTGCGGACGTGTCCCTACCTTCCTCAAAAGGAACGTTTCGCATGATAGGGTATGAGAATCGAATGGACCGTGAAGAGCATGTGGCGCTCGTGACGGAGACGCTTGAGGAGGTCCCGCTCGTTCGCATTCACTCCGAATGTCTGACCGGTGACGTCTTCGGTTCGTTCCGATGTGACTGCGGTCCGCAACTGGACACGGCGATGGCACGAATCGAGCAGGAATCGGGCATCGTGCTCTATATGCGTCAAGAAGGGCGAGGCATCGGACTGTTGAACAAACTGAAGGCGTACGCCCTTCAAGAGAATGGATTGGACACGGTCGAGGCGAACGTGGCACTCGGGTTTCATCCGGACCTTCGGGACTATCGGGTGAGCGCGGCGATGCTTCGTGATCTTGGCGTCACCCGTGTCCGGCTCATGACGAACAACCCCGATAAAGTCGATGCCTTGGAATCATGTGGCATCACGGTCGTCGAACGCGTTCCGATTCATGTCGGTGCGCATGAAGCGAACGAATCGTATCGCCTGACGAAACAACTCAAAATGAATCATATTGGAGGAACATGGACATGACCTATACATTTGAAGGAAACTTAGTTGGAGAAGGCTTAAAGATTGGAATCGTCGTCGGACGGTTCAACGACTTGATCACGATGCGTCTGCTTGACGGGGCGAAGGATGCCTTGAAACGTCATGGGGTGAAGGAAGAGGATGTGTCGCTCGCCTTCGTCCCAGGAGCATTTGAACTCCCGCTCGTCGCGAAAAAAATGGCGATGAGCAAACAATACGACGCGGTCATCACGCTCGGAGCCGTCATCCGTGGTGCGACCCCGCATTTTGATTACGTCTGTAACGAAGCGGCAAAAGGGATCGCCCAGGCGAGCTATCAATCCGAAGTCCCGGTCATCTTCGGCGTGTTGACGACGGAGACGATTGAACAGGCGATTGAGCGTGCGGGTACGAAAGCGGGCAACAAAGGGTGGGAAGCGGCGACTTCTGCCATCGAGATGGCCAATCTATTGAAGCAAGTGTGATCACGAACCGGGTGACAATCACCCGGTTTTTCAAATGGTTGAACTAGGATGAAAAAACTGAAAAATGGGTAAAATAAGTGCATGGAACGAATGCATGTATTTGAACGATAAGGGAGGTTTGGCACATGGCAACTTCGCACGAATCATTGACGTTACAGTTACAACAACAAGAGCGACTCCATCACCTGCTTTCGTCACTCCTCAATCGCTTTTTAACGACAGAGATTGCGGATTTCAAAAAGCGGGTTGACCAATCGCTGGCCGAACTTGGACATTATTTCGCGGTCGACCGCGTCTATGTCTTCGATTATGATTTTACGAAGCAAGTCTGCCATAACACGTTCGAATGGTGCGCCGAAGGAATCACGGCTGAAATGGACAATCTTCAAGACGTGCCGATTGATGTGCTGCCCGAGTGGGTGAATACCCATGTGGCGGGTGAGACGATGTATATTCCACGGGTCGCCGATTTACCTGAAGGGAGCGCCGTCCGCGCCATCTTAGAACCGCAAGCGATTCAAAGTTTGCTCGCGGTCCCCATGATGCAAGGGAAGTCGTGTCAGGGATTTGTCGGGTTTGATTCCGTCGTCTCGGAACGGACGTACACGGAGTACGAACAACAGGCGCTACAAGATTTCAGCAATGCGCTGCTCGGGGCGGTCGAGCGACACCGCATCGAGGCCGGGCGGGAAGAAGCGCAGCGGGTCCTCGCCGAGCGTGAAAAAGAGTTGATCGATTATCAAGAGGGGCTTGTCCGCACGCTGTTACGTTTGTCCGCACTCCGTAACAACGAGACGGGGAACCATATCGAGCGGGTGCAGGATCTATCGACGTTGTTCGCGACGTTTTTATACGATCATCACCATCCGGAAGTGTCACCGCTCTTTATCGAAGGAATCCGTCTCGCGGCACCGCTCCATGATATCGGCAAAATCTCTGTTCCGGACGCAATTTTACTCAAAGCAAATCAACTGTCCGACCAGGAATGGGTATTCATGCGTGACCATGTGCGTGTCGGCGGCGAAGTGTTGAAAGATTTGCAGACACAGTTCCCTCAGAACTACTTCATTCAAATGGCCTATCACATCGCACTGTATCATCACGAGCGCTGGGACGGCACCGGGTACAACCAAGGACTGAAAGGGGAAGACATCCCGCTCGCGGCTCGAATCGTCACCATCATCGACGTCTATGACGCACTACGGACGGTCCGACCGTATAAGCCGGCCTATACTCATAAGGATGCGATTATTGCGATGCGAGACATGGAAGGGGCGTTCGACCCGACTTTGTTCGAATTATTCCTGGTTCATCAAGAAGAAATCGCCATTATGTTCGATCAGACATTTAAAGCACACTAAAAAGGAGACGTCCCCTCGGGGAGCGTCTCCTTTTTGATTAGAACGTTTCAGATGTTGTTTTCGCTTGCATGTGGAGTTGGATGTAATCCGGGCCACCTGCTTTTGAATCCGTACCTGACATGTTGAATCCACCGAACGGCTGATAGCCGACGATTGCGCCTGTGCAACCACGGTTGAAGTAAAGGTTCCCAACGTGGAAGTTTTGGCGAGCGTATTCTTGATTCATACGGTCACGTGTGAGGACCGCCCCTGTCAAGCCGTATTCTGTGTTGTTCGCGATAGCGATTGCTTCTTTGAAGTCTTTCGCTTTCGTGAAGGCGACGATTGGTCCGAAAATCTCTTCTTGCATGAGGCGTGCTTTCGGGTCGACGTCTGCGACGACAGTCGGCTCGATGAAGTAGCCTGTTGAATCGTCTGCTTTCCCACCTGCGACGATGCGTCCTTCTTCTTTTGCGACATCGAAGTACGATGTGATCTTCTTGAAGGCCGATGCGTCGATGACTGGTCCCATGAAGTGTTCGTTCTTCTCTGTGTTTCCGACAGAGAGTTCGTTCGTGAGTTCGACGACACGGTCAAGTACCGTATCATACACGCTGTCGACGATGACGGCACGTGAACAAGCCGAACATTTCTGACCAGAGAAACCGAATGCCGATTTCACGATCGATTGTGCAGCGAGCTCGAGGTCGGCTGATTCGTCGACGACGATCGTATCTTTTCCACCCATCTCCGCGATCACGCGTTTGAGCCAAATTTGACCTTCGTTCAACTTAGACGCACGTTCGTTGATGCGGAGTCCCACATCACGCGATCCTGTGAAGCTGATGAAGCGTGTCTTCGGATGGTCGACGAGATAGTCCCCGACTTCTGCACCCGGTCCCGGGATGAAGTTGAGCACGCCTTTTGGAAGACCTGCCTCTTCCATCACTTCGACGAATTTCGCAGCGACGATTGGCGTCGTCGAAGCTGGTTTCAAGAGAATTGTGTTACCGGCGACGATGGCCGCAACTGCTGTACCGGCCATGATTGCGAATGGGAAGTTCCATGGGCTGATGACGATCCCGACCCCGAGTGGGATGTAGTCATACCGGTTGTATTCGCCTGGGCGGCTCTCCACTTTCTTGCCTGGTTTGAGTTCGAGCATTTGACGTGCATAATATTCCATGAAGTCGATTGCTTCCGCTGTATCCGCATCTGCCTCGTTCCACGGTTTACCCGCTTCTTTGACGAGGTAAGCCGAGAACTCATGCTTACGTTTGCGGACGATGTTCGCTGCTTTGAACAAGACGTCGGCGCGGACAGCCGGGTCGACATGGCGCCATGAGTCAAATGCTGTGAGTGCTTCTTGCATCGCACGTTCTGCGAGCTCTTGGTTCGCTTTTGACACGCGACCGATCACTTCTTCTTTGTTAGCCGGGTTGTAAGACGTGATTTTACCTTCCGTCGTAACCTTTTCCCCACCAATTACGAGCGGATAGTCTTTCCCGAGCTCACCGTTCACTTTCTCGATTGCCGCTTGGATTGCTTCGGCATTCTCTTTTTGTGTAAAGTCTGTGAATGGTTCATGTTTGTATGGAATCATTCTCGTTCCCCCTTAAAGTGATGTTGAGCGTTAAAGCGCTTACGTCTGTATTGTATCGAAATTATCGTAGAAATCCTAGTGAAACAATTTTCCAGAAACACATGGCATTGGAGCAAGAAATCGAGACGTGATAGGATGGGGGAGAACAAGGCTTTAGAAAGGACGAACAACATGAAAAAATGGTTCATTCCGCTACTCCTCGTCTTCATGCTCGGGGCATGTGGGAACGAGGAAGAGACGGTGGTAGAAGAGACAGACCGCGCATTGCCGGACGCTGTCACGGACGTGTACGCAGACTATCAGACGGCACTCGAGTCTGGAGACGCTGAGGCACTCGCATCAATTGATTATGCTGGCCGGTTGACCGAGATTCCGGCGACTGGTGCCGTCACCCGTCAATTATCTCCTGGTGAGATTTATAAGAGCTGGGTCAACGAAGAGGAAGACGTGGCGTTCCTTGTCCATGAGATGATCGATGAAGAAGGGAACCCGCTCCCGAACCGACTCAGTAAAATCGCTGTGAAGGAAGGGGATGAGTGGTCACTCGTCATCACACCGGCCGCTTTACCAAAAGACGTGATTGCCGAGGTCGGAGAGTTGCTCATCGGTGTCCAGGCGAACGAGTACGGAGTGAATGCCGAAGCGAACGCCCGTCTCGCCGAGATTCCGGAAGATGAGGCTGGTCCGATCTATGACCAAGTCAACGCACAGACGGATTATATGGCCCTCGAGGCAGACAATAACGTCTTCCTGCTCATGGCGGAAACGTTGACGGTCGAGGAGAACCAAACCATCATGACCGACTATTTCAAAGCGTATGAGACGTGGTACACCGATAACGAGGAGACGCTCCGAAAAGCGGCTGCAACGGAAGATCCAGTCGAGTATATCGAAGTGCTTGACCCATTAAAGACAAAATTAGAAGAAGCGATCGATGGCTATGACGAACAACTTGTCGACCCATCGTTTGGCTAAGGAGGAACAGCAGATGCTCGCACCAACATTTTCATTACCGAACCAAAACGGAGAGATGGTTTCATTAAAGGACTATCTCGGCAAGAAAGTCGTCTTATACTTCTATCCTCGAGATTCGACACCTGGTTGCACGACCGAGGCATGCGATTTCCGCGATGCGTTGCCGAAGATGGAAGGCGCGGTCGTCCTTGGGGTATCGGCCGACAGTCAAAAGAAACATCAAAACTTTATCGCCAAGAATGACCTCCCATTTGATTTACTCGTGGACGAGGAACATGAAGTGTCCGAGCTTTACGGCGTCTGGCAGTTGAAGAAAAATTACGGGAAAGAATATTACGGCATCGTCCGTTCGACTTTCTTAATCAACGAGGACGGCTATATCGAACAAGAGTGGCGCAACGTCAAAGTGAAAGGTCACGTCGAAGAAGTCGTGGCTGCCATTCGTTCGTAAAACGAGAAACTTAAGAAAAAGTCATGAATGGTTTCAGACTGTAGACACGCATGGGTCTACAGTCTTTTTTGTGCCGGCTCACTTTCCTAGGAGCAAGCAAGGAGGCGCATCGCGACTCGGTCGCTGCTATCAAACCGCTTCGAGCGTGCTTTATACGGTTGCAACCACTCCATTTCTGATTGAGATGTAGTCTATCGATTAACGGTTCGTAGTGATCATGAAATCCGGGCTCATGCAGTTGAATATATATTACAATCATATTTCGAAATAAATTTTAAGAAGCTTTTAAGAATAAGGGTTCAGGGAAAATATTACAATTATATAACGTGTTGAAAACGCTTTCTTTAGGCGGTGTACCTTGACTCGATTGTGAATGTTCTGAAAAATATAGGGAGAGCGCTCAAATCAAGAACGTAGGAGGAGAGCAACACGGTGAATCAAATTGAAAGTTGGCTGACGAGTTTATCCAATCTCGTCTGGGGGCCACATTTACTCATATTACTCGTCGGGACAGGGATTTTCCTGACCGTCCGTCTCGGATTTATCCAAGTGACGCGACTTGGGGTTGGTCTGAAAGAAGCATTTATTCCGAAACCAGAACAACCGAAGAAAAAGCAACGCGGGGACATCTCGCATTTCCAAGCACTTATGACGGCATTGGCGGCCACGGTCGGTACCGGAAACATGGTCGGTGTCGCGACGGCGATTGTCCTCGGGGGACCGGGTGCTGTCGTTTGGATGTGGTTATCTGGTTTCGTCGGGATGGCGACGAAATATGCGGAGGCCATCCTTGCCGTCAAATATCGTGTCGTCGATGAACGAGGCGAAATTGCCGGGGGTCCGATGTATTACTTAGAACACGGACTAAAGAAAAAGTGGCTCGGCGTCTTGTTCGCCGTCTTTGCATCGGTCGCAGCCTTTGGGATTGGGAACGGGGTCCAAACGAACTCGATCAGTCTCGCCTTGAACAACTCGTTCAACATCCCAATGGTTGTGACAGGGGTCGTCATGATGGCGGTCACGGCATTCGTCATCTTAGGTGGTGTCAAATCAATCGGAAAAGTCGTCGGAATCTTCGTCCCGTTCATGATTTTCGCATATGTCGGGAGTGGGCTCGTGATTCTCATCATGAACCTTGAATTGGTACCAGGTGCCTTATCGACAATGTTCTCGAGCACATTCAGTGCTGAAGCCATCGGAGGGGGTGCGTTAGGTGCCGCGATTCGCTACGGGGTCGCGCGCGGTGTGTTCTCTAACGAGGCAGGACTTGGATCTGCACCGATTGCGGCCGCGGCAGCGAAGACCGACTTCCCGGGACGTCAAGCACTCGTTTCGATGACACAAGTGTTGATCGACACACTCATTGTCTGTTCTATCACGGGACTCACGATCGTTATGGGTGGTCAATATACGGAAGGGCTTGAAGGGATTGCCTTGACGCAAGCCTCGTTCGCTTACTTCTTAGGACCGATTGGTGAAATCATCGTGACGATCTCGCTCGTCTTCTTCGCCTACTCAACCGTCCTCGGCTGGTGTTATTACGGCGAACGCTCAGCGTATTATTTACTCGGGGAAAAAGTGATCGTCCCATATCGTGTCCTCTACATTTTAGTCGCGGGACTCGGTGCGATGACGACGAACTTGAATTTGATCTGGTCCATCTCGGATGTGTTCAACGGTCTCATGGCTATCCCGAACTTGATTGGACTCTTGTTCCTCTCAGGTGTGGTCGTCGCCGAGACAAAACGATTCGAACTCGAACGGAAAAAAGAACGGCAGTCATCTGCCGCTTGATGAGAAAACCCGCCGGACAGCACGTGTCGGCGGGTTTTTGTCATACCTTGAATTGGCGAATCAGTGAATCGAGTTCTTCCATCTTTTGTTGCGACTGTTCCGTCGCATGGTTCAACTCGGCGAAACGTTCGACGGACATCGTCACTTTTTCAGCGATTTCTTGCGTACCGAGTGCCCCGTTGTTGACGGTCGTTGCGACGTCTTGGATGACGCCGATCATGTTAGACGTCAATTGTTCGAGCTCCCCGGCAGCGGCGGCGAACTCGGTCGCAGTCGTTTCGAAGCGACCTGCGTCCTCGCTATATTGTCCGGCTGCCTCTTCAAGTTGGTCATAATCTTTCAAGACGTTTGTGTCGAGGAAGTGGAGCATCTGTCCAGAACTCTCGTTCAAATGGTCGACCGAATGAAGGACGGTCGTCGAGATGACTTGAATGCGTTCGACGGTCGCCCGGCTCGTTTCGGCGAGTTTTCGAATCTCGTCGGCGACGACGGCGAATCCGCGTCCGGCCTCTCCGGCACGAGCCGCTTCAATCGAGGCATTGAGTGACAAGAGGTTCGTCTGCGCGGCGATGTCGAGGATGTCGTTCGTTAGCGTCGCGATCTCATGGACGGCTTTCGCATCTTGCATCGCTTTCTCTAAGTTTGTGCGTGTCGACTGAAGGACGCTGATGGCATTCTCTTTCGCCTCCACCGCATGTGACTTGAGGGAGAGGGCACGCTCATCGATTTGTCTCGCTTCGGTTTTCCGCTCATCGGCCATCGTCACGATGTGATGAATCGTCCGTTCCATATCCGAGGCGGAAGCGTTCATCTCTTGCGCGCTTGCGGCCGTCTGTTGCATACCGGCGGTCAAGTCTTCAGTCGTCGCAGCGGTCGTCGTCATATATGTGTCGAGTTCTTTCAACTCTTCATACATATGAGTAGATTGCTTCGTCACGCCTGTCGTCACGTCGTTCACTTGAAGAATCAACTGACGCAAGTTGGCGATGAATTGATTGAAGTCACGTGCGAGTCCGGCAAACTCGTCACGGCGCTTCACAGGAATCGATGTCGTCAAATCGCCATCACTCGTGGCGAGCTCATGCATCTTCGTCTTGAACTCTTTGAGCGGCTCAAAGATGGAGCGGAAGATGAAGAGCATCATGAGGATTGTCATGACAGCCGCGACACCAAGTACGATGAAGAGCGACATCTGAACTTGCTCAAACATCTTAGCTGCTGCGGCTGTGTCCGACTGAATCGCTTCGCGGTTCAAGTTGACGAGAAGACCGAGAGAGTTCGAAAGCGTATCGGCACTTGCAGTTGCCGTATCGCGAATGTACGCCTCTGCGGCCTCTGTACCGTCTTCATTTGAAATACGAATGAGTTCATTCATGACCGTTTGGAAGTTATCCCAATTCGAACGGGCTTCATCGAAGAGCTGTTGATCTTCTTCCATGATAATCGTCGCTTCATAGCCGTCCATCCGTTGTTCCAAAATGGCGACGGATGCTTGAATGTCCCGTTCGATGTTTTGTTTCGTCACGGCGTCATCCACGAGAGCGTGACGAATCAAATGACGACGGATTTCGAGCAGTTGCTTATCGACTTGATGAATCTGGTCCATGCCTGGCACCCAGGAAACGGTCATGTCTTCTTGAGCTGCTTTTGATGTGTTCAAGGCGTACCATGAGTAACCGCTTACACCGAGGAGTAGCACAAACATGATGCTAAACGCAGTGATGAGTTTATTCCGAATCGACATACGATTCCTCCTTACGAATCTTTTCTACCATTAGCATAATCAGAATCGCACATCGACCGTATAGCTGATTTCGAAAGCGGGTCAATATTCGGAGAAGATTTCCCTAGTTTCTCAAAAAGGAGACATTTTCTCACAAGATAGATTTCCTTTTTTGTCTTATGAAAAAGTGGTATGATAATGAACGATGTATTGAAAACTGTTGGAGGTGGGAATTTTGGCTCGTATTACAGAAGCTGAAGTTCGGCACGTCGCCGGACTTGCCCGACTTGCGATCACGGATGAAGAAGTGACGCACTTCACGGAGCAATTGACAAAAATTCTCGAGTTCGCCGAGCAACTCGATGAGCTGGATACAACGGGCGTCGAACCGACGACCCATGCCCTAGATTTGAAAAACGTACTACGCAAAGACGAGGTCCGTCCATCGCTTCCACGTGAGGAAGTCGAACGGATGGCACCTGACTGGGAGAACGGTCAAGTCCGTGTCCCTGCGGTCTTTGAGTAAGGAGGCCTTTCATGAGTTTATTTGACCACGGTGTAGCGAAACTGCATACGTTATTAAAAGAAGGCGAAGTCACGGTCACGGACCTCGTCAAAGAGTCGTTCGACCGCATCGAAGCGACGGATGATCAAATCGGTGCGTTTTTGACGCTCAATGAGGATGCGTTCGAGCAAGCGAAGCGCATGGATGAGCTCGCAAAAACGTCAGACAACCCGCTTTTCGGCATGCCGATCGGTGTGAAAGACAACATCGTCACAAAAGGGATGCGGACGACATGTGCCTCGACGTTCCTCGAGAACTTCGTCCCGGCACACGATGCGACGGTCGTCGAGCGTCTTCATGACGCAGGAGCCGTCACAATCGGGAAGTTGAACATGGACGAGTTCGCGATGGGTTCATCAAACGAGAACTCGGCGTTCAAGCCTGTCCGTAACCCATGGGATCCGACTCGTGTACCAGGAGGTTCTTCAGGCGGTTCAGCAGCATCGGTCGCAGCTGGGCAAGTCCTCTTCAGCCTCGGTTCAGATACGGGTGGTTCGATTCGTCAACCAGCCGCATATTGTGGTGTCGTTGGGATGAAGCCGACATACGGTCTCGTCTCACGTTTCGGTCTCGTCGCCTTCGCGTCGTCACTTGACCAAATCGGCCCGCTCACGCGCACGGTCGAAGACAATGCTTACTTATTGAATACGATTGCGGGTCATTGCGACATGGACTCGACGTCGGCTGAAGTCGAGGTGCCGGACTATACGGCAGCGCTCAACCAGGATTTGACGGGCATGAAGTTCGCACTTCCGGAAGAGTTCATGGCAGAAGGTGTCGCACCTGGCGTCCGTGAACAGATTGAAAAAGCGATCGAGACGCTCAAGTCTCTCGGTGCGACAATCGAGACGGTTTCGATTCCGTCTGTGAAGTATGCCCTCTCGGCCTACTACTTGCTCGCGTCGTCAGAAGCTTCTTCGAACTTGGCTCGTTTCGACGGTATCCGTTACGGACGTCGCGCCGAAGCGGACACGCTCGACGAAGTGTTCACGTATTCGCGTGAACAAGGGTTCGGGGACGAGGTCAAACGCCGGATCATGCTCGGGACTTATGCCCTCAGCTCTGGTTACTATGATGCGTTCTACAAGAAAGCCCAACAAGTCCGTACCCTCATGAAGCAGGACTTCGCGAAAGTGTTCGAAGAGTATGATGCCATCGTTGGACCAACTGCTCCGACGACAGCGTTCAAACTCGGCGAACAGCTCGACGATCCGCTCACGATGTATGCGAACGATATCATGACGATTCCGGTCAACTTGGTCGGTATCCCGGCCATCTCGGTCCCGGCAGGTCTTTCAGAAGGACTTCCGGTCGGTCTTCAAATTATCGGGAACTACTTTGATGAATCAACACTTTACCGCGTGGCCCATGCTTTTGAACAAGCAAACGGCGGTTTCAAGATGCCACAGCTCTAAGGAGGACGTACGATGAACTTTGAAACGATCATCGGGATCGAGGTGCACGCCGAGCTGAGCACGAAGTCGAAGATTTGGTGTGGCTGCTCACGCACTTACGGTGCCGAAACGAATACACAGACGTGTCCGATTTGTCTCGGACACCCAGGCGTCTTGCCTAAATTGAACGAAGAAGCGGTCAACCTCGCCATCAAAGCGGCAATGGCACTCAACTGTGAGATTGCGACAGATACGAAGTTCGACCGCAAGAACTACTTCTACCCTGACACGCCGAAAGCATATCAAATCTCGCAGTTTGATAAGCCGATCGGTTCAAACGGTCACGTCGACGTCGAAGTAGACGGAGAGATGAAACGATTCCGCATCGAGCGCGTGCACTTGGAAGAAGATGCCGGGAAGATGAACCACACGGGCGAGAAGCACTCGGTCGTCGACTTCAACCGGACCGGTTCACCACTCATCGAGATTGTCAGTGAGGCAGACATGCGCTCACCGAAAGATGCGGTCGCGTATCTCGAGCGTTTGAAAGAAGTCCTCTCGTTCGCTGGCGTCTCGGACGTCAAGATGGAAGAGGGGTCACTTCGCTGTGACTGTAACATCTCCGTCCGTCCATTCGGGCAGGAGAAGTTCGGTACGAAGACAGAGCTCAAGAACTTGAACTCGTTCTCAAACGTCTTAAAGGCACTCGACTATGAAGAGACGCGTCATCGCAAATTGCTTCTTTCAGGTGGCGTCATGCGTCAAGAGACGCTCCGTTACGACGAAGCGGCGAAAAAGACGATTCTCATGCGTGTCAAAGAAGGGGCGGCGGACTACCGTTACTTCCCAGAACCGGACCTCGTCCGTCTCGAAATCGATGAGGCATGGAAAGAGCGCATCCGCGCGACGATTCCAGAGATGCCGGCAGCTCGTCGTGAACGCTACATGAGCCAATACGGTCTCTCGGCATACGACGCAAAAGCCCTCACTTCAACGCGAGAGTTCTCGGACTTCTTCGAAGCGACGACAGCGGCCGGTGCGGAGCCGAAAGCGGCAGCGAACTGGCTCATGGGTGAAGTGCTCGGTCACTTGAACAAGTCGAATGAAACGGTCGAGACGATGAAGTTGACACCGGAATCACTCGCCGAGCTCATCCGCTTGATCGCAGAAGGGACGATTTCATCGAAAATCGCGAAGCGTGTCTTCACGGCGATGATGGAAGAAGGCGCTGATCCGAAAGCGTATGTGGAAGCGAACGGACTCGCCCAAATCTCGGACGAGAACTTACTCCGTGGCTACATCCTCGTATTGTTCGAGGCGCATCCGCAAATGATCGAAGACTTCAAGAACGGGAAAGACCGTGCGAAAGGCTTCATCATCGGCCAAATCATGAAACAGACGAAAGGGATGGCGAACCCGGCACTCCTCGATGGCTTGTTCCACGAAGAGATCGCAAAACGCTAAGCAGGCGGCGAGACACTTGTGTCTCGCTTTTCGCTCGAGTTGAGCATAGGGGAGAGAATCAATATGCAACGGAAACGTGCGCGGGTCATTTATAACCCGACATCTGGTAAAGAAGTGATCAAACGGGAACTCCCGTACATTTTGAACCGCCTCGAGGATGCGGGTTATGAGACGTCGACGTATGCGACGAAAGCGATTGGTGATGCCACGCTCGAAGCAAAACGGGCCTCAGCGGCCGAGTTCGACCTCATTATCGCCGCAGGCGGAGACGGGACATTGAACGAAGTCATCTCAGGGCTCGCCCCGCTAGAGAATCGTCCGACGATCGGACTCATTCCGGTCGGGACGACGAACGACTTTGCCCGGGCGATGCGGATCCCACTAAGTGTGGTCGGTGCACTCGACGTCATCTGTGACGGATTCGAGATGCCGGTCGACCTTGGGGAAATCGAAGGCGAGAAAGGTGACATCCACTATTTCATCAATATCGCCGGTGGCGGCATCATGACCGAGCTCTCGTATGAGGTGCCATCGAAGTTGAAGACAGCACTCGGACAGCTTGCGTATTACGTGAAAGGGATGGAGAAACTGCCTCTCATCAAACCGACGTACATCGAACTCGAACACGATGAAGGAACGTTCCAAGGCGAGGTCATGGTCTTCCTCACATCGAACTCGAACTCGGTCGGTGGATTTGAAAAAATCTCACCACACGCGTCGTTGAATGACGGGTTGTTCGATCTGTTCATTTTACGGAAATGTAACTTGTTTGAATTCATCCACGTCGTCCGTCTACTCCTTCGGGGTGAGCACTTATCAAGCTCACTCGTCGAGCATGTGAAGACGAGCCGCGTCCGGATGAAGACGACCGAGCCGATGAGTCTCAACATCGACGGTGAGTACGGCGGGGAATGCACAGGTGAAATGCGGAACTTATTCCGTCACTTGACGGTGCTCGCACCGAACGCCCGAATCCGCGAGATGGAAGATTTGAATGCACAATATGAACGCGAACAGATGATCAAGCAATTGTTCAATGTTTCGCTCGATAAAGCAGAGTGAAAAGATAGGAATGACGACATCTGTCATTCCTATTTGCAATGGAAGGAGCATTCGTATGCTACCAGTGAAAAAGAATGATCGTCTCGATGTCCACGTCCACGACTTGACCCATGAAGGGGCGGGTGTGGCACGTGTCGACGGCTATACGTTGTTCGTCCCGAACGCGTTACCGGGTGAGACGGTCGAAATCGTCGTGACGAAGACGAACAAGCAGTATGGGTTCGCCCGATTGTTGAACGTGAAAGAAGCGAGCGCCGACCGGGTCGAGCCACCGTGCCCGATTTTTTATCAGTGTGGCGGCTGTCAGCTGCAACACTTCAGTTATGAAGGACAACTTCGCCAGAAACGAGAACGTGTCGTCGACGCGCTCAAGCGTCTTGGTCAGTTCGACGTGTCGGTCCATGACACGATCGGGATGCCAGAACCTTGGCGCTACCGCAACAAGGCGCAAGTCCCGTTCAAACAAGAAGGAGACCGTCTCGTTTCAGGCTTCTATCGTCCTCGTTCCCATGACATCGTCGAGATGAGCGAATGTTTGATTCAAGATGAGCGCAATGATCAGGCCATCCAAGTCGTCCGTGATGTGTTGGATGCTCGCGGTGTGCCGGCGTATGACGAGAAGACAGGACGCGGAGTCATCCGTCACGTCATGGCCCGTTACGGGTACCATTCGGGTGAACTCATGATTGTCCTTATCACGAAGACGACGAAATTAAAAGGCGTGAATGAGATCGTCGCCGATATCGTCGAGCGTCTCCCAGACGTGACGTCGATCATGCAAAACGTCAACCCGGACAAGACGAACGTCATCCTCGGAGCGACGAACAAGTTGCTCTATGGTCATGAGACGATTGAGGATAAGATCGCAGGACTCACATTCACGATTTCTCCGCACTCGTTCTTCCAAGTTAACCCGGTCCAAACGGAGAAGTTGTACGGGAAAGCGCTGGAGTACGCACAACTGTCAGGTACGGAACAAGTCGTTGATGCCTATTGCGGCATCGGGACGATCAGCCTGTTCCTTGCTCGGAAAGCAGCGCATGTGTACGGTGTCGAAGTCGTACCGGAAGCGATTGAAGACGCGAAACAGAATGCACTCGTCAATGAGATCGATAACGTGACGTACGCATGTGGCGCGGCGGAAGATGTGCTTCCAGAGTGGAAGAAAGACGGTGTGAACCCGGACGTGATCGTCGTCGATCCGCCCCGAAAAGGCTGTGCCGAATCGTTCCTTGAGACGATGGTCGAGATGGGACCGAAGCGAATCGTATACGTCTCCTGTAACGTCGCAACACAAGCGCGCGATATGCGTTACCTCGCCGAACGTGGCTATCGCTTGATGGAAGTGACACCGGTCGACATGTTCCCGCATACGGCGCATGTGGAGACGGTGGCGTGGTTGGAGAAAGTAGAATAAGATGAATGTATCATGCCTTCGATTGACTCAATCGGGGGCTTTTTTTCTAAACAGCCGAAAGGGGAGTCGGAGATGAGGAAAATCATTGTTCTGGAACATCTGTCGTTAGACGGTGTGATTCAAGCACCAGGTGGGAAAGAGGAGGACTTGAGCGGGGATTTCATGCATGGGGGATGGACGGAGCCGTTCTCGAGCCAAGAGCTCGGGATTTGGATTCGGACGCAAATGCATAGTGAGTTTGATTTGTTGCTCGGTCGAAAGACATATGACCAATGGGCGAGTTACTGGCCGAACCACGATGACGTCTGGCCGGAAGCCAATCGGGCGATGAAGTATGTAGTCACGCGACAGTCAATGGATACAAGATGGGAAGCGACCACATTTTTGACAGAACCGGTCGAAGCGTTGAAACGACTCAAACAAGAAGAGGGATCCGATTTACACGTCTGGGGAAGCGGTGAACTCGTGCACACGCTACTCGCAAACAATCTCATCGATGAATACCGACTGATCGTATATCCTATCATTATCGGTTCAGGCAAACGACTTTTCCCGGACGGCAACATCTTGCCACTACAACTCGACGTGATCGAGCAACAGCTGATGCCGAACGGGGTCCATGTTGTACGGTATGAGCGCCTTCAATCGGAAGGAGGGAAGATATGAGAATCGAGCAACACCTTGAAATGACCGTTTCAGAATCGATGGATACGGAACTGATTGAGCTATTACGACATGCGTTTCCTTCAATTTATCCGAATCGCCGCTACTTCAAGCAATTGCCCCATTTCCGACTCATCGCGTATGAAGACGAACAAATCATCGGACAAGTCGGGTTAGACTTCCGTGTGATGAATATGAACGGGAAACCGATTCACGTGCTCGGCATCATCGATCTGTGTGTGAGGGAAGAAGTTCGGGGACGTGGGGTCGGACGGACACTGATGGAAAAAGTCATTGATCTCGGTGAAACGTACCCCGTCGACTTTCTTCTTCTATTCGCAGATCGACCAGATCTTTACGAACGGGTCGGATTTCATAAGGTATCCAACACATGCACGTGGCTTCAAATCGATGACGAGAACCAGACGACGCGTGGGATTGGTGAAGCCACGTTTGAGGAATTGATGATTCGCCAGGTGGGAGACAAATGGTGGGCCGGCGGAACACTCGATTTGCTTGGATATTTATACTAAACTGGTATACCTTCATGTTGATTAGGTGATTGATAACGATAAATATAACAGTAATATTTAGGAGGGATTGAATGAAGCAATATACGATTCGAACTCGTAACGTCCCGCTTTCCCTGCATGACGCGGTCATCACGGAAGCGACTTTTATGGGTTCGACAATTCGTCTCGTTTTTGCGGATGGGATCCGTGACTTGTTCAAGAAAGAAGCGGTATGGACGGGACGTGCCGTCGTGACAATCTCGAACGTAGACCGGGATGCTTCGTCGCTCATTCGCTTTGGTGAATCCTCTTATTCGGTGTGTCCGATTGAACAGTTGAGCCATTTCGTTCAAATGGGGCGCTTTGAAATCGTCGATGAACTGTACGGATATCGGCAACTATTATTCCGCTGCATGTGGTTGACGGATACGACATGTGAGACGGTGGAGTTGAATCTTTCCCATGCAAGTGAGCTCGTCATCCGATGGGAAGACGAGCCGATTGAAGCGATGTATGAATCTGAATCATTTTGAGGCAAGTGTGAGACCGACATGATCGGCGACCGCTCGCGCAACATCTTGTTTTGATAGGTGATCCGTTATAATTTTTTCTGCATGGATTTCAGATTGAAATGCGGACTGGCAGCGATCAATCTGCGCTTTCCCCCAAGAGTTGAACCATTCGAAACGTTTATTCAATCGTTTCACGAGCGTCTGTCGATTCGCTTCAAGGATGAGGTGACGTACGTCGATCCCGTCCCGCTGAAGCCGACCGATGATTTCGTCTACATACGTTGCGTCCACCAATGTCATGGGAACGAGGATGACCCCATCGAAGGACGTGGCAATCTTCGACAACATCCGATAGTTGAACTCCCGCCATTCCGGATGGTGCTGAAAATCGGGCTGTTGAAGACTTTCCGGCAATTGGTCCCGAATGAAAAATCCGGCTTGTTCCGGGTCGTAGAGAAACGCATTCGACAACTGTTTCTCAAGTAGCTTGGCACAGGTCGTCTTGCCCGAACCGAATGCACCGTTAATCCATATAATCATCAAAGTCCCCCATTTTTCATCATGTCGTCTTGCAATTATAACGTATAGTTGAGTTTGCAGAATCCTATAGATTGACTAAAGGAGATTGAAACATGTTATCGATTGATGTATATGTTGTCCATGCTTTTTCAAAAGATGGAGAAGGAGGGAATGCGGCTGGGGTCGTATTACATGCAGATGCCTTAACCGAATTAGAAATGAAACAGATTGCGAAGAAGGTCGGTTACAGTGAGACTGCCTTCGTGAGTCAATCGCATCATGCGGATGTCCGCGTCCGTTTTTTTACACCTGAAGAGGAAGTCGACCTCTGTGGTCATGCAACGATTGCAACGTTTCATGTATTGAAAGAACAAGGTCTACTTGGGAGTGGACGATTTACACAAGAGACGAGAGCTGGTGTGTTAGAGGTCGAGATCCAAAACGATTTGACTATTATGATGCAGCAGCGACTCCCAGATTTTTTACCCGTGACAAATCATCAAGCAATTGCTGATTCACTGAAGGTTCCGCTTGAGGTATTAGATGATCGTTTTCCGATTCTGATCGGTTTCACTGGACTCCGAGATATCCTGATTCCTATCAAATCGCTTACTGAACTATTGTCTATTCAACCGGACTTCGAAAAAGTGAAGGAAATCAGTCGACAATCTGACGTGGTTGGGTACCATCTTTTCACTCTTGAAACGATGGAGGATGGCATCGCCCATACACGAAATTTTGCGCCACTATATGGAATCGATGAAGAATCTGCCACTGGAACGTCGAACGGTGCGCTGGCTTGTTATCTGTTCGAGCAATCTCTTGTTTTGAAAAAGTCGTCTACGCTTGTCATGGAGCAAGGATATGGAATGAAACTTCCGTCAGAAATTTTGGTAGAACTAACTGTAGCAGGAGAAGAAATCTCACACGTCACGGTTGGAGGAAAGGCGACTACTCTGAGCGTGCAACATCTTGATTTATAGGAACTCAAAAGACGAGCCGCGGCTCGTCTTTTTCATGCTGTCTTAGGATTAGGTGATTCTGTTTCTCGTAACGCATCGACTCGTTTGTATTCTTCAGTATCAGTCCACATCTCGTCTTTCAACGGATTGAGACGTCGTTTCATAATACGTGAAACCTGCATGACGGCGAGCACGACGTTGAGGGCGAGACTGATGAGGGCGAGCGTCCAGTTCGCTGCCGGATTATACGAGACGCTCACATTGAACGTACTGCCGACCGCAAAGAAGTAAGGGAAGGTCATGACCCACATCATCCAAATCGAGAGCGTTTGGGCACGGTTCTGCATCCATGTTCCTTTCGCCCAAAGGAGGGCAGGGATGGTCGCGGCAATGTTCAACGCAAATCCGGAATAAAATGCGTTACCTGGTGCACACGAATAGACGTAGGAGATGTTCCAAATCCCATATGCGATGATCCACAATTTCGTCTGGTCCGGCCAAATCATATCGACTCGCTTACCGGACGTCGCAAAGATGCCGAACCAGCCACAAATGGTGAGGATGTTCAAAATTCCGGCGAAGGCGTTGACGTAGTTCCACCCACCGGAGATGTAATTCATACCGTCGACGACCCCGTCAAATCCCATGAAGCCGACTTGAAACTCCCGTATAACGGCCTCCATAATATTGATGGCAAGAATGGCCGGGACGAGTACTAAATACCAAGGATGTTTCTTATGGTAGTTCGTGAAGCGGATGACCATGTAGATGAGCGCGCCGGCGAGTGCCGAATACACCTTCACCCAATGGAACCACGACGTGATTTCCGAATCGACGACAAACAACCAGATTGGAGTCAGTGCAATCGGTAACGCCATGAACATAAGTTGGCTCGCCCGTTTACCGGAACGGACGAACTCGTTCAACCCCATCAGCAGTCCAAGGACGACGAACCACATGACGATGTTATACCAAGGCATTGATTCGAAGAAAAACATAACATGACACTCCTTTCGAAAATGAGATAAACAGAAATAAATGCAGTGACTAAACATACCGAACGTTCGTTATGTTTATGTGAAAAGTGTAACAAACTATTGTAAACGCTGTCAATAGGAGGTGGGAGCTCACATGGAAGTGTCGAAAGTTTGCCACATCATTATGGTATAATGAGCGTTGAAAACAGAGGAGGGTGCGAGATGATGATGAACGAAGGAAAGTTGAAAATCTTACAAGCCGCGCGTGAAATCATCGTCGAACAGGGCATCAAAGGCACGACACTCCGAGGGATTGCGGAGCGGGCCGGATTCAGTACGGGTGCGATCTATCATTACTACACGTCCAAAGAGGCGATTCTATATGACGTGATGGACGAGGGGCTCGGTGAGGTCAAACGCATTGAGACCGTCTCCCATGACGATCGAAAGGAAGCGACGGTGATCATCCAGGAAATCTATGAAGGCATGCAGGAGCGCCTTCAAAAAGATGCGGAGAGCCGACTTCAATTTTATCTCGCCCACGAAGCGATGATTGGCAATGAGGACATCGAACAGAAATTCAAAGAGAAATATGAAGACTGGATCACGCGCATTGAAGCGATCTTTGTACGGGCTTACGGAGTCGAGCAAGGGCCGATGACTCGGGCGGTCGCGACATGGACGATGGCCGGGATTGACGGGATGGTGCTCCAGACGCTACTTCGCACGGGAACGATTGAACCGGAATACACGAATCGTGTGCTTCATTATTTATTGACCGAAGGATTCCCGCACTTTTTTCAACTCATTCGCTCGAAAGAAACGGATCATGAGTAATGTCAGTTGATACAATCCGACGGACATAATAGAATAGATGAGTGATTTTGTTGGACTGTATGGATGAAAGGAACTGATTTTACGATGAAAGAAAACTTTTGGCGCGACCTTCCGCGTCCGTTCTTTATACTTGCCCCGATGGAAGATGTGACCGATGTCGTCTTCCGTCATGTCGTCGCCCACGCGGGACGCCCGGACGTCTTCTTCACAGAATTCGCGAACTCGGACAGCTATTGCCATCCGGAAGGAAAAGGTAGCCTACGTGGTCGTTTGACGTTCACTGAGGATGAGCAGCCGATGGTCGCCCACATCTGGGGAGACAATCCGGAATATTTCCGTCAAATGAGTATCGGGATGGCCGAGATGGGCTATAAAGGACTCGATATCAATATGGGTTGCCCGGTCCCGAACGTGGCGAAACGTGGAAAGGGGAGCGGTCTTATTCTCCGTCCGGAAGTTGCGGCTGAGCTCATTCAAGCAGCAAAAGCCGGCGGTCTCCCTGTCAGCGTCAAAACGCGTCTAGGTTTCGCGAAGCTCGATGAGTGGCGTGACTGGTTGACGCATCTCTTGAAACAAGACATCGCCAACTTGTCGATTCACTTGCGCACGCGCAACGAGATGAGTAAAGTCGACGCGCACTGGGAAATGATCCCGGACATCGTGAAGTTGCGGGACGAGATCGCCCCGGATACGCTCATCACCATCAACGGGGACATCCTCGACCGTCAAATGGGACTCGAGCTCGTTGAGAAATACGGGGTCGATGGTGTCATGATCGGTCGCGGGATTTTCAAGAACCCGTTCGCGTTCGAGAAAGAGCCACGCGAGCACTCGATGGAAGAACATCTCGATCTATTGCGTCTGCAACTGGACCTTCAGGATAAATTCCAAGAAGACGTGCCGCGTTCGATTTCGAACTTGCACCGTTTCTTCAAGATTTATGTCAAAGGATTCCGTGGGGCGAGCGAGCTCCGTCATAACTTGATGGAAACGAAATCGACGGATGAGGTACGGGCGCTACTTGATGCATTTGTCGAGAAATATCATGAAGAAGAGGCAGCACTCGCTGAGGCGGTCTTGACAGTCGAATAGTTTTTTGAAGGGGGTCAGTTCTTACTGGGTCCCTTTTTTATATGAAAAATAGTAGATGGCGATGAAACGTTTAATCTGGCTGATTCGTATGTAATGAGTGGAAAGAAGAGGAGGGGTGAAGGTGAGCGAATGGCGCGAATCAGCAGTCGGGCTTGGACTTGTATTTGGCACGGTTAGCGGAATCGTCATCTCTTTATTAGTTGATTTTCCGTTTATATACGGTATTGTCATCGGTTCAATCATCGGATATGTGATTGGCCTTTTCATATCCATTCGTGCGATCAAACGATAGCGACCCATTACTAAAAAGAGGGGGCTTTGACATGAGTGAATTCCAATTTATTGTGAGCGATCACCCACTAAAAGAAGTTGAAAATCCATATGGCGAGTTCTTATCCATCAACGAGGCCATCCAAAAAGGCTTCGAGTTGCCTGACATTCTGACAGACGTTGAGGACCTCGACCGTGATGAAAAGATTTTGATGAACGTCGAGTCGGAAGAGCAACTTGACGAGATTGAGATTAAACATAGTCTCTATTATGCCGTGGAGAACGTCGAGGCGTATTCTTCAAAACCGCACGTAGTTAGAGTTGCGTTGGCGTTATTCCGATGCGAGAGCCGAACAGCTCGTCGAGTATATAACCGACCACTTGAAGACGGCGGAGGAAGTCGAGATTTGGAAAGTATGGGTCGATGAACAGACCGAGCCGAAAGTTCAATCCATCAAGCTCGACGAATTGACGATTGATGCATTACGATTCTTAGGTGAAGTCGGATTCGTACGACCGGAGTGCCTTCGAGTTACAACATCCTAATCCGCGTGCAAATAACGTATTGTCCTCCCTGACGAGATTTCTCGTTAGGGATTTTTGATTTCTCACCTCACTTGAATAAAGACTGCTATATTATGGGGAGAAGAGTCAGGAGGGAATACCATGCATATTCTAATCGTAGAAGACGACCGGACGATAGCCTCCGGTCTCCAATATTCACTCGAACAAGAACAATTTAGAACAACGTTATGCCAAAACGTGGCTGACGCGACGCTTATGATTGAACAACAGTTACATACAATTGATTTATGCCTCTTTGATTTGTCACTGCCAGATGGGAGTGGATATGACTTATGTCGGCTCGTGAAGCAACAACAAGACATCCCTGTCATCTTTCTGACGGCATTCGATGATGAAGTGAATGTGGTGATGGGACTCGATATAGGAGCGGACGACTACATCACGAAACCGTTCCGTGTCCGAGAACTCGTTTCACGAATTCACTCGGTACTTCGTCGATACAATAAAAACGTACGCTCGCCTCTGTTGACGATTGGTCCAGTTGAAATCAATACGCAAGATGCAAAAGTAAAAAAGAATGGGGACGAAATTTTGTTGACAGCGCTCGAGTATCGTTTGTTGCTCATCTTTGGGAGGCATACAGGGCAAGTGTTGTCACGGGCCCAACTACTCGATCAGATTTGGGATGTGGGTGGGGAATTCGTGAACGATAATACGTTGACCGTTTATATTAAGCGACTCCGCGAGAAACTAGAGGATGATCCACAACACCCGATGCTTATTACGACTGTGCGTGGAATCGGATACAAGGTGGGGCGTTAATATGTTGCGAAACCAAGAAATAAGAATATACTTGTTCACTTGTCTATTTTTCATTGGAATAGCTGTAGGTATTGCCGTCTTATTCATGTCCATAGAGGCGGCCGTTCTGGTCGTCCTATTAGCAATCATACTTTTCGGCGTTACGTATCGTTTCACGGCATGGCGTTATCGAGAAATCGAGCAGCTCTCGGGATATCTTCAAGAAATCAGTAATGGCAACTATACATTGGATGTCCGTGATAATCGCGAAGGGGAGCTCAGTTTGTTAAAGAGCCAACTCTACAAAGTGACGAAAATGCTATCTGAACAAGGCGCGCATCTTGAAGAAGATAAACAGAAGTTAACGGATGCGATCTCCGATATCTCCCATCAATTGAAGACACCGCTCACCTCGATGACCGTCATGGCAGATCTCCTCAGTGACCCTCGTCTATCCGAGGAAAAGCGTCAAGAATTCACCCATAACGTACAAGTACAACTTGAACGAATGGAGTGGCTCTTGTCTTCTCTCCTCAAACTATCAAAAATTGATGCCGGGACAATACATTTCAAGCGCGAATTGGTATCCGTCCCTGCGCTCATTGAAGCCGTAGCGGAACCGATGCTCGTACCGATTGATATTAAAATGCAACGACTCCATGTTCAAGGCGAAAAAGATGTTACATTCGAGGGTGATTTGAAGTGGACGACGGAGGCACTCATCAACATCTTAAAAAATTGCGTGGAGCATACGCCGGAACAGGGCGATGTATTCATCGAGTTTAGTGAAAATACGCTGTATACAGAAATTGTGATTCGTGACACGGGGATTGGCGTCGCAAAACAAGACCTCCCGTACATTTTCCAAAGGTTTTATAAAGGTGTAAATGCGAGCGAAGAAAGTGTCGGGATTGGGCTTGCCATGGCACACAGTATCATTATGAGCCAGGAAGGTGAGTTGACTGTTCGAAGCGAACCTGGGGTCGGAACGAATTTTCATATTCGCTTTTATAAAGCAGTTGTCTGACCGCTAAGTGACGAAATCGTCACTTTCGAGTCACAGACGAGTCACACTCACTCGGTACACTCGAAGTAGATCAAGTACTGGAGGGTGCAAACATGAACATATTAGAAGTACAAAACTTATCGAAAGTATACGGCAAGGACGAGATGGAGGTCAGAGCGCTCGATGACGTCTCGTTCACGGTGAAGAAAGGTGAATTTGTCTGTATCGTCGGGCCTTCGGGTTCGGGGAAATCGACATTGTTGCATTTACTTGGTGGTGTCGATGTGCCGACGAGTGGACAGGTGTTGATTGATCAAACAGACATTTATGCATTGGACGAGACGCAGCTTGCCATTTTCCGTCGTCGACAAATCGGTTTGATTTATCAGTTTTATAACTTGATTCCGATTTTAACGGTCGAAGAGAACATCACGTTACCGATGCTATTAGATGAACAAAAAGTGGATATCGCTCACTTGGAACGCATCATCGGTATCTTGGGCTTGTCAAACCGATTGACCCATTTACCAAATCAATTATCGGGAGGGCAACAACAGCGCGTTTCCATCGGTCGGGCATTGATTAGTAATCCAGCTATTATCTTAGCCGACGAGCCGACAGGAAACTTGGATAGTCAAAATAGTGAAGAAATCATGAGCCTGTTAAAACTGTTCAATAAGAAATTCAATCAAACGCTCATCATCATTACCCATGACGAGCGAATTGCCTTACAGGCGGATCGTATCATTTCGATTGAAGATGGCAAGATTGCGAAGAATGAGGTCGTCCGCGCATGAACATCATCAATAAAATGACACTTCGGCATTTGCGCGAGAACAAACGACGCTCGCTTGTTACAATCATCGGAGTCATCATCTCAGTATCGATGATTACAGCTGTCACAACGCTCGGATCTTCTTTTTTGGATTTGATGATTCGTCAAGACATCGCAGATAATGGAGAATGGCATGTTCAGTATCTAGATACAAACGAAAAGCAAGTCGAAGCTATTCGGAATGATGCGAACACGAAGGCTGTCATCCTTTCAAATGATGGGTATGCTCAACTAGAAGAGTCACAAAATGCTTACAAACCATACTTATATGTTCGAAACTATAACACATCCGGATTGAAGAGTTTTCCGATTGACTTGACTGAGGGGCGTCTACCGGAAAAAGAAGGTGAAGTCGTCATTTCAGAAGGGATTCGCCAAAATGCCCTCGTCACCTATAACATCGGTGATGAATTGACACTTGAGATTGGAGAGCGGATTGATCCGTCATCAGGTCACGTGTTGACACAAAATGATGGTTTGATCCGAGAAGATGAGACGATTCTTGAACAATTAAACGTTGAGGATACGGTGACATTGACGGTTGTTGGAACGATGGCTCGACCTGAATGGGAACCGACTTGGTCGCCAGGGTATACAGTCGTCGGATTCATCGATGATCAAGAATTGAATGGAGCAAGAGTCGATACGTTCGTCGCCTTGAACGATGTAGACAACTCGATTTATTCGGAAGCGAAACAGTTGATGACCGAACAGAACATAGAACGTGTCGCCTATAATTCCTCGTTGCTTCGTTATTATGGAGTGACAAATGACGATGGCTTGCGTAAAACGCTATATGGATTTGGTGGAATCATCATGGCGGTCATTGTGATCGGTTCGATTTCTCTAATCTATAACGCATTCGCCATCAGTGTGTCGGAGCGTTCTCGTTACCTCGGAATGTTGGCAAGTGTCGGGGCTACGAAGCGACAAAAGCGAAACTCGGTCTATTTTGAAGGGGTGGTCATTGGTGGGATTAGCATTCCACTCGGTATCCTGGCGGGGATTACGGGTATTGCGTTCACATTCCTATTCATCAATGCATTTGCCGAAAAAGCGTTAAACGTGACGGAGAAGTTTGAAGTTGTCGTCACACCGATTACTTTACTATTAACTCTCTTCATTTCGAGCGTAACCATTTTCATTTCCTGCTATCTTCCGGCGCGTCGAGCCTCAAAGATTTCTGCGATTGACGCCATTCGTCAAACGCAAGATGTACGATTGACGTCAAAACAAGTGAAGACGTCAAAACTAGTTCGTCGTCTTTTCGGTTTAGAAGCAGAGATTGGGTTGAAGAATACGAAGCGCAACCGTAAACGGTATCTGGTTACCGTCTTCTCGCTCGTCATCAGTATCGCCCTGTTTTTAGTGGTCAGTTACTTCACTGATCGTCTCGAACAGTCCCTTGACATGTCTCAAGCAGACTATGATTTCGATATTCTTGTGAATGGTTCAACGCTTGATCAAAATGATTTACGACGTTATGAATCGTTAGATCATGTGACGAACGGAACATACTTTGAAAATGCAACGGTCCAAACGATGGTCAGCAAATCTCAATTACCGAGTGCAATTATCGAGAACGAGAATTTGGCATCAACGTTTGTTGACGGAAAATTTATGTACTACGTATCCCTCTATCAATTAGATGATGAAAGTTTCAATGCGTACTTGAAACAAATCGGAGCGCCTGTCAGTCGTTTTGAAGACGGGGACCTACCAGGAGCCGTCTTGATTGATGAGATCTCGTATCAAGACATGGATCAGAAAAAATTCATCACTTCAGAGACGGTCGAAGCAGAAATCGGTGATACGTTTGAATTGAGGGACGAGAATGCAACGGGCGACACGGCACCGCTTAAAACGATTCAAGTTGGCGCTATGACAGATATCGCCCCGACCGGTGTGATGACAGGTTCTCTTGGATGGCTAGATGTGATAGTACGAGAAGGGACGTTTGAAGAAGACGCAATCGGGGATTTGATGAAACAATCGAGTCCGTCAATCGCGTTGAATACAGACGATCCCGAGGACACACAACAAGTGATTGAAGCGGAACAGAATTTGGATTTGTATGTCTTTAACGTATCGGAACAACGGGAACAACAAGAACAGATGTTGTTACTTTTATCAATATTTGTGTACGGGTTTATCGTGCTAATTTCGCTAATCTCGATTGCGAACATTTTTAATACGATTTCAACGAGCGTCTCACTTCGTCGTCGTGAGTTTGCGATGCTTCGTTCGGTTGGGATGACTCCGAAAGGATTCAATAAGATGGTGTACTATGAAAGCATTTTTTATGGGGTGAAAGCCCTTGCGTATGGGATTCCCATCAGTCTTCTCATCATGTACCTCATCTATCGAGCGCAAATCAATACGTTTGATGCTCCGTTTACCTTGCCGTGGAATAGCATTTTGTTTGTCGTCATCATGATTTTCATGATTGTGGGTGCCTCGATGCTATATTCCGTTTCAAAAATAAAGAAAGATAACATTATCGACCGATTGAAACAAGAAAATGATTAAGTAGATTATTGAAAAATTCATGACAAACCATGAAGTACAAAACAAGGGGCTCAGTACATATTGAGTCCCTTTTTTATGATGTCATGACAAACAAAACACGATTACCAAAACTATACGAAGAACGACCAAAATAAAAATATTATGTCACAGCTCTTGTTAATTAACCAAAAATAGGATATTTTTGATATATCGGATGACGATATAACGAAGAACGATACAAAGGAGCGGGATACGTGACACAACAGTCAAGTACAGGCGCATTAACCGAGGCGGTTTATTATATATTATTATCTCTGCAAGTCCCGAGGCATGGGTATGGGATGATGCAATTCGTTCAAGAATTGAGCAATGGGCGGGTTCAACTCGCGCCAGGTACATTATACGGCGCCCTCAGTAGTCTAGTAGAGAGAGGTTGGATTCGGGCGCTTGAAGGTACGGGGCGGAAGAAAGAGTATGAGATCACGGCAACTGGTCGAGAGGCACTTCGGTCGGAATTAAGGCGACTAGAAGAACTGGTGCAGCACGGACATGAATGGACGAAGGAGTTGGATACATGAAGACGAAAACGGTCTATCGCATATTTGTTGATTATGAGAAGGAAGAGAAGTGGCTCAATGAGATGGCTCAAACCGGTTGGGCGCTCGAATCCTTTCGTTTGATGCGATATGTGTTCAAACAAGTTGAACCTGGGACGTTCACCTACCGAATCGAATTGTTGTCCAACTTACCTTCTCACCCCGAGTCGAAGGCGTATATGGCATTCTTAGATGAAGTTGGAGTCGAAGTGGTCGATACGTCGTATCGGTGGATCTTTTTACGAAAACGAACGAGTGACGGACCGTTCCAATTGTATTCGGATTTTGATTCGATGATTCAGCGGGAGAAACGAATCATCCAACTGTATGGCGCAGTGGGACTCGCCAATTTTGTTGTGGTGGTAGCGAATCTTTCCAATCCATATGCGCAATGGACCATCCTATTGAACATAGCTGTCGTCGCGATGTTGGCTTATGCGGTCCAACATCATACTCGGAAAGTCAGGGCACTAAAAGGTCTCAAAGCGATTGGAGAGATGAAGTCGTCAGATTGAGCTCATAGGTTAGGAGGAGCAAGATGGATTCACCAGAATGGAAAGACTGTATCATTTGTTTTGGATTGATTGCGGGGACGACACTCGGTGTAATTCTCTCGTTCTTCTTCCATATTCAATTGACATATGGGATTGCGAGCGGGGCGATGATTGGCTACATTGGCGGGCTTGCCGTATCGATTTGGAAGCAATGATGAATCAGGATAACATTCCTCGTCTCGATGACGAGGCTTTTTTGATAGATTGTGACCGATGATATGAGGTTGGGATCTATAGTTATAGAGGGGTTATTACGAAGGGGGGTAACTGGATGGATGACCAGGTCATCATCGATTGGTACTGGGAACGATCGGAGTATGCGATTGTCGCGACGAAGAAGAAATACGGAAGCTATTGTCATCGTGTTTCTTATAATATTCTACAGAATCGCGAAGACACAGAGGAGTGTTTGAACGATTTATATATGAAAGCGTGGGAGTCGATCCCGCCGACACGTCCGCTTCGACTCGGAGCGTATTTGACGAAGATCGTGCGAAATCTCGCACTACAGCGTTATAAGAAGAATCATGCAAAAAAACGTGGCGGTGGGGAAGTACCGCTCGTCTATGAAGAACTAGAACATGTCCTTACGGAATCGATGAAAGACGAAGACCTCGTCGACGTGTTGAATGAATTTCTAGCAGACCTACCTCGACTGACAAGGGTGATGTTCATGCAACGTTATTTCTATTTACACTCGATTCAAGAAATTGCAACGACACATCAGCTCGGGGAGAGCCATGTCAAAATGACCTTGAAGCGCACGCGGGATGCGTTACAGCGAGCGCTTGAAGCAGAAGGGGTTCGCGTATGAAAAGTGAGCAGACCCTTCGACTACTCGGGGAAGTCGATGACCGATATATAGAGGAATCGATGATGATAGAGCGAAAACCTTATCAACGACTGAAATGGGGAGCAGGACTCCTCATCGCTGTCGCTTCGGGATTCATGCTCTTCACATCGAATGTCTGGAACGAACGAATCCCGCTATCCACGGATTCCACTGCGAATTCCGTTCACATTGTCGATCAATCAAAAGTAAAACCAGATATTTCCGAGGAAAATATGATGGAGATGACAGAGGATGAACTATTCTCAAAATGGGATCCGGTCGTGGTCAGAGGAACGGTCACGGATATTCGGCATATCGAGATTGATTTCAACGGAGAGACAGAATATCAGTCTCTTATCAAGATACACGTATCCAATGTGTATCGTGGGGATGTGCAAGTCGGGCAAGATTTGATTGTTCGTGCTGATGCCATCAAGGAAACCGGACAGACAACAGATGCGTCCGTTATCTCGCACGTGAAACAAGGCATGGAAGGGATTTTCATGCCGATTCCATACGATGACGAGTTTGTCTGGGAACAAAATGAAGCGACGCTTCGACTGAAAGACATTGCCGATTACGGTTTTCCGGATGGGGAACGTTATCTGTTTTTAGTTACGCCAAACGGATTGTTGTTCGAGCGGGATGCTTACCCGTCCTTACAAGGTTTGGACTCACTCGATGAAGTAGAGCACTGGATGATGACGCGATTTTCAGAATAATGGAGAACTCAAATCGATAAGGGGGAAATGGATATGGAACGGAAGATTACCGTAAAAGGGACAGGGAATGTCTCATCTCGACCGGATTTGATTGTGATTCACATGGACCTTGTCTCGAAAGCGCCACGATACGAAGATACGATGACCGAGGCGACAAGTGCGGTGTCCCATCTTCAAAAAGCCATCACGAGCGCAGGGTTTGACAAGACGGACCTTAAAACGAGTGACTTTTCCATCGATACGGAATATGAGAGCTATCGTGATCGAGATGAGAATTATCGGTCGCGGTTTGTCGGATACGTCTGTAAACAGAAGACGAAGCTCGAATTTGCGCTCGATACGTCCAAACTATCGGACGTCATCGAACAAATCAGTCAATCTCGCGCAAATCCTACACTCTCCATTCGTTTCACGATGAAAGACCCGAATGCGATTGAAGATCAGCTATTAATGAGTGCTGCGGAGAATGCGAAGAAACGAGCAGAACTCCTTGCGAAGGGAGCAGGCGCTGAACTAGGGGACTTGCTTCAAATTGACTACACGTGGGGGGAGATTCACCTGTTTTCGCCTACAAACGTCCTCTATAGTCAGGACGTCGTCTATTCGGAATCACGGATGCCCGAACTCGAACCAGATGACATTGACGTCAGTGATTCGGCGACATTCGTCTGGAGTCTCAAATGAGGCGACTGATTTTCATGATGCTCGTTTCACTCTCGATTGCGCTGCCCGCATCTGCCCTTTCCTGGGCCTATACGTTTGTCGTGTTCGACCGAAACGCATATGAAGTGCTCGACACAACAATCGAAGAGGATGCATTCGGTGACGTGATCGGTGAAGTGGAGACAGTGGTCAATGATGAGACGGGACGTTACTACGGGAATGCTTCGAACGGATATCCGATTGGGACGGTGTACCGTGAAGTCGACGGGGAGTCTGTGGAAGACGTCATTGCGGTCGAGGACGGTTCGGAATGGAAGCGAGCGGAGTATCGATTCGAAGCACCGTACCATACACGTGATTTTATCACCTTCTTCGGCTATTTGCTGCTCGGGATGGGCATCATCATGATAAGTTGGTCGTTCTTCAAGCGAAGTTCGCTGTACAAAAAAGAAGCATGAACGAACGTGGAAATGGGAACGGGAATAAAGAAAGGTTCGACAAAGGGGGATTTATCATGAAGATCTTGATTATTTTTGACTCACTATATGGTCATACTGAAAAGATTGCCCATGCGATGCAGGAAGAACTGTCAAAAGACCATGAGGCACGTATGGAACATGTATTGAATATTGGATTAGGCGACTTGGCACATATCGACCTGGTCATCATCGGCTCACCGACACATGGGGGATACGAAACGGAAGACATTAAAGTATTTTTGGACGGAATTTCGGACAATGCGTTACGAGGGAAACGGACGGCTGCCTTTGACACGAGTGTCGTCAAAGAGAAACAGAATCCGATACTTGGTAAAATCATTGATTGGTTCGGTCATGCGGTCAATCGGGTCGAAGGGGAAATGATTGAAAAAGGGGCGACGGCTGTCCAAAAAGAGTCGTTCTTCGTCGACGGGACGACGGAGATGTTGAAGGAAGGCGAACTCGAACGCGCGAAAGCGTGGGCGCATGAGTTGGTCGGATAATACACGAAACGCATTCTGATAACAGAGTGCGTTTTTTAGTTGAATCGGACGAGGAAAAGAGAAAAGCGGGTAAATATACAGTATTCAACTCTTCAGAGAGGAAGCTGGTTGTGATGAAAAAAATGGAACGAGATGTATTGGTCGGTTGGATTGTCGTCGTGCTTGTCCTCTTGATGCATTTTCTGATCACCGTGTCTCTCGGCAACTCGTACTTTGCTGAAAGTTCGTTGAATCGAATGTTGTGGCTTTCGAGTTTTCCGGCATTCTTAATCGCATTCGTCGCAGCCTTCTTCCAAAAAACGAACACCGTCTTCCTAGCGGTTCGTCGTGGGCTACTGTGGACCATCGAGTTGATGGTCGCCTTCACCATTTTCGCTTGGGTGTTCCGTTCTTTCGAAGGACTGTATGCGAACGCTGGTCTCTACTGGTTGTTCGGTGCCGTCTTAATTGGACCGATCTTTTATATGATGGCGTTCCGACGTCAACATTCGAAACGAATCCGCACCCCTTGATTGAAACGCTTCCTCTCAAAGGAGGCGTTTTTAGATTGCCTCAGGATGGGAAAGGATAGAGAGAAGAGAGATTGGAGGAAAGTGCGATGAGCCAGTATTTTTCATCATCTTACGAAGAGTCGCGAGAGAAGTTTTTGAACTTACTGTCTGAAGTGAAACGATTTTATCCGAAAGCGGAGCTGTTGACACACTCGATTGGGGATGAGAGTATCGACGTCATTTTAGGAGAACCGAAACGAGAACGAAAAGCGATGATTCTCATGACGATCGGGGAACATGGGATTGAAGGGTATGCGGGCGCCGCGGTGACCCATCAATTTGTACAAACGCAACTCGCGCATGTCCGTCATGAGACGACGGGGATTTGTCTCATACATGCAGTGAATCCATGGGGGATGAAACACTTTCGACGTGTCAATGAACACAATGTCGATTTGAACAGAAATTACGTCATTGATCGTGAGTCGGTCCCATATAACGTGAACCGTGAATATGAGCTGATGCGCCATCTCTTCGTACCGGATGGAGTAATTGACGACTACCATGAGGCGCGTGAACAGATCTATTCATTTCTCGGCTCTGGAATTAAGCTTGATGGCTTCAAAGCGATGAGTGGAGCAAAAGGGATGGGGCAATATCAATTCCCGAAAGGTGTGTATTACGGGGGAGAAGAAGACGAACCGTCTGCCATCTTTTTAAAAGGGATTCAACATGATTTACTTGAGCGCTACGGAAAAGTCGTCCATCTCGATTGGCATACCGCACTCGGACCGACGAACGAGGTCACGATGGTCATCAGCAAACGGGACGGTCGCACGGAAGATGAGTTAAAACAAGCGTACGGTCTAGACAACGTCAACGTGTATGACCCGGACGAGGTACTCGGAGATTCGACGAATCATTTTTACTACGTGCGCGATACGGAATACCCGGACAAGGGTCTCGTTTCTGCCTTATTTGAATTCGGTACGTTTGGGACGTCGACAAAAGCATCCATCCGTGAATTTTTAACGATTATTTTAGAGAACCGGCTGTACTTTGAAGGGACAAAGGACCCTGAGGCACGAAACGGTATTCAAAACGAATTCATGGCGATGTTCTATCCGGAAAACGCGGATTGGCGAGAAGCTGTTTTACGAGAAGGAGCGAAAGCCGTTGAAGGTTATCTAAAAGGTGAAGCGCTCTGGCGCGACACATAAGAGGGTTTCTCGAAGTCGGAATAGGGAATAATGAGGTTGTGAGTGTTTTCGCTAAATAATGACTGTGGAGGTTGGATGATGGGATATATTACAGCACATGACGGTACAAATCTATACGTAGAGGATGTCGGGTCTGGGGAACCGATTGTCTTCTTGCACGGTTGGCCAGCAAACAACAATATGTTCGAGTATCAGAAGAATGCGCTCGTCGAAGCGGGATATCGCTACATCGGCATTGATTTCAGAGGATACGGGAAATCTGATGCCCCGGCGACAGGTTATGACTATGAGACAATGGCGTCTGATGTGCATATGGTCGTCTACGGACTCGGCTTAAAAAACTTCACGCTCGTCGGTTTTTCAATGGGTGGGGCGATTGCAGTTCGCTACGCAGCCGACTATAAAGAGGATGGACTCAACAAATTGGTCTTGGCCGGAGCCGCGGCACCAATCTTCACACAGCGTGCAGATTATCCATATGGAATGACAATGGACGAAGTCGACGCGTTGATTGACGATACACGGGTCGACCGACCGAAGATGCTCGAAGGGTTCGGAGAAATCTTCTTCGAGAAAGAACATTCGAAACCGATGCAAAACTGGTTCCACCATCTCGCGCTCGTCGCGTCGAGCCATGGGACGATTGCCTCGGCACAGGCGTTGCGTGACGAAGATTTGCGAGATGCCCTGCCGAAAATTGATGTCGAGACGTTGATCATCCATGGGGTGCATGACAAGATCTGTCCTTTCGCATTCGCCGAGCAGATGGAGCAAGGCATCTCGAACGCGCGAATCGAGCGCTTTGAAGAGAGTGGACACGGTACGGTGCTGGATGAACGAGAGAAATTTAACGATACGTTGTTGCAGTTTGTTCAATAATCGATGGCCCCCGAATCGGGGGCTTTTTGTATGTCGATAAGGGTAAGAACCAACGAAAACGGGTATAATTCAATTGGAGTTCCCTTCCATTTTTTGAATCACTGAAACGTCGCTGTGACTAGAGTCACGATGTTTTTTTGTGTTGTTTTGGAGAAAGGGGGATGAAACTAGATTAGAACATGGATTTAGTTCAACCTGTCCTACCATTCATGGTACAATAGCGGGGTGGATTAACAGATTGAGGAGAGATTTAAATGAATATCGCTTTCTTTTTATATCCGAAAGAAGACGTCAAATATTTGGACCCCGAATCAACGGTACGACAAGCACTTGAAAAGATGAAGCATCATCGATTCACGTCTGTCCCACTCGTTTCGGAGAACGGATTTTACGCCGGAACGATGACAGAGGGGGATTTACTCTGGGCACTCGCAGAACAGCTTCGCGGGGAAGAAGACTATGAAAAAGTGCTCCGGACACGTCTAAAAGACATCAAGCAACGCGTTCGCTATAAGCCGGTCTCGATTACGGCACAAATTGAAGAGCTCGTCGATGCGATCACGGACCAAAACTTCGTGCCGGTCGTCGATGATGGAAAGTATTTCATCGGCATCATCCGACGCCGTGACATCATCGAGTATTACTCGACAAAGTTGAAACAATTGGAAGATAAAGTGAACTAAGACAGTAAACCAATCTGAAAAAATCAGGTTGGTTTTTGTATGTATGAATACAAACAGTAGGGAGGAAAGCTATCGATGGAAGCACGAGTCATTGAATCGATTGAGTTATGGTTTCAAGAAGCAGGGTCTGAGGAAGCAGTGAACTTTATTGATTTCATGCTGTTTTTAAACGAGTCCGCCTACTCTTTACTCCATCGCGACACGCTACATGGAATCTTGACGTATCATGTCCGATATGAAGACGGTACCTCTCAGTCTGTTTCATACGACAAAGATGAGTGGATTGACTATAAACGGAATGAATGGCAAACAGGTATGAATGGCGGTGAGTGGATATGGTGGCTTGTCGAACGGTGGCGTTTTGTTGTGGAGTGGCGCAACGGTCGGGACTTCCGGACGGGTAACATACTCGAGGAAAACGACTATGGAATAGTTCCTTACGGTAAAATTCAAGACCTCGACATCCTACTATATTCAATTATTGAAAATGATACGCTTAACACAAAAGCATTAATCAAAAAGGGATATTACCATGACCCGCTGTTAAATGAGTGGATTGCAATTCCAAATTCAACGGATTGCCTACGACCACTCGTATTGGCCTTCTGTTATGACGAAGGAATCATCAAAGCACCCCGAACCATCAAACAGATTGATGTGACTTTTATCGATTTGAAGACAGGAAAGGTACAATCGCTTGCGAATGCACTTGAAACATATGAGAAGCCGGCAAATCTCGATTTAGATGATATGGAGTATCGCGATGACATGTTTTATCGTGATACGTCAATTCAAGGGACGATTCGTTATGAAGTAACGTATAAGGACGGAAGAGTCCAATATGTCGAACATGACAAATCAGAAATATTTATGGACTGGGATATGGCAATCATCGATTGGTTTTTTCATCACTGGGAAAATCTGTACGAAGCTTATGCCGAAAAATCGTTTCCATCAGGTCGGCCGTTACAACGTTTTGAATCAAAATTTGATTACTGGAAAGCCATGCTATCTCCTGAAGAATGGGAAGAGTTTATTCATTCAACAGATCCCTTCGACCAGCGACTTTTAACGGATTGGGAACCACATGATGAGATTCAAGATGCAAAAGTGCAGTTTGAGATGATGTTTCATCAAGCAGCGGAGCTCTACCTTGAGGATTTGCGTCACGGATTCTATGAAGATCAACTGTTAGAAGAGCGGATTGACGTCAAAAGCTCGTTCGATGCTGTAATTGCGCTATACAATGAAATTCGTGAAGCCGAGCGAAAAGGACGACTTTAAAAAGCATCTCAATCTTTATCCATTTAGATTGCTGGATACATATAAAAAGAGGTGTGAATGTATGAACTCTTATACTATTCAATCCATAAGTTTATGGTTTCGTCGTCATGGCGCCCATGAAGATGAAAATGTGATGGACTTATGAATCAATCGGTCTCGTGAAGGGATTGAAACGCGGTTCGGAGCATGTCCTCATGATATGAGTGAATCAAGTGACGAACAATTTATGATGAATCATTATTGTAATTTTATGGAGATCAAGACTGAATTAGAAGAATGTTATTATTTTGATGGGCAACTTAAACGGTGGATAAACGTAAAGGGTTGATATAAAACAATACAAGCCTTTGCGAAAACGATGTCATCTGCATAGAATTTAGTATGAAAATGCCTGAAAAAGATAGCGAATCTTACAATTAGGTAATCAGTAAATCTAGCGTGCGCAATAAAACAAGCCAGAACCGACTTACGGTTCTGGCTTGTTTTACGTTTCTTGTCGTTTTGTTTTTAAGAATGGAAGAGGAGCAATCATCGCGATGAAGTAAATCAAAGTGATGACGAGTAAGAGAATGATTGCCGGCAAGTACGGTGCTATTAGTGGAATGATGAGTAGGAGTGCGAGAAACGCAAGTCGCTTCCACGATACATTGAAAAATAAACGGTTGAAGTAAATGACACCATATCCAAATAGGACAATGGCGACATACAACGTGGTCCGATGTGCCAAATCGAGCGTTTGCATCGGGTCATGTATGATTGCAATCTTCACAACGGCGAGTAAGATGATGCCGAGGAACATCGAAAGGTGCGACCAATAAAACCCGGCTTTGGCTGTCTGATCTCGTTTATCTGTATACATGTCATAAAATTGAGTTTCTCGGTCTTCATCGTCTTTCACATAGGAATACCAGAGGAGAACAGTCAACATGAGCGCAAGGATCATCGTCAAGACAACATCGGACGTCAAATCCTCATCAATGGCGGCTCGTCCAGTCGATGCGATCGTTTCGCCAAGGGCGATGACTAAAATTAGGTAATGACGCTCAAGGAAATGCCAAGATGCGACTTCGAATTGCCCCCTGTTCTTTTGAACGAGAGGTCCCAATACCGCCACAATCGCAACAATCCCCCATACAATCAGGCGCACGTTCCCCTCAAACAGTGAAGCGATAAGGATGATGATGCTAAATGAGACGTTATACGGGACGATGGCGAGCATCGCCTTTTTTGTGTCGTCATTGCTATGCAGTAAGAAAAGAGTTGAATGAACGGCGACAATCACTAAAAAGCCAAGTCCGAATATAAAGCCGTCTTCCTCATATGCTTTTGGGATGGCGACAGAAATCAACATGAATCCAATCATACCGAGTGTCATAAAAATTTGATGGTTCCTTCTTGTCAGTTTAGTCGTATTCGTCAACCAAATATAGCCCTCGAAGATGTACCAAATAAGGGCCATGAGGATGAGAACCTCTAAAAATGTATGAACGCTAAGGTGATGTTCTAGCTTTAACGTGAGTTGGATGAAGGTAAAAACAAAAACTAAATCAAAGAATAGTTCAATCTTTTCTACCTTTTCATGATGAGAGGGCATGAGAGGACTCCTTTTCATAGATTCATTTATATTTACCCGTCCATTTCACAAAAAACCCTTCATTTCGAAAATGAAGGGCAAACCTCAATCAAGAGGTGGAAAATGTGGAAGTACATATTCACCTAATTCATCGATGACTTCTTCGGCTGGACGTTCTCCGTCGAAGAGGGCGAAGAAGAGGTGGTTCACGCCGATGGCACGATATGCTTCAAGCAACTTGATCAAGTGATTGCGGCCGATTCGGAATCCGAGACGAATCGGTGTCGGTGGCTCGTCTGGGTCGTGCGTCAAATCAAGATGCATGGGCATCGAGAAGGGACGGAAGGCACGACCATGCGCTTTACCACTTGCGCGCCACGCGTCGAGCACTTGCTGTTGTGCGAAAGGTGCCTGCGGGTAGTACATCCACCCGTCTCCGTTCGCCCCAAGCCAGTCCATGTCTTGTTGTGCGAACCCGGTGATCATCGTCGGGATCCGCTTCTTCGGACGTGGCACGAGCGTTGCCTGTTCGACCTCCCCATAAGGTGATTCAATAGTTGGGTAGTTGTTATAGAGCGCCTGCTCCATGACACGAAGCGATTCTTTGAACTGGTCGCCACGTGTCTGGTGATCGACTCCGAGCCCTTTGAAATCGGCACGACGGTCACCTGAAGAGATTCCGAGAATCAATCGTTCTGGGAACAATGCTTCAATCGTTGCGACTTCCTTCGCCGAACGAAGGGGGTGACGGAGTGGCAAGACGAGTGCAGACGTACCGAGCGCGATGTTTTTCGTTTGACCGAGTAAATGTGTTCCGTAGATCAGCATGTCGTAAATTTGACCGACAGCCGGGTCTAAAAAGTTCGGGTCTTTTAGTAGGACATCCCGTAACCAAAGAGCCGTGAAGCCGTAATCGTCTGCCTTTTGGGCGAGCTCGACTTGACGCTCGAGGGTCGGGGTACGCATTTTAAAATTCTCTAAAGGGATGTGGAGGCCGAGCGTGAGCTCGCCCTCCCGGTACATCCGGTTGTAGCTTTTATGATTGTTGAACATAAGCGCCTCCTTAGTTTGCTTCCAAACGACGTGAAATAGCTGTCAAGATGACGGCGATGATGACCATGATGCCACCGACCCAAGGGGTATGCACAAGTCCGATTGAATCGGCGACGAGTCCACCGATTGTTGCGCCGAGGGCAATCCCGATGTTGAAGGCCGCGATGTTGAGTGCGGATGCGACATCGACAGCGGCAGGTACATATTTTTCAGCCAATTGCACGATATACAGTTGAAGTCCAGGCACGTTCATGAAGGCGAGGAGTCCCATCAAGACGATGGCAATCAAACCTGCCACTTTGAACGGAATCATGAACGACATGATGATCATGACCGCTGCGTGAACGATGAACATATAGAACAATGCTTTCGCTGGATTTTCGTTGGCGAGCTTTCCACCGATCGCGTTCCCGATAGCGACTGCGATTCCGTAAACGAGTAAGACGACACTGGTCAAGCTCGGGCTGATCTGTGTCACGTCTTGCATGATGGGTGTCAAGTACGTGAAGGCGACGAACGTTCCACCGTAACCGAGTGCTGTAATCAAGAATCCGAGCATGAGACGACCGTTTGTGAGCAGTTTCTTCATATCTGAGAACTTCGCTGGGGGTGACTGTTTCAAATCTTTTGGAATCAAGAAGAAACTTGCGATGATTGAAATGACACCGAGTGCTGCGACGGCGAAGAATGTGGCGCGCCATCCGAACGCTTGTCCGATGAAAGTACCGAGTGGGACTCCTGTAACGGTTGCGACAGTTAAACCAGTGAACATGAGTGCGATGGCACTCGCTTTTTTATGCGGTGGTACGAGTTGAACAGCAATCGTTGCCCCGATGGAGAAGAAGACACCATGCGAGAATGCGGTGATAAATCGGGCGACAATCAAAAGTTCAAAGGTGGTCGACATGGCCGAGACCAAGTTTCCGCCGATGAAGACGACCATGAGTGCCATGAGTAACGTCTTGCGGTTCATTCGATTCGTCAGTGCCGTCAAAATCGGTGCACCGACGGCTACGCCGATCGCGTAACCCGAGATAATGAGACCCGCGAGTGTGATGCCGATGTTTAAATCACTTGCGATCGATGCGAGAAGACCGACCGGGACGAACTCGGTCGTTCCGATGCCGAAAGCGCTGATCGCGAGGGCAAGTAATGCCAACCCTCCATTTTTAGGTGCCTGTTCTTCGACAGATTGTGTGTACGGTTGATTCATGAGTAGTTCCTCCTAAAATAAATGAATAGTGTGGAAGACGAGGGCCCTTCGTCTCCGGATAGCAAAGACATCTCACTTTCCTCTATTGTTCAGTACGGTCGAAAAAGTACCTTACCGTCTCAAGGGGATGTTACAAGCGAAATGAACTTGTATAGATTTGCTACAGTTGCTATCATAAGTGCATGAAAACAGTTTGAGAAGTACGTACTTTTTAGTGCGGTAGGCACCAAAAAGTGCCTATGTAAGAAATGGAGGAAACGAAATGCCATATAATATTCCGGTCGAAGCGACACTTGACGTCATCGGCGGTAAGTGGAAAGTCGTCATCATGTGTCACTTGATTAAAGGGGAGCGACGGACGAGTGAACTGCGTAAACTCATGCCGAACATCACGCAAAAAATGCTCACCCAACAATTGCGTGAGCTCGAAGCGGATGGTGTCGTCGTTCGTACGGTGTTCGAGCAAGTTCCGCCGAAAGTCATTTACTCACTCTCTGAGTATGGATGGTCACTCAAGCCAATCTTGGACGCCATGTGCGCCTGGGGCGAGTGCCATATCGATCAGTCCGGTGAAGAGGTCATTTCATAACCATCACGGTCGTCCAATACGGACGACCGTTTTTCGTAGTGACAAGTCGGGTACAGGGACAGAGACAAGGAGGGAATTAGGATGGACGTGAAAACTTTTTTGTTTACAGATGACGGCTCCATTCCCAACCATCCGGATTATCCGGCGCTCCTCTATCGTGGCGTCTTTGATGACCCGAGCGGGATGCGAGAGACGTTTGCCCATAATGAATGGACGAACAGTTGGGTGAACGGGGTGTTCGACTATCATCACTATCACAGCAACACGCATGAAGTATTGGGCATATTACAAGGTGAAGCGACGCTTCAACTCGGAGGGACGAACGGTGACCTCGTCCGCGTCCGCCTAGGTGATGTCCTCGTCTTACCGGCGGGAACGGGACATCGTCGCATCGAGGCGAGCGACGATTTTCAAGTGGTCGGGGCATACCCGGACGGTCGTGACTATGACACGTTGACAGGAAAGACGGAAGAACGACCGGACAACGTAAAGCGAATCGAACAAGTCGAAAAACCGAAGTTTGACCCCGTCTTCGGGACGACGGGTCCACTACATGAAGCATGGACAAAGGAGGAAACGTTATGAATCAACGACTACCACATTCTTTATTACTTGCAGCTTTGAAGCAAAACGTCGTCAAATTGAAAGACGGGCGCGAGATGCGCGCACTCGGACAAGGTACATGGCGCATGGGGGAAGACAAATCGAAGCATGATGCCGAGGTTGAGGCGCTTCGGACAGGAATCGACTGCGGACTCCATGTCATCGACACGGCGGAAATGTATGGGGAAGGGGAGTCTGAGAAGTTGGTAGGGGAAGCAATCCAAGACCGACGCGAAGATGTCTTTCTCGTCTCGAAAGTGTATCCATACAATGCGTATGGCGACAAACTCGTCAGCGCATGTGATGCGTCGCTCGAACGACTCGGGACGGACTACCTGGATCTTTACTTACTCCATTGGCGAGGCGATGCCCCGCTCGAGGAGACGATTCAAGGGATGGAACAGCTTAAAGCGGACGGAAAGATTCGGGCATGGGGAGTCTCGAACTTCGACGTGGACGATATGAAGGAATTGCTGTCGCTACCGAATGGAGACAAGTGCGCGGTCAATCAAGTGCTCTATCATCTTGGCAGTCGCGGGATTGAGTACGACCTCCTTCCTTATCTAAAAGAACAAGGGATTCCTGTCATGGCATACGCTCCACTCGCTGAAGGAAGTGACGTGAAAGAAGAGGTCTTCAATAACGAAACGATCAATCGGATTGCGGAGTCGTATAGTGCCTCAGTCGCGCAAGTCTTACTTGCTTGGACGATCCGGAGCGGACACGTCATCGCCATCCCGAAAGCCGGGCAGGCCGAGCATGTCGAGGAGAATGCGGCAGCGCTCTTGCTCGACATGAGTGAGGAGGATTTTGCTGCGCTCGATGAGGCGTTCCCGCCACCGACAACGAAACAACCGTTAGATGTCATTTAAAACGATAAAGGACTGGCAATTTTGCCAGTCCTTTTGCATGTTCACGTTGATTAAATATCGATTTCTGAAAAGATGAATTGTGTTTTTGTTTGAGCATATGGAATCACTTCATCGATAAAAGATTCAGCTGCAGAAAAAGACGAGAATTGCATTTTGATGAGATAACAGACGTCACCCGATATGCGATAGCAAAATGAAACATTCGGTTTTTGTTTTAAATAATGAATGAACGCTTCATATTGGCCATTCTTCACTGTTGCCTCGATGATACATTGAATTGGAAGACCTAGCTTTTCGTGATCAAGTACAAGCGAGTATTGTTTGATGACTCCAAATGATTCTAGTCGTCGAACCCGCTCGCTAACAGAAGGAGCGGAAAGATTGATACGTCGTCCAAGTTCGCTCATGGAAAGACGACTGTCGTGCTCTAATTCATGGATGAGTTTGTAATCAATTTCATCGATTTTTAGCATGACACGTATTTTGCCTCATTTCGTTATTTATTGAATGTTCATAGGTACATATTGATTGTGGATGAAATGGAGTTGAATGGATAGACCTTTTATCATATAAGTACAGGAGGTGAAGGAAATGCCAAGAATTAAGTTAGCGGAGCATGGAAGAACAAAGTTTGAACGTTTACTTGGTCATAATATCGAAATTCAAGGAAATTGGTCAAAATTAGGGGAGTCATTGAATAATGCGGGTCAACTTTCTCCCACATTGAAAGAACAAGTCCGTCGAACACTTGCGCAACGAAATGGATGTGAATATTGTCGAGCAAAAGGAAAGCCAGATCAAATTCAATTCGATGAACAAACAGCGGTTGCCGTAGGTTTTGCGGAAGTTTTCTTAAAAATGAAAGGAGAAATTCCATCTTCTATCATTGAGGTGTTAAAAGAAACATTCACGGAGGCGGAAATTAGTGAATTGTGTGCCTTTATTACGTTTATGACAGCATCCCAATATGTAGGGGCGATGTTAGGGTTAGAAGCGGAAATTTGACATATACATATCAATTTCTCCTCTCTTTTTTAGGGAATAAAAAGATTGATTTGCCTTTCATACTTCAGTACGAAGTGAACCCAAATGAAAAGACCACCGGAAGCTTCCGATGGTCTTACTTATCAGTTCGCGAGCGGATGTTTCAAGAGATAGTCTTCGATTTGATCAATCGTTTCTTTCAACACACCGTCTGCGAATGGCGATTTGAGACCTGCCAGTTCGACGAGTTCGAGGAACGAACGGCTTCCGCCTGCCTGACAGAGCGTGAGGTAATCGCTCCATGCCGCTTCGCGGTCTTCATGCATGCGCACCCAGAACTGGAATGCACATACTTGTGCGAGCGTGTAGTCGATATAGTAGAACGGGCTTTGGAAGATGTGACCTTGTTGGTGCCACCATGCGCCCGATTCGAGATAGTCGTTCGTCTCGTAATCACGGTGCGGGAGATAGACCTTCTCCAAATCGCGCCACGCCTGACGACGCTCGGCTGCTGTCATCTCAGGGTTGCGGTAGACGACGTGTTGGAACTCATCGACGAGAACGCCATACGGAAGGAACGTCATGCTACCTGCCAAGTGATTGAACTTATACTTGTCGACTTGGTCGCCGAAGAATAGCTCCATCCATGGCCAACAGAAGAATTCCATCGACATCGAGTGGATCTCACACGCCTCATAAGTCGGGAAGGCGTATTCCGGTGTCGTCAAATGACGGCTTTCATACACTTGGAAGGCATGACCGACTTCGTGCGTGAGAACATCGATGTCGCCTGCCGTCCCGTTGAAGTTCGAGAAGATGAACGGAAGTCCTTCAGACGGTAAGTACGTGCAGTATCCGCCGCCAGATTTCCCTGGTTTCGCCGTCAAGTCGAGGGCGCCGCGTTCCTGCATGTACTGGAAGAACTCGTCCGTCTCATTTGAGAGTTCACGATACATTTTGTTTCCGCCTTCGATGATGAACGACTCATCGCCTTGCGGTGTCGCGTTTCCGTCTGGGAAGACGAACGACTCGTCATAGTAATAGAGGTGGTCGACACCGATTCGTTTCGCCTGCTTTTCTTTCAAAGCAGAAGCGAGCGGGACGATGACGTCACGGACTTGTTTCCGGAAGTTGTCGACCATCGACTCGTCATAACCGACACGCTGCATCCGTGCATAACCGAGTTCGACGAACGACGGGAAGCCAAGGGCGTGAGCGATTTCCGTACGGACGCGTACGAGTTCCCCATAAATGCGGTCGAGCTCATCGCCGTTATCAGAAAGGTATGTATAGCGGGCGACAGATGCGGCTTTTCGGACATCACGGTCTGGTGATTGAAGATATGGGCCGAACTGTGACAAGTTGAGTGTCTTGCCGTCAAACTCGATTTGCGCAGCGGACATGACCTTTTGATAAGCTGTCGCAAGGCGGTTTTCTTCCTGCAGTTTCGGGATGAGTGACTCCTCGAACGTTTCAAGTGCGCGCTCGGCGAGAGAGAACAGTTGGCTGCCCCATTCCGCTTCGAGTTCAGTGCGAAGCTCGTGGTTCGTCAAGACGCGATAGTACGCTTGAATCTCCTTCTCATAGACCGGAAGTGCGTCGTCAAAGAAGGCCTGTTCTTCCTCATAAAACGAATCGCGTGTGTCGACCGAATGTCGGATCGCGACGAGTTGACTTTGTGTCTCAAAGTCGTTCCGTTCTTTGTTGATTTGGCGAATGAGTTCGTTCGCTTCCTCGAGTGTGCTGGCTTGCTGTAATTCGGCAGAATAGTCCGACAATCTGCTGTTTAAAGCGTCCAAGTCGGGCCGTTCATATGACAATTTTGTGAAAGTCGTCATTGTAAGCGCCTCCATCGTGTGAAATTTTTACAAAGTGTAAAAAGGGCTTGCAAAAGCGATTGCACACTCGTATTCTTACGATGTGTAAAACGATTTCGCACTACCTTATTACAACTATACCGTTAATAGGGTAGGGATTGAAGTATTAGCTTTTCGGGTATAAAAGTGAAGACTTCGATTCAATAGAACATGTTGGAGGGATTAAGCTATGGGATTCTTTAAAAAACTTTTTGGTGGTAAAGAAGAACAACTCAACGCGGTTTCACCGCTTACAGGAAAGGTCGTCGACATCACGAACGTACCGGACCAAGTATTCTCACAAAAAATGATGGGTGACGGGATCGCAATCGAGCCGACAGAAGGAAAAGTCGTCTCACCGGTTAGCGGAACAATCGCGACAGTATTCCCAACAAAACACGCGATCGGTATCAACGCGGACAACGGTGCGGAATACTTGATTCACATCGGTTTGGATACGGTAAACCTTAAAGGTGAAGGCTTCGAGACACACGTTACAGAAGGTCAATTTGTCAAAGCAGGCGACCCACTCGTCACGTTCGACCTCGATTTCATCAAAGCGAACGCGCCATCGACGATCACTCCGATCATCATCACGAACCACGACAGCTTCGGCGTGAACAAACTTGTCGCAGAAGGCGACACGGTGACAGCTGGATCTTCGGAAGTCGTCGAGTTGACAAAGAAATAAGAAGACGACCCATGACTCGGGAGCTTAGGCTTCCGAGTATTTTTTTGCGAATGCGGGAATTATAATGAAGAGAGGGAAGGGGGAATTGAGATGGATGGAAAAAATGCACCATACCGGGGATACGGGGATCGGATTCGAATATTACGGGAACGGGCCGGATTGTCGATTGAGACGCTTGCGGAACAGATTGGTGTCGCACCGTACTTTATCCGACGTACCGAACTGAGTGAGGTCTATCCGACCATGCCTTACATAGAGGCGCTCGCAGACGCTTTGCAAATCGACCCGAACTATTTGGCACGCCATATTTGGACGGGCGAGTCGCTCAAAGTCCTCATGCGAGGAAAAGTGCCGGAACTCGAACAGATGAAGCTCGCTTATGAAGAAGCGATGCACGGGAAGTCCGTCGAAGAAATGCAACGGCAACTCGAAGAGCGGATGCGCACCTTTGACTTGATGCACGAAGAAGAGTTACAACGAATCTTCGACCAAGATGAAGAGCCGACGACGCATCATGCACTCGAAGCGCTCGTGGATGCGGTGCTTGATCTCGGACGGTCACATGACACGACGCGTCACATCGTCCCGTTCGCACGCTATGTGGAACGGCTTGTCCCAGACCAATTCGCAGACAACTCATTCCAGTACGCGGAGTATGGTGTCGTGGATAAATCGTATAAATTGCAATGACCGTAGAGCATTCTACGGTTTTTTTGTGCACAAAAAAGTGACCAGGAGAATCCCCTGGTCACTTCAATCAGCGCATCGGACGCGCTTCGTAGCGTACTTTTGGACGTGTGCCGGCGAGTAAGAAGCCGAGCACGATATTCAAGATTGTGAGCACCCATCCGACATAACCGAATGTGTAGGCAAGACTCGCCAGCATCGTTTGCCAGTCGAGCAATGCTGCTGCGTCCCCGCGGAATGTGAAACGGATGACGGTGAAGCCAATGAGTGTCGCTGCAGTAATCATGATGCCGATCCATGCGCCACCGAAGCGGGACGTTTGAGAGCGTCTGCTGACCGGATACCAAAACGCGAGCGTTCCGATGAACGCACTGCCTGCATAGGCAAGCAGGATTTGCCATAACGCATCCGCGTCTAAGAAGACGGTATAACAGATGAACGTCGTGAGCGTCGTCATAAACGTAAAGATTAAGGCTGCGAGTAATCGTGATCGCATAGTTCGTTTTCCTCCTCATTTTGCACATTCTTTAGAGTAAACGAAAACGAATTTGCTGTAAACGTTATTGACGGTTTTGTAATATTTGTCGCCATTGTTTAATAGCGTTCGTTCCATAGAACAAGACGCCGCCACGATAGAATTTCGAGCCAATCCACAGTGTGATACTGATCGTTCCGATGAGTAACCCGATCGAAAGCGCCACTTCCCATACGGCCACATCGACGAGCATGACGCGAAGGAACATGAGCATCGGAGCGAAGAACGGGACGAACGAGAGGATGGTCACGATGGTCGCATCCGGGTTGTTCAATCCAAACATCGCGACTAAGAACGCAGCGACGAGGAGCATGATGACCGGCATGACCATTTGTTGTGACTCTTCGACACGGCTGACAAGTGAACCGAGGACAGCGAAGAGTGAGGCGTACAACAAGTACCCGAGCAAGAAGAAGACGAGTAGATAGATGACAGCCCGTGCGTTGCCAGCGTTCTCGATGACCGTCGTCGCCAGTTCGCTACCACTCGCACTTACATAACCAAACCCAAGGAAGATTCCGATTTGGATGAGGGCGAGTGTCCCGATAGCGGTCACTTTCGCAAGCATATGGGTCACTGGATGAGTCGTTGAGATGATGAGCTCCATGACACGCGATGACTTCTCCGTCGTCACTTCTGTTGAAATCATCGATCCGTACGTGATGATTGAAATGTACAGGAGCATCAACATGACGTAAACGAGCGCCGAAGACGAGAGGAGCTCATCCGAGTTCTCTCCACCGCGTCCGAGATAGGACTCGTCGAGTTGGATCGGTTCGCTGAGAGCAGCGATGACGGCCGGGTCGACATCGGACGATTCAATCAATTCCGCATTGCGCAACTGTTGTAAAGATGTTTGCAAGATGGTCGTGAACTCCTGTTCCGGTCGTTCGGAGATGACGCGGGCATCATAGCCGTCGACAAAAGCGACGACCCCATACTCTCCGTCGTTGATGCCGGTCCGTGCCTCTTCTTCCGTAATTTCGCTAGAGGCGACGTCTTCATAGCCGAGTGATTTCATCGTGTCGACGATTTCTTTGTTCTCAGACACGACGAGTGCGCTCGCTTGCTCGGAATCCTCAAACGTAGACATGATGCGGTCGATGTTCGTAAACCCGAAGATGAATAGGATGGTTAACGCCGTCGAGATGAGGAATGCTTTTGAACGAATTCTCGATTTGAGTGTGAACGCATAAAGCGGTCCAAAGTTATGAAACATGTTGACCGACCTCCTTGATGAAGATGTCATTGAGCGATACCGGTTGGCGCATGAACGTCTTCACGTTCGCCTGATGACGGACGAGTGCCGACAGGACGGCGTCACTATCTTCGAAAGAATGCAAACGTACTAGATGACCGGATTTGTAAGGCTCGATTGTCTCCACGACTGGGAGCGACTCAAGAATGTGGATCTGGTCCGTTTCAATAAAGAGGGCAGGCTCTTCGTAGCGTGATTTGATTGTCGGGACATCACCGCTCACGACGGCACGGCCACCTTTCAAGATACCGACGTGTTGACACAATTCTTCGACATGCTCCATTCGATGACTAGAGAAGACGATGGTCGTCCCGGCGTCACGCAATGCGAGAACCTCACGCTTCAAAATCTCGACGTTGACCGGGTCGAGCCCGCTGAACGGTTCGTCTAAGATGACGAGTTCCGGGTTATGGAGCAGGGCGGCGACGAGCTGAATCTTCTGTTGATTCCCTTTTGAGAGTTGCTCGACGCGCATCGTTTCATATTGAGGAATTTCAAGGCGTTCGAGCCATGACTTGACCGCGCGTTTGGCATCGCTCCCGCGCATGCCCTTTAGGCTTGCGAGAAAGACGAGTTGTTCACGCACTTGGGATTTGGGATACAGGCCACGTTCCTCGGGCAAATAGCCGACGATGCGATGGTCGACCGCTTTACCGTTCCACGTGATACTCCCATCGGTCGGCTTCAAGATGTCGAGGATCATGCGGAATGTCGTTGTCTTGCCGGCACCGTTTGCACCGAGCAGACCAAACATTTCCCCTTGTGGGACGCGGAACGTGAGGTCGTCGACAGCTTTAAAGTCACCGAATTCCTTAATGACGCGTTCGATATGTAATGCCATATTCTATTACCTCCTTAGAATGTCTCTTCTTCTATCGTACGCCACCTTGAGCAAAAAGTTTCACTTTTTCTGGTAAATGATTTATCTTGAAATCAAGATAATAAAAGGAGGATGACAATGAAAACGCAGTCTACGGGAATCCATCACATTTCGTCGATGGTACAAGACCCGCAACGTACGCTAGATTTTTATGGACAGGTACTCGGTCTCCGCTTCGTGAAACAGACCGTTAACTTTGATGACCCTGGTACGTATCATCTCTATTTTGGGGACGAAGTCGGGACACCAGGGACGGTGATCACGTTCTTTCCAATCCCGGGCTTAGGGAAAGGGCAGGTCGGGAGCGGACAGGTTGGCGTGACGACTTATCTCGTACCGGCAGGAAGTTTACCGTTCTGGGAAGAAAGACTACAACAGCACGGCATCGCGACCGTCGCCACTGAACGGTTCAGCGAGGCATCACTTTTATTTGAAGACCCGGACGGACTCGTCGTCGAACTCGTCGCCCGACCGAGCTCTAAACAGACACGCTGGGTCATCCCCGGTATCACAGAACGTGAAGCAATTGTCGGATTCGCCGGAGCGACTTTGTTGTCAAAAGCACCGGACGAAACCGTGCGCTTGTTGACGGAACTGTTCGCCTTTGAACGGGTCGCAGAGGATGAAGAGTGGATCCGTTTGAAAGGGTCAGCCGATTACGGGAACGTCATCGATGTGAAGAAAACGATTTTACCAAACGGGGTCCCTGGAACGGGAACGGTTCATCACATCGCGTGGCGCGTTACCGACGGAGACCATTATCCGACCTGGCAAGACGCCATCTTTGATCTTGGATTAAGACCGACCGAAGTGAAAGAAAGAAATTATTTCCGCTCCGTCTATTTCCATGATGCCGGACGTATCCTGCACGAACTCGCGACGGACGTACCTGGATTCACTGTGGACGAATCCGTTGACACGCTCGGTGAGACGTTGCGCTTGCCACCATGGCTCGAAGCGGACCGAGATAAAATCGTCCGCACACTACCAGCAATCACGATACCGAGAGGAGAACACATATGATTCATCAATTCATTCAAGGTACAAAAGATACGACACTCGTTTTATTACACGGAACTGGAGGGACCGAGCAGGATTTGATTCCGCTCGCGAAAGAACTATCGACCGAAGCGAACATTTTAACGCTTCGAGGGGATGTCATTGAAAACGGGATGTCCCGTTTCTTCCGTCGTCACGCGGAAGGGGTGCTCGACCTTGAAGATTTAAAGAAACAGACAGAGCGCTTCCTTCATTTTTTAGATGAAGCGGCGACAACGTATGGCATCGACCGGGATAAGATGATCCCACTCGGCTACTCGAACGGGGCGAATTTAATCGGGTCGGCACTTTACCGTCATCCGGCGTTCACTGCTTCACTCCTATTCCACCCGATGGTACCGGACCGTTCATTGACGCTACCTGACTTGTCAGGAACGAACGTGTTCATCTCGGCTGGCGAACGCGACCCGATTTGCCCGAAAACAGAAACAGAAGAGCTGACGTCGACACTCCGAAACGCGGGAGCGGACGTCGAGCTCTTCTATCACTCGGGGGGACATGAACTTCGCATGGAAGAAGTCGAGGCAGCACGGACATGGATCGCCGCATACCTCGACTGATTCATTCAAGCCATTTTTTTCGGTTTGTTCGGACGAGAATAGACGACGAGGACCCCTCGGTCAATCAAATAGGCGGCGAATAAACGTTTCGCTTCCTCAGCACGCACAGTTCGGTCGATTTGGATATACAATCGGCCGAGCTTTTTTTGTGAGGTGCGCGTGAGCAACCAAATCGAGTCGAGCGTATACTGCCAACTTTGGAGCGTGTCGCCACCGATATATAAGTAGCGGTTTTGGGTGCGCTCGAGCAAGTAGTTGAGCCACCAGACGTCACGAGCCAGTTTAGCGCAGACACCGAGCACGAACGTGAGACCGAGGAAAGCCATGCTAGATAAGACAGGATGAATGGCAGAGAACCCGTTGCGGACGGACTCGAAGGCGACAAGGAACAATCCGACGGAAAAGACGCTGACGAACCACCAGAATCCAAAGTTAGAGAATGAACGCTTTGGGTCATGCACCATATGATGTCGATTCCGGATGATCGATGCCATTCTCTCCACCTCCTTTATTAGAATATTCTGAATATTTAGTAACACCACTATACTATACTGTACCCAATCCCGTCCATTTGAATACGCACACAACATGCTGAATCGTGAGGATTTTTTGACGTTTCGGCTTGTATTCCTCGAATTATGGGAATGATGACAGTGAAGACATGAAAATTTTGTTGAAACGTAATTTCACTTGGCAGAGGAATCGCTTATGATAGGTGAGGGATTTTCCAAGACCTACATGGATTCTGTCTGTAAAGAGAATGTGAAAACATGAAGGTCAGCTTCATTGCAGTCATCATAGAGAACTAGAGGGAATGTTATGAGAAATTATTGGTATGACAATATTAAAGGAGTGCTCGTCCTACTCGTCGTCTTCGGACACTTGTTGACCGATGTCCGCGGCGCTTATGACGACATTTTACCAAAGTGGGTGTATCTGTTCCTGTATACCTTCCACATGCCGTTGTTCATCATGTTGAGCGGTTACTTTTATCGGGAGAACCGCTATTTGCGCGTAATCCAGCTATTCGTGGTCTATGTCATTTGGCAGGTCATCCTTGGGTCATGGTTCGCATTTACAGAAGGGATTCCGATTTTCTCACTTGAAAATCCGGGTCTGAATTTGTTGAAGCCGTACTGGGCGCTTTGGTATCTGATGGCCATCATTTTCTGGTACATCATCACCCCGTATGTGACACAACTGAAAGGGTACGTGTTGTATGCACTATTATTCGCGCTCCTGTTCGGATTCCAAGCCGAGGCGACGGGGTATTTCGCGTTACGAAAAGTCATCATGTTCTATCCGTTCTTCTTGATCGGGAACTGGATGTCCGAGCGCAATACGCTCAACTTCTTTGAGTTACCGAAACGGGCCGAGCACCGGAATCGATACCGCATCGGTGGGGCGATTGTCTTCACCACGCTCACACTGGGACTCTTGGTCTCGATGCGGGTCCAGCAAGACGATACGTTCTATCATATCGGGAACTTATTCAAATTCCGTTTCGCCTATGACACGGCCGTCCCTGAGGCGATGTGGAGTGGACCGTTCGCCTTTTTGATCGTCTATACGGTGTCGCTCCTCATGTCAATTAGTTTCGCGCTCATCATCCCGGGACGACAGCTCCCGATTTTCTCGCGTGCCGGACAGTATAGTCTGTACGTCTATCTCGTCCACGTCTTCTTTGTTGTCGCCTGGAAGGCGTTTATACCGGCAGGATTCATGCCGACATCTTGGATGCAACTGCTCGTCTTGTTCGGTGTCGCCTTTGTGATGGTCCTCGTGATTATCAGTCCACCGATGGTCCGTCTCTTGCGTCCGCTCGTCGAGATTGACGTGAAGCGAGTCCAAAATACGAAGGGTGTAAAAGGGTAAAGTCTTTTCTAAACGCTTCATTTCCGCTACACTTTATTAAGAAGAAACGAAACTAGAGTTAAGGAAGTGACCCTATGCCATACGAAAATGGAATGCACAGCACAGAAGGCGACGTGAACGTATCACGTCACGTCGTTGAAATGATCGCCGCGGTCGCGGTCAAAGAAACGAAATACGTCTCGTTCACGCAAGAAGACACGAAATTGTCAGAGCGTGCGCTCATGAAACATGTGAAAGTCGATGAATCGGACGAAGGCATCACCATCAACTTGTCGCTTTATATCGCGTACGGACAGTCAATCATCAAAACGGTGACGGCCGTCCAAGAGCGCATCACGCAAGATATGGACACGATGCTTGCGATGACACCACGTTCCGTAAACGTGAAAGTGGTCGGCATTCAATTGTAATGAAAGAGGGGAGAGCACAGGCTCTTCTCTTTTTTTGATTTTTGCGAAAACGGTTGCATCAAGAGAACGTTTTCATTTATAATAGAAATCGAACAAGTGCAACCGTTTGCATCATTGACCAAACGTGCGACGGGTACTTGTCAAGTTCCCTAAATGTAGTCTGACGACACAAGCATTTGAAGGAAAGGCGGAAAGCATGTATGTCAACGATTGAAGCAGTGATTTTCGATTTGGACGGTGTCATCACTGACACCGCAGAGTACCATTACCTCGCTTGGAAGCAGCTCGGTGAAGAGCTCGGAATTCCATTTGACCGCGAATTCAACGAAACGCTCAAAGGCGTGAGTCGGACTGAATCGCTTGAGCGGATCCTTGCGCTCGGCGGTAAACAAAACGATTTCACATCGGAAGAGAAAGCAGAACTCGCACAAAAGAAAAACGAGCACTACGTTGAACTTATTCAACATATCTCATCCGACGATCTTCTTCCTGGTATCGTTTCATTCCTCGATGAAATCAAAGAGGCGGGACTTAAAATCGGAATGGCTTCTGCTTCAAAGAACGCATTTGCGGTCGTTGACGCACTTGGTGTCCGACATTACTTCGACCATATTGTCGATGCAGCAACTGTCGCCCAATCAAAACCACACCCCGAAGTGTTTTTGAAGGCCGCTTCTGCCCTTGGCGTGAAACCCGAACTCGCCATCGGCGTTGAAGACGCGGCTGCCGGCGTAACTGCAATCAAAGCGGCAAATATGTTTGCTGTCGCCGTCGGAGAAGAATCGATGCTTGGTCATGCAGACCTCATCGTCGCTTCTACTGACGAACTTTCGCTCGAACGCATCCTCGAACGCGTTGATGTGTAAATGACTACAATCATCTTCCGTGAGACGGCGACTGCCCCGAACAGTCGCCGTCTTTTTTTGAGTCTAAAGTCCTAAATAGACAGAATTGCCCAAAAAGAGATGACAAACACATTACAAATCCGTTACACTTTTATAGAAGATATAGAGGGATTATTAGGAATTACTGATTTAAATTAGGGAATTCCTAATTATAATTGGATGTAGAAGGGGATTTGTGTATGGAATCTACGAATATCAATGACCATATTTATCGAGAATTGATGGAAATTGAGGAATCGTATCGTCAATTGCAACGACGTGCCGAGTATTTGATTGCGGAATTGAGTCGAGATAGAGAAGATAAGGACTCCACGGCCGATGCGTCAAAACGCCTACGTCCGCGCCGTGTGAACCAGCGTTATCCGCTCGAGGTGTACGTTCATCAAGTGACGGATCTACTGAAAGAGCGTCAGACGATGAGCGTGCGTGATATTCAAATGGAACTTGAACTTCGTTACCGTCATCACATCAGCAACATTTACCAATTGATGGTGAAAATTGAAGGGGTCAACCCGGAAATCAAAAAAATTGGTCGCGGCTTGTATACATACGAACCGACAGAAGAAGTGGCAGCGACACTTTCATGATCCAGAGCCGATGGGGAACGCCTCATCGGCTTTTATTGTAAACGGACTGATATCCACTCCTCGATTCAAAATGTGATATAATTCGCCAGAGTCTATTTTTTTGAGAGAGGAACTGTCGGCCCATGCTATGGATTGCCATGTTGGTCAGTTTTGTGATGGCCATCTTGATTACACCGCTCGTTCGTCGATTCGCATTTTTCATCGGTGCAGTCGATCATCCGAACGCACGAAAAGTACATTTACGGACGATGCCACGAATCGGGGGTCTCGCGATTTTTATCGCATTCTTCATCGGCTACGCCTTGCTGCTTCCGACGAGTCGATATAACGACGCTATCTTAATTGGCGCTGTCGTCATTCTCCTTACCGGACTGATCGATGACCGGTTCCAGTTATCAGCCCGTGTCAAGCTGATGGGGCAGATGATTGCGACGGTCGTTGTCTTGAACTCGGGGATGCGAATCGAACTCATCAATCTCCCGTTCGACCAGCAACTCTACCTCGGGTCATGGAGCATCCCGATCACCGTCCTTTGGCTGATCGGGATCACGAATGCCATCAACTTGATTGACGGTCTCGATGGTCTCGCCGCCGGTGTGTCGAGCATCGCTCTCGGGACGATTGCTGTCTTAGCCATCATTCAGGGAAACGTCTATTTGACGATGATGGCGCTCTTGCTTCTTGCGAGCACGCTCGGGTTTCTCGTTCATAATTTTTATCCGGCGAAAATCTTTATGGGCGATACGGGAGCACTGTTCCTCGGGTACATGCTCGCCGTCTTCTCGCTCATCGGGTTTAAGAACGTGACGTTGTTCTCGCTCGTCGTCCCGGTCCTCTTGCTCGGGTTGCCGATCTCGGATACGATTTTCGCCATCGTGCGCCGGCTCGTCCAAGGGCGACCGCCGATGTCGCCGGATAAATCGCATATGCATCATCAGTTGATCGATATGGGCTTCACGACACGGCAAGCCGTCTTGCTCATGTACGGGATGACCTTGTTCTTTGGCATCTCATCCATCTTGTTCGCCAAGACGACGATGCTCGGTGCGGTCATCACGTTCATCGTCGTGTTGATCGTCATTGAATTGATCGTGGAATCAACCGAACTGATTCATCCGAACTATAAACCAATCATTCGCACGTCCCGACGACTGCTCGGTCGACCGCGAACCTAAATAATAGCCAGTATCGCCGCGCGATACTGGCTATTATTGTTTTAGTACGTGATCGTTTCGGTCATCGTATCGTCCGTTTCATCGGTTGACGGTTCACCAGCTGTAACGGGCATGCCGAGCTCCGTCTGGAGAAGGGTCTGGGCGTCACGAAGGTCAGCCGGGTCGATTTCATAATAGTAGACCCCGTTCAGCGTCAGGTCCGTCCCTTCGAGTGTTTCTCGGTTGAACGACTTCAGCGATTTTGCGTACGGCTGGAGTTGTGAAGCCTCTGACAATGACATGTTCGTCCGGATGTTCTCGCCGACGGCATTCATGATCCGATTTAACTTCATGAACGAGTCAATCGTCGTCGCCTCATTGATGATGGCTTCGATAACTTGCTGTTGTCGACCGGCTCGACCGATGTCACCGGCAGGGTCTTGCTTCCGCATCCGGGCATAGGCAAGTGCTTCTTTTCCGTTCAAGACTTGAACGCCAGGCTCTAGCTCGACATTTCCGGTCGCTTTTCCGGAGATGGGGATGAGGACGTCGATCTCGACGCCACCGACCGCATCGACCAAATCTTCGATTCCGTCAAAGTTGATGGTCGCATAGTAATCGATCGGGATGTCGAGCAGGTTCTCGACGGTCGCGATGGTCGTGTCAATGCCTCCGTAAGCGTAAGCATGGTTGATCTTGTCTTTGAACGGATCCTCATCGTCGATGATGATGTCGACATACGAGTCGCGTGGGATGCTGACGAGCGTCACTTGCCGCGATTCCTTGTTGAACGTGGCGACCATGAGCGAATCAGTCCGTCCTTCCTCGAGCGAGGCGCCGCCATCGACTCCTGCTAACAGGACGGAAAAGTGATCTTTCGTCAAGTCGATGGACTCGTCGCGACGTTCTGACTTGTCGCCACGTTCCAACGCCTTGTTCGCGTTTTCGGCGGTTTCATTCGCTTTGAAGACAAAATAGCCGAAAGCGGAACCACCGATGAGCAATACGACACCCAACACGATGAGGACAATTTTCCAAGGTGATCTTTTCTTGCGTGGGGGTGTTTTCATGTTGTTTCCTCATTTCAGTCGTTTCTTTTAGTATAGGCGTTTCAGCGTTTGAAATCACGTTCGATGATGCGGATCCCATGAGTTTGAAGCTGACCTTGACCGTTCGTCATGTCTGTCAGCCAAGCGAGCGCCTCCTCTGTCTCTTCCACGGGTACCGAGACATGAAACGTGACGAGGTCGGCGTAGAGGATGTCATCGAGCAGATAGCTAGACTGTCTCAACTCGTTTTCGACTTTTCCGATCCATGTATAGTCGACGGTGAGTGTCAATTGTTGCATCGGTAGGCGTTCGACGATGCCGACCGCATCAAGTCCTTCGCTCACGGTTCCACCGTAGGCACGAATGAGTCCGCCGCCCCCGAGCTTGATTCCACCGAAATAACGTGTCACGACGACGACCGTATCTTTCAAGTGGCGTTTGCGTAACACCTCGAGCATCGGCATGCCGGCCGTACCACTTGGCTCACCATCGTCGTTCGCTTTTTGGTGCTCGTTCCGTTCCCCGATGATATACGCGGAACAGTTATGGTTTGCATTCCAATGCTCTTTCTTGATGGCTTGGATAAACGCCTGCGCCTCTTCCTCTGTTTCGACACGTTTGAAATGAGCAATAAATTTTGATTTTTGGATAACGACTTCGTATGTTCCACTTTGTTTTATAGTATAATTTGACTCAATAGACATTTCTGAAAATTCTCCTTTCTATTTTTAAATATTTTTTTTAGAATTCAAGTAGGCACATACGCTATTTATAGCGAATGGAATTATAGAAAATCTCTCATGTCCGCTGTAAACCTGTTTAGAGTGGGACGATATATAAGAATAGATGAGGATTAACTACCGAACTATTAGGGGATGGCATCGTGAATCATATTACCGATCGGACAGCTTTAGAACATATCATAACAAATATGATTGAAACGGTGACGGAAAGTAAAGAGGAGATTGTCCGTATAACCGAAAGTTCTGCAACTGAATATTCAGCAATTCAAAACGAGTTAAAAGAATTGACGGATAAAATCGAGTTCTACATCGAGGAGTCCGATCGACTCGACCGACTCGTGAAAGCTGCAAAGGCCAAGCTCGTTCAAGTCAGTAAAAAGTTTCATATACATAGTGAACAAGAAATTCGCGAAGCCTACGAACGGGCGAATCAAATGCAACTCGAACGTTTTCTTGTCCAAAAAGAAGAGATGGCGGCACAGCAACGCCGGAACGACTTAGAACGTCGTCTGCTCATCTTAGAGGACACGATCGAACGTGCCGAAAAGTTGATTGGTCGCGTGAGTGTCGTCTTGAACTTCTTACGGGATGACTTACAGCAAGAGTATTCGGACATGATGAAAAAACAAGAGATGGCCATCGGCGTATTCGAAGCGGCTGAGCGCGAACGGCGCCATCTCGCCCGCGAGATGCACGATGGACCAGCGCAATCGCTTGCTCATATTCTGATACGGGCCGACCTGATTGAAAAGACGTTTGATAAACGAGGAAAAGATGAGGCATTTGCCGAATTACATGAATTGAAAAAGCTAATTCGTGGGGCGCTCGTCGACGTCCGTCGTTTGATTTATGATTTACGTCCGATGTCGCTTGATGATTTAGGCTTTTTGCCGACGCTCGAGCGCTATCTCCATCAAACGGAGGAGTATACGGCAATCAAAACGCGTCTCAACTATCGAGGGTCGCGTGCGCGATTACCGGAGAAGCTGGAGATTAACGTGTTCCGTCTCGTTCAAGAATCGGTACAAAATGCGATCAAACATGCAAAAACAGCCGAAATCATCGTCAATGTCGAGCAAGCGAGCGACGTGATTCACATCCACGTCCGCGACTATGGCATCGGATTTGAACCGAGCGCAATTGGCGAAGAGTCGTTTGGGATTGTCGGAATGCGCGAACGAATTGAATTGGTGAACGGAAGCATCACCATCGACTCGGAAGTCGGCAAAGGGACAGTCGTCCGGATGTCGATTCCGATTCCGTGAGAGAACAAGGGGGAAGACATACATGGAAATGACACAGACACGCATTGCGATCGTGGATGATCACGAACTGTTCCGCGAGGGATTGAAGCGGATTTTTGATTTGGAGGATGAATTTAAAGTTGTCGCCGAAGGGCGTACGGGACGCGAAGCAATCCGCATCGCTGGCGAGCAAAAACCAGAAATTCTAATTATGGATATCAACATGCCGGACATGAACGGGATCGAGGCGACGAAGCAACTGTCACTTCTTTCACCAGAGACACGTGTCCTCATTCTGTCAATCCATGATGACGAGTCGTATATCACACATGCGCTTGAAGCGGGGGCATCAGGATTCTTATTAAAAGAAGTCGCATCGACAGAATTGATCTCAGCAGTCCGTGCCGTCGCAAAGGATGGGGCGTATCTTCATCCGAAAGTGACAACGAACGTACTGAAGGATTACCGCCGTCTCTTACAATTCAAAGGGGAACAGGCGGGACGTGGCGTCGAGAGCCGTACAGATGACCCGGTCTATCAATTATTGTCGCGCCGTGAGGTCGAGGTGTTGCACCTTCTCGCCGACGGTCGCTCGAACCGAGACATCAGTGACATGCTGTTTATCAGTGAGAAGACGGTCAAAAACCACGTCTCCTCCGTCCTTCGTAAAATGGACGTGAACGACCGGACGCAAGCCGTCGTGGATGCGATTCGCCGGGGTTGGGTCGAGATTTGAGCGTCACCGATGCTTTACCTCGTTTTTGTGTTACAATATGGAATGGAATCCTAACATAATTGGAAAATGAAACGACGTAAAGTGAGGATATAGTATGGGAAACATTGCGATTTTAACCGACAGTACCGCCTATCTGTCGGATGATTTTTTGGCGCGACATGACGTCCATGTCGCACCACTCAGTGTCATCTTCGATGGTGCGTCGTACCGCGAGTCGATTGATATGTCGACTGAGGCGTTTTACGAGCGTATCGAGGCAGGGAACCTGCCGACGACGTCGCAACCGGTCATCGGTGAGACGGTTGAATTGATTGAGAACTTGCCGGACGATGTGACAGACGTGATTGCAATCACGCTCTCGAGCGGGATTAGCGGAACGTACCAATCGATGGTCGCGTTAAATGACATGGTCGATGTGACGGTTCATGCGTTTGACTCAGAGATTTCGTGTATGCCGCAAGCGTTTCTTGTCGAAGAGGCTCTTCACCTCCGTGACAACGGGGCGACACCAGAAGAAATCATCGCCCGACTTGAAGCGGTCCGTGATTCGATTCGCGCGTACTTCGTCGTCGATGACCTCGACCATTTACAACGCGGCGGACGATTGAGTGCGGCGCAAGCGCTCGTCGGATCGTTCTTGCAAATCAAGCCGGTCCTTCATTTCCAAGATAAATTGATCGTCCCGTTCGAAAAGATTCGGACATACAAGAAGGCCGTACGCCGAATCGAAGAGATGATGGACGAATCGATTGTCGGAGACGGGGAAGGGTACTGCATTGGTATCATTCACGCCAACTGCCCGGAGCGTCAGGCGGAAGAAATCGCTTCGATGAAGCAGAAGTTCCCGAAAGCACATATCTCGGGAAGCCATTTCGGTCCCGTCATCGGAACGCATCTCGGACCTGGTGCAATCGGCATCACATGGTATCGTCGCGAATGGTAAGAGAGACGACCGTCTAAGGTCGTCTTTTTCAATGGAGGAGGGAATGAAATGGCGAAATATCGCCAAATCTTTGAGCGTCTGGCAGAAGAGATGCGAAATGGCACGAGACCCGCTGACTCAAAGCTTCCGTCTGAAACCGAGTTGATGCATCAGTTCGAGGCCAGCCGGGGGACGGTCCGGAAAGCGCTCGATCTTTTACAGGAGAACGGGTATGTCCGGAAGCATCATGGAAAAGGCGTGTTCGTGTTGAAACGTGACCAGATCGAGTTTCAATTCAACGGCATCGTCAGTTTTTCAGAAGTCTACGCGAGCATGCTCGGTCGATCCATTCAGACCCACGTCGCTTCGTTCGAAGAGATAGAAGCCCCGACATGGCTCGCCGAACGGATGAACTTAGCGCCAGGGACGCATGTGTTTCGCATCGAACGGGTTCGAAACTTTGACGGGGAGAGCGTTATCTTAGACATCAACTATTTCGTCAAAGACCTCGTTCCCGGTCTGACAGAAGAGATTGCGGCTCGATCGATTTATGGATATATCGAAGATGAGCTTGGGCTACAAATCAGCTATGCCAAACGGAAGATTGCAGCTGAAGATGTGACGGAACTTGACCGGAAACGGCTCGACTTGCATGACTATGAATACGTCATCGTCATCACGAACGATACGTTCTTATATGAAGGGCAACAATTTGAATATACGGAGTCGCGTCACCGATTGGACAAGTTCCAGTTTAGCGACGTCGCCCGTCGGTAAACCTCTTTCGTACAGGAAGGGGTTTTTTGTTTGCCCTAAGTCAAAATAGGGGAATTTTAACAGTAAATCACGACGCAAAACTTTCATGTTTAACTTGTATATATAAGTTGTTGACTTAACTTATATAGATAAGTTATACTTTGTTTGTACTCATAAGTAACCGTTTTCATTTACAGTTTTCAAACAAAGGAGGACATTCAACATGAAGGCAGATTATCGTCAAATTGCCGCTGAGATCTTAGAAGCGATCGGGGGCAAAGACAACGTGGACAAGGCCGCGCACTGTGTGACGCGTCTCCGTCTCTCCCTCAAGGATCAATCAAAAGTCGATGAGGCACGCGTGAAAGAAATCGATCTCGTCAAAGGGGCGTTCGAGAACTCCGGCGTGTATCAAATCGTCATCGGAGCCGGCGATGTCGATCGCGTCTATGCCGAGTTCATCAAGCTCGCTGGACTTGAGGCGGCAACGGTCGCCGAGGTCAAATCCGCGGGCGGCAAAAAAATGAATCCGCTTCAAAAACTCGTCAAAGTCTTCTCTGACGTCTTTATGCCGATCATTCCAGCCATCATCGTAGCCGGTCTCCTCATGGGGATCAACAACCTACTTGCTTCAGAAGGTCTCTTCATCGAAGGACAGACGCTCATCGAGGCGTATCCGAACTTGCAAGGACTTTGGGATCTCATCAACATGATGGCGAATACGTCATTCGTCTTCTTACCGGCACTCGTCGGTTGGTCGGCGACGAAACGATTTGGCGGGAGCGAAGTACTCGGGATCGTCATGGGTCTCTTACTCGTTCACCCGGACCTCTTGAATGCATGGGGCTACGGAACGGCAGCACTTGAAGGAGATGTCCCGACGTTTGATATCCTCGGACTCTTCGAAATCGAGAAAGTCGGCTACCAAGGTCAAATCTTGCCGGTACTCGCCGCTGCCTATATCTTGAGCCAAATCGAGATGTTCTTGAAAAAACGTGTACCGAACGCCATTCAACTCTTGGTCGTTCCAATCACAACAATCGTTGTCACAGGATTCCTCGCACTCGCAATCGTTGGACCGGTCACTCGTGGAATCGGAAACGTGATCGCGACAGGACTCGTCAACACGTTCGAAGCCGTACCGGTCGTCGGGGCACTCCTCTTCGGATTGTTCTACGCACCGCTCGTCGTCACCGGGATGCACCACTTGTTCATCGCCATCGACCTTCAGTTGATCGCAGATACAGGCGGTACGTTCATCTGGCCGATGATCGCACTCTCAAACATTGCTCAAGGTTCGGCCGCACTCGCGATGTTCTTCGTCTACAAGCACAACGCGAAACAAAAGAGCATGGCATCGACTTCAGCCATCTCGGCTTATTTCGGAATCACAGAGCCGGCCATGTTCGGGGTCAACTTACCAAATAAATTCCCGTTCTACTCAGCTATGATCGGGTCGGCAATCGCTGCTATCTTTATCACATTGAACGATGTGCAAGCAATCGCCATCGGTGTCGGAGGACTCCCTGGATTCCTCTCAATCTTCACAGATAAGATCCTTCTCTTCATCGTGGGCATGGTCATCGCGATCATCGTTCCGTTCGCGCTCACATTCATCTTGTCGAAGCGTTACATGAAGAAAGGTGAACTTGAAGAAAACAAAGTCGCATAAGTATTGACTCGGGAGGGAGGGACGGCAGTTCTTCCCTCTTTCTTATTGAAATGAAAACTCTTACAAAAAGGAGATGTCGTTGATGACACAGAAAAATTGGCGCAAATCAGTCGTCTATCAAATTTACCCGAAAAGTTTTTACAGTCCGGAAGGGAACGCGACCGGATCGATCAAAGGGGTGACGGCGAAGCTGGATTACTTGGCAGAACTCGGCATCGAATACATTTGGATGACGCCTGTCTATCAGTCACCTCAACACGATAACGGCTATGATGTGAGTGATTATTATGCCATCGACCCGTCTTACGGGACGATGGAGGACCTCGACGAACTGATCCGTGAAGCAGAGGCGCGGGGCATCGGCCTCATGATGGACATCGTCGTCAACCACTCTTCGACCGAGCACGAATGGTTCCAAAAATCATTGGCGGGAGACGAGCGGTACCGTGACTACTACATCTGGCGCGACGAACCGACGAACTGGGAATCGAAGTTCGGTGGGAATGCGTGGGAATATGATGAGAAGAGCGGACAATATTATCTCCACTTGTTCGACGTGACACAGGCTGACCTGAACTGGGAGAATGAACAGATGCGCGAGGACGTCTACGAGATGATGCGGTTCTGGCGTAAAAAAGGAATCAAAGGATTCCGTCTGGACGTCATCAACCTCATTTCAAAAGAACAGGACTTCCCAGAAGACGCATCGGACGGTCGCAAGTTCTATACGGACGGTCCACGCATCCACGAATATTTAAAAGAGATGAACCGAGAAGTATTTGATGGGCACGACGTCATCACGGTTGGGGAGATGTCTTCGACGACGCTCGATCACTGCGTACGCTATTCAAACCCGGACGAGAACGAGCTCAGCATGACGTTCAGCTTCCACCACTTGAAAGTCGACTATCCGAACGGCGAGAAATTCGTCGCGGCGCCGTTCGATTTCGTTCAATTAAAAGACATCATGTCGACGTGGCAACGTGGGATGCACGGGAAAGGATGGAACGCCATCTTCTGGTGCAACCATGACCAACCACGTGTCGTCAGCCGTTTTGGGAACGACACGAACCACCGCGTCGAGAGCTCGAAGATGCTTGCGACAGTGCTCCACGGCCTTCAAGGGACGCCGTACATCTATCAAGGGGAAGAAATCGGGATGACGAATCCTGGCTTCGATTCGCTCGACGAGTATCGGGATATCGAAACGCTCAACATCTACAAGTTGAAGCGGGAAGAGGGCGTGTCGCATGATGACATGATGGCCGCCATCAAACAGAAGTCACGCGACAACTCGCGAACGCCGATGCAGTGGGATGCAACGACACATGCCGGCTTCACGAGCGGCACACCGTGGATCAACGTGGCGCCGAACTATGAGGACGTGAACGTTGAAACGGCGCTTCGTGATCCGAACTCAGTGTTCTACCACTACAAACACTTGATTGCATTACGAAAAGAACTTGACGTTTTGACGGACGGAGACTACACGCTTCTTACTCCTGATTCGCTAGACGTTTGGGCATATACACGGAAGACGGACCGAGAGGAGCTACTCGTCGTCGCCAACTTCTATGGAATTGAAACGACGTACACGATTCCAGAAGGATTCGAGCGGGTGAACGTCGTCAGTCACAACTACGACGTGCCTGAGCTCGACGGAATGTCGTTGTCTCTTCGTCCATATGAGGCGATCATGTTCTATAAACAGATTTAACAGATGGGACCCGATTTTTTCGTCGGGTCCTATTTGTGTAGTAGACCTATGTTGTTTTAGATAAGTTGAATCGTATTTACATAGGTATTTTGGTAGCGTGATGACAAAAAGGAGTCAGGTTATGGGAGAACTTATTGTCGCACCGAAAGGAAAACGAGCCATCCGCTTCGGCGTCTGCCAACGCTGTCTCAGCACGCACGTCCGGACGTTCACTTGTCATCATGGACGCTGTGCCTATTGCCGAAATTGTTTGTACCTCGGGCGTGTCTGCCGATGTGATTTTCTACAGGAACGGGACATCACAACTCCAACCGAGACGACCGAATTGACGATGCCATTCGAGCTCGTCCCAGACCAAAAGCGGGTCGCGAACCAACTGCTCACGTGGTGGGACGAACGGAGGACGGGACTTGTGCATGCGGTGTGTGGCGCTGGGAAGACCGAGATGACGTTTCCCGTGATTGAGCGTGTTGTCAATGAAGGGAAGCGAGTGTTGGTTGTCTCTCCGAGGAAAGATGTCGCCATCGAATGGGTCGAACGATTAGAACAGGCGTTCACAGTCCCTGTCACTAAACGATATGGAGGGGGAGAAAAAGACTCCATTGGGATGATCACAGTGGCGACCGCACCGTTACTCATGAATTTACGTGACGTGTTCGATTATGTGCTCGTCGATGAGTCCGATGCCTTCCCGTTTGCCTTTGATGTGGCACTTTGGAATACAATCCGTCGGGCCGGGAGAAATGTCTTCTTATTTATCACGGCGACCCCGACCGTTTGGCAACAATTGCTTCCGAAGGTTCATCTGTCGCGGCGCTATCACGGATTCGATTTGCCGGTCCCGACACTTGTCAAACAGTCCGACGAACGACTCCTAGACTTCTGTCGACGTCACGCCTTGAAACCCCGTCTCTTGTTTGTGCCGACGAAGCCTGATTTGGAGCGATATGAAAGTCGGTTACAAGAGGCAGGTATCACGTGTCAAACCGTTTCTGCTGACACGGAAGAACGGTTGGATACACTCCATTGGCTTCAAGAAACGAAAGGGATCGTCCTTGCGACCTCAATCTGGGAGCGAGGGATGACGGTTCGCGACGTGCAGGTCGCCGTGGTTGAAAGTGAACATCGTCTCTTCTCGACGCGGGGTCTCATTCAGATGGCGGGTCGGGCGGGGCGAAAACCGGACACACCGACAGGAGAGGTCTGTTTCTTTTACGAGGAGCGGACATTCCGACAAGATGTTGCCATCCAGAAGATCAGGGAGGCGAATCGGCGATGAAATGTCTTCTTTGTCATGAGTCGATGACCGTCCCGTGGACACCTGATACGTTATGGCGACGGGACTGGGTGTGTCCCTCTTGCGAGTCGAAACTGACGCCGCTCGGGACAGGTTGCCCACGCTGCGGTCAACCAAATGAGACCGGTGAGACGTGTCCGGACTGCATCCGCTGGCTCGCACTCGGTCTCGACTTGACCGTCCGCTGCCTGTACGCGTACGATGATGCAGGAATTGACTGGCTACATCGATATAAATTCAGCGGGGATGTCGTCATTGCCTCATCGGTTGCCCCAGCGCTTCGGGCATTGCGTTCATCTGGCGTGACCTATGTTCCGATTCCGTTGAGTAAGGAGCGACTTCAGACACGTCGTTTCAATCAGGCCGAGGTGCTCGCGCGATATATCGGTCTGACGCGGCAGATTCTCGAAAAAACGGAGGTTTCAAGTCAACGTGAACTCGGGAAAGAAGGAAGACGACACCGAACGAACCCTTTCACTGTACCAACTTCAGTGAAATATGGGAAAATCATTCTTGTAGACGACGTCTATACGACGGGAACGACCCTTCATCAGGCGGCATTTTCGTTGCAACAGGCAGGTGCATCAGAAGTTTCTGCGATTTGCTTGTTTCGGGCGCTAAACAAATCAAAATCGCGTCCGATATAAAGGGCAGAGGTGAAACCAATGGATGCAGCAACTTGCCAAATGTGTGGGCGCTTGTTTATGAAACAGGGACGTTCACCGTACTGTCCATCATGTAATGAAGTCGATTATAAAAACTTCTTGAAAGTCCGCGATTTCATTCGTGAACCAGCCAACAAACAGACGACCATCGGAGCCCTCGTCGAAGCGACAGGTGTCTCTGAACTTGATATCACGCGATACATCCACGAAGGACGCTTGATCATCAAAGACAATCCGGCGCTTGCCATCAGCTGCGTCCGTTGTGGTCGGCCTACGAATGAAGGGAAAATCTGTTCGAACTGCCAGAGAGAAATGCAGAAGGAACTGTCCAGTCTACAGGAGATGCAGGAGGGCTTGGCGAAAAAGTCGAGTATCCGCGCTTATCGTTTGGATTAACATCATGAAGAGGGGGAAGACGCATGCGCATCGATTCAGCCAAGTGGGTACACTTACCAAACACTTATGAAAAGAAAACGCAAGTCGAGCCGAAGCCCGCGCAATCAAGCCAAACGGACCAATTGTCAATTTCGGCGGAAGCTCGCGCCCGGTTTGAAGAACCGGTGAAACATCCGGACCGTCTCGCTAAAATCGACGCTTTAAAAGCGGAGATTGATGCAGGCACATATTCACGGGACGCGCGCGAAATCGCTAAACGCTTTCTACAAGGATGAATGGAAGCGAGGTCCGTTTGAGGCCTTCGCACTGAATAACACGGCACGGAAGCTGACTAAATAAGGGGTACCCCTTTCTTTAGTCGGCTCTTTTTTTGAAAAAAGGAGAGACTCATGCTCACATTACATAAACGGTTACTCGAATTGGCTTACGCAAAAGAACAGCAACTTATTCAAAATGACATGGTGGCATTTAGCACGCTCGTCAAAGAAGAAGCGAAACTCGTCCGACAAATTTCACAAAAAGAAGCGGAACGACTTCAAGGGACGTATGAATTGGACGATGAAGAGATAGAGGAATTGAGACCGGTCTTGTTCGAGTTAAAGCGACAGAACGAATTGAACGCGACGTTGCTCGAACAATCCCTTCGTTATATTACTTGGCATCTGGATATGCTCATGCCGGAAGCAGATGATTTTACATACGGACAACAAGCGTTCGAAACACGCTCGTTCAGCCGTGACGTTTAAGGAGGAAGTGGAATGGGTTCAACATTTATGGGATTAGAGACGGCACGCCGCAGTCTCTCGACACACCAATGGGCGCTTCAAGCGACCGGTAATAACGTGGCGAACGCCTCAAACCCTGGCTATTCACGCCAACGGCTCACACTCGGGATGACCGAACAGCTCTCGGTCAACTTCGGCGGGACGAAAGCCGGACAATTCGGGACAGGGGTACGCGGGGAGACGCTCGCCCGAATTCGCGATCTTATGATCGATCAACAGTATCGTGATGAGTCGGTGAAGAACGCCTTCTATGCGACGAAAGAAGCCGCGTTCGGTCGGATGGAAGATATCATCAATGAACCGTCTGAGAACGGACTCGCTAAATCGCTCGACTTGTTCTGGGCATCACTTCAAGACTTGTCGGTCAACCCGGACGATACGGGTGCGCGAAGCGTAGTTCGGCAACGAGCGTTGACATTGGCACAGACATTTAACTATATGTCTTCATCATTGACTAAAGTACAGGATGACTTAAAGACCGAGGCTGGTGTCGTCACGAAAAAAATCAATGATTTGTTGACGAAAATTAGTGACGTCAACCGTCAAATCGGTGATGCAGAGCCTCTTGGTGTTCTGCCAAATGAATTGTATGATGAGCGCGATCGCTACATGGATGAGTTGTCGCAATACATTGAATTCGAACGTGTGCCTGTTGATTACACGAACGGCGAAACACGTGGGAACTCGCAACGTGTCGCAGAAGGACGAATCGATATTCGTGTAGTCGTCGGTGGTACAGAAGTAAAACTCGTAGACGGTCTTACGGGCGGAGTTGGGAAATTTGATGGGATGACCATGACCGATGCTGCAGGTACGAATACATCGATGACACATGCCGACATGCCTAACGGAAAATGGAAAGCACTTGTTGAAATGTACGGAAGTGCAACTGGTCCAGAGGCGATTGACGGGGCATTCACCAACATGCTCAAAGACTTAGATGAGATGGCGAACGTCTTCGCATCAGCATTTAATGTAGCGCATGGAACAAACATGGACGCGGACGGGAATGCCGGTCGAACTGACTTTTTCGTTGGTACTACTAGCGCCGCTACGATTACTGTGAACCCTGATTTCATGAAGAACTTAGATTTAATTGCAGCATCTAAGGACGGGAACATCGGGGATGGAAGTGGTGCTCTCGAACTTGCGCAATTGAAAGAAAGTGCGCTTAACTTTGCGGGTTCGGTTACGACCTCAACCTCGATCGGCAAGTACTATCAAAATGTCATCGGAAACATGGCAGTCGAGGCTAGCCAAAACGCGAACTTGGCAAAGAGTACATTTGCTCTCTTAAGTAGTTCGGACCAACGTCGATTATCTGTCAGCGCAGTCTCGCTCGATGAAGAAATGACGATGATGATTCAATATCAACACGCTTATAATGCGGCGGCTCGAAATATCACAGCTGTCGATGAAATGTTAGACAAAATCATTAACGGCATGGGTGTCGTAGGGAGGTAATGACTGATGCGTGTCACACAGACAATGCTCACACAGACGAACTTGAAGCATTTATCAAGTAGTTACAACACACTCGCTCGTGTCCAGGAACAGCTCATCAGCGGGAAACGGATTCAAAAAGCATCGGAGGATCCAGTCGTTGCGATGCAGGGAATCCGTTACCGGACCGAGGTGCGAGAAGTCGACCAATTCCGACGTAACGTCAGCGAAGCGACAAGTTGGATGGATTTGACGGACTCGACATTGAACGAAGTCACGGAAGCTGTCAAACGGATTCGTGAGTTGACGACACAAGCGGCGAACGATACGTATGAATCGTCGCAACGTGCCATCATCAAGAGCGAGGTCGATCAATTGATCGAACACATCGGTTCACTTGCGAACTCAAAAGCAGGTGAAAAGTATATTTATAACGGTACGAAAACAGATCAACCTCTCATCAATGTCGACCAGTTAAAAGCGTATTTAGCGAATCCGGCTGGTTCTGTCGATTCGATTTATGAGAGTGGAACGGCACCTGCAACAAGTGGGGAAATCGAATTTGAAGTGTCAAAAGGAATTACAGTACAAGTGAACATGCAACCGGAAACGGTTTTTGGTAAGGAGTTATTTGAAGGGCTTCATAAATTAACTACACTTCTTAATGATCCAACGACTGCCGGGGCAGATTTGTCTGCAGAACTTGATACGCTCGACACACTCGGTCAAAACTTGATCACGGAACGGGCGGAGCTCGGTGCCCGAGCAAACCGTTTGGAGCTCGTCGACAATCGTCTTCAAGATCATGAGATTATCGCCAAGACCATCATGTCTGATAATGAAGACATCGATGTAGAAAAAGTCATTATGGAGCTGAAGTCACATGAAACTGTACACCGTGCAGCGTTATCTGCAGGTGCCCGCATCATTCAGCCGACGCTCCTCGACTTCTTACGGTAATTGATGATGAATCTCGCGAGACTTGAGATGCGGCAGACACAGGCCGCGATTCAGATGACATCCAATCGACCGGTACTCGAGATGCGTCAAGGACGGGCCGACCTGTCTATCCAACAAGGGAGAGCCGAGATGACGCAACAGACGACGCAAGGGAAGCTTGAGGTTGATTCATCAGTAGCGAGAAGTGAGAGCAATCTGAAGGGTGTGCTCGAACTCGGTAAACATTTCGGGCGGATTGGGGAACAAGGTGCCCGAGAAGCGATGGCGAATATCGCTCGAGACGGCGACCGAATGATGCGAATCGAGAACGGGAATCCGATCCCTTCGATAGCGGCTGAGAAAGTGAATGACCCATATCCGATTGTTGACATGGGCTACATGCCAAAATCAATCGATCGTGTCAAGTTGACGTATACGCCGGCGGATGTGAAAATCGAGTGGAATATCACACCACCCCAAATTGATGTATCGCTCACTCCGACCGACATCTCGTTCACGCCGTGGACGACGGACATTTCGCTCCGTCAACAGGCGTCACTCGAGATGTGGCCGGTCGGTGGGATGTATGATGAAACGCGTTGAAAGTGAGGACAATCCATGTTCATTGAAACAGACTACTTTGGCAAGATTGAAATAAACGAAGCGGAGACGATCACCTTCGTCAGTGAGATTCCGGGATTCCCGGAATCAAAGACGTTCGTGTTGATCCCGTATGGGGAAGAGTTACCGTTCTGGTCGCTTCAGTCGATTGAGGAACAGGCATGCGCGTTCGTCGTGACGAATCCGTTTTGGCATAAGTCGGACTATGCGTTTGAATTGTCGGATGGCGCGAAAGACCAACTCGGAATCGAGGAGGCGGAACACGTATCGGTCTATTCTATTGTGACGCTTCGTGAACCTTTTGATTCATCGACGCTCAACTTGAAAGCACCGATCGTCATCGAGACGAAGGAACGTCGCGGGAAACAAGTCATCCTAGACGATGCGTATCCAGCTCGTTATCCACTCGGTGGCACGAAAGCGGAGGTGCGCTGATGCTCGTATTGAAACGAAAACAAGGTGAGGCCATCCATATCGGCGACGATGTGACGCTCACGGTACTCGCCATTGAAGGCGACCAAGTGAAGCTCGGGATTGATGCCCCGCGTCATATCGATATCCATCGCCATGAGGTTTACATTCAAATGCAGGAAGAGAACGAGTCGGCACGAAACAGTGCTAACTTGATGAAGCAGATGATTCAAAAGCAGTCGGAAGCGTGAGCTTTCGACTTTTTTCATGAATCCGGTAATTGATGGATGACAGCGCTCGATGGGTTGGGATAGGATGGAAACGTGAAAGGAAGGAGGGGAATCGGTGGAAACAGGTATTAATAGTTTTTTTATCAACATCAGTCTGATCTTTTTATTCATGTCACTCACATTCTATGTGATGCGGACGGTTTTACCGATTCAGCCGACTTCCCCGTTATTTGTACGCTTTTGGTTTGGAGTCTCTAACGGATTGACGGCAATTCTCTTAACCATCAACTCCATCGAATTAGGGGATGCACGAATCGACCTTCGTCTCATCCCGATTGCCTTATCCGCAACGTTCGCTGGACCGTTCGGCGCTATCGTCACGCTCGGTCTGATCTTCATCGGACGCACGACGCTGCACGGAATGAGTGCTCCGTTCGTAGACTCGTTACTACTGTTATTTGTCTTCTTTCTATTTTCTCTTGTCATGACACGCTTACCGATTCGTCGAGGGAGAGGGTATGCCATCTACATCGGGTTTGGTGCGCTCCTCGTCTTGATTCGGGTGAGCGGCAGTGTGGATGAGACGGTCTTCATAAATGTATTCGTCCCTTATTTTCTCATGTTATCTTTTGGGGCGTGGCTCTGCTATTGGGCCGCAAAGAAACTCGAGACGCATCTATGGATGTTTCTCCTACATACGCACCGGGCGACCATTGATGAGTTGACGGGACTCCCGAACCGTTACAGGACGCTCGAACAGATGAATGATTTGGAAATGTCCGGTAAACCGTGGACGTTACTCGTCATCGACGTCGATCATTTTAAACAGTTGAACGATACATATGGGCACTTGGCGGGAGACGCAGCGCTTCGTCATATCGGACAAACGTTGGAACGAAGCTGTCCGCCTTCTGGATTTGTCGGGCGATACGGTGGCGAAGAATTTTTGCTTGTCATTGAAGGTAGTGAAGGCATGGCGAAGGTGGCAGAAAACATCGTCCAGATGGTACAGCGAACACCATTCGAATTTCAGGGTGAAATCATTCCGATGACTATTTCAATCGGTGCAGCGATTGCAGGGCATGAGCCGAGCATGGTCGTGTTCGAAAGAGCAGATGAAGCATTATATGAAGCAAAGCGAAATGGTCGGAATCAGGTCAAATTTGCGTAAAAATCCCCTATAACCGTTGGCGATGATGGTCCAGCGGTTATAGGGGATTTCCCGTTTAGTGAATGTTTTTCTTCTTGAACTGACCGCCGCGGACGTCGTGAATGTTGCCGATGGCGAGGAACGCTTTTTCATCATAGTCATCGAGAATGTCTTTTAATTTCGTTTCTTCTAATCGACTGATGACCGTGAAGACGACTTTCTTCCCGTCACCTGTGTAGGCGCCTTCTCCATGAAGATACGTCACACCTCGACCGAGCCGGTCCATGATGGCTTGCCCGATATCGTCTGGTGCGGACGTGATGATCCAGGCAGCTTTCGACTGGTCAATTCCTTCTAGGACAACATCGATCGTCTTGAACGCGATGAAATAGGTGAGGAGCGAATACATGGCCCGGTCCCAACTGAAGACGAAACCGGCCGTCCCGAGGATGAAGATATTGAAAAACATGACAATCTCTCCGACGGAGAACGGTAATCGATTCGTGAAGGAAACGGCAAGAATTTCCGTTCCATCGAGTGACCCTCCCGCCCGGATGACGAGCCCGATTCCGGCACCGAGTAAAAAACCGCCGAAGACGGTCGACAAGAGGAGGTCGTCTGTGAACGGCTTGATGTCATGAAGGACGATAGTGAAGGCCGACATGAGCAGGATGGCCGTCAACGTGACGACGGCGAACGTCTTTCCGATTTGCCGATACCCGAAGTAGATGAACGGTAAGTTGAAGAGGACGAGCCAAATCGCGAGTTTCGTCTCCGTCAAGTACGACACGATGATCGAGACACCGACGATACCACCGTCGATGATTTGATTCGGTACGAGGAACGCCTCCAAGCCGACGGCAAAGACGAGGGAGCCAAGCAGCAAAAGGACGACTTTTGCAAACAGTTCGGACGCCTTGATCGGATTATGTTCGCGCCTTAAGCGCTGCACTTCCTCCGGTGTCGGGGAAGGCATGGGTGTACGCTGCATATATGGTGCCCCCTTTCCATTTTCTTAAGTATAACAAATGATACGAACCGACAATCATTTACGACAGAGAATCTGACATGAATATTCAGAATTGATGGAGGATTCTTGATAAATTATTTTGGTATTATTTTATGTTAGGCTAAGAAGGTTGTTGAACAATGGATGGAGGTCTATAGGATGAAACGAGAAAACAAAACGTGGTTGATGGCGTTTCAGATGATGATGAACATCATCGGGGGACTCATCGCGGCGTATGGATTGGAATCGGTCCTCATTCCGAATAACGTTTCGGACGGGGGTGTCACAGGGATCAGTATTGTCGGGTCACAACTGACGGGACTGCCGCTCGGTATTTTCATCGGTGTGTTAAATATTCCGTTTGTCTATCTCGGTTATAAACAAATCGGGAAGAGCTTCGCCATCCTTTCAGTCACCGGGATTGCGTCTTTGTCTGTCGGTACGGTCATTATGCACCATGTTCCGACTATCATCGAAGGGGACGCGCTCCTCATCACCGTGGTCGGTGGGATCATCCTCGGGTTCGGAATGGGGATTTCGCTTCGCAACGGGGGAGCGCTTGACGGCATCGACATGTTGGCTGTCCTGTTATCCCGTAAATTGCCGTTCGGTACGAGTGATTTGATTTTATTTTTGAATACGTTCGTCTTCCTCGTCGTCTCGACGGTGTTTGGTCTTCAAGGAGCGGTCTTGTCAGCCATCGCTTACTTCATCGCCTCGAAAGTGATTCATATCGTCGAAGAGGGATTGAGCGGGGCGAAAACGTTCAAAATCATCACGAGTGAACCGCATGAGATGGTCGAGACGATTCGGGACCGTCTCGGACGGAGCGCCACGTTGAATCAAATTCAAGGGGCGTATTCCAAAGAAAGTTATTACGAAATCACGTGTGTCATCAACCGGCTCGAAGAACGAAAAATCAAAGACATCATCGATGATGTCGACCCGAAAGCGTTCGTCGTCGTGTATGAGGTGACAGAGGTCAAAGGCGGGAACTTCCAAAAACGCGATATTCATTAACGGATGGCCAAAGGTTGTCCGTTTTTTTTAACCTCTACACGTGTGAACCGACCAAGCAGGAAATCGCATATGGTAAGTGGAAGAAGTCGATGCAAGAGAAAGGGGAGGATTGGAAATGTACGCACTGATTGGAAAGCTTGTCACGAAAGCGGGGCAACGCGATAGACTCGTAGCAATTTTGTCGGAAGCGGCGCGGGAGATGGAGGCGACATCGGATTGTGAATCGTATCGGGTCCATGTGTCGCTCGATGAGGCGGATACCGTATTCGTCTATGAAGTATGGCGAAATGAGGAGGCGCATGCGGCGTCGTTGTCGCTTGTTGAAGTGAGGGCATATATCGATCAGGCGAAGCCAATCCTCGAGCGGATGGAGCGGATTGCCGCACTCGAACTCCGGACATGACCAAGAAGGAATAAAAAGACGGATGGCCAAGGGTCGTCCGTTTTTTGCAGGAGAAATGGCGAGATGTCGAGAACATGACAGGATTCGGAAAGGAGGGAACGTATGCGTCCACTCATACTCGGTGTCTTCGCCGCCTTGTTTTTTGCGAGCACGTTCGTGTTGAACGAAGTGATGCAAGTCGGAGGTGGCAGCTTTGCCTATAGTGCCTCGCTCCGCTTTTTGTGGATGATTCCGTTACTGCTAGTTGTGGTCGCGTTTCGTGGTGGACTCAAGCGAGTCCTCTCAGCATTGAGAGAAAGTCCTCGTCCATGGATTCTTTGGGGGACGGTCGGATTCGGATTGTTTTACGTTCCGATTTGTCTCGCAGCCGAGGTCGCACCCCCGTGGCTGATTGCGGGCACGTGGCAAGTGACGATTGTCGCCGGGGCACTGTTGTCCCCGCTCTTCAAGAAGGCAGACGGAACACGGGAGCGAATCCCATGGCGCGGACTTCGCTTCTCGGTCTTGATTCTCATTGGGGTCGTAATGATGCAAGTGGAGTTTTTCGAGTCGTTCGAACCTCGTTTCATTTGGCTCGGGGTCGTGCCGGTCATCATCGCCGCATTTGCCTACCCGCTCGGAAACCGGAAGATGATGCAGCACACGGACCTCGACGTATTCGAGCGAATCCTCGGAATGTGTCTCGGGTCACTCCCGGTCTGGCTCCTGTTGTTCGCGTATGGGTTGACGACGGGGCGTCCCTCATCGAGTCAGCTCGGGCAGACGTTCCTCGTCGCCCTGTTATCCGGGGTTGTCGCGACCGTGCTATTCTTCATGGCGACCGATCTCGTCAAACATGACATGGGAAGACTGGCGTCCGTCGAAGCGACGCAAGCGCTCGAAGTCCTGTTCGCGCTCATCGGGGAACTGGTCTTCCTGCATGCCGTCATGCCATCGCCAATCGCTTTGTCCGGGATCGCGCTCGTCATGGTCGGGGTCGTCTTCCACAGTCGGAGTCAGTTTATGGAGCTCCCGACCGTCGTTCGACAAGAGGCATAAAAAAATCCCCTCAGTCTTTTTAGCGAGGGGATGGTCATTAACTTGTTGTCAAACTGCCTTTGACTTTGTCATAGAAATCATCCATCATACCGGTACGGCTACCGAGTTGGCAGATCAGTTCGAGCGTTTCTTTATAGAACTTCTTGACGAGTCCTTTGTTTTTGACGCCGTCCATTGATGCGAGCGTCTGGTCGAGATTCTCTAAAATCTCTTTGATTTGCGCGTCTGAGTCCGGTTTGACGACTGTCATGTTCTCAGGGATGCTGACGACCTTTTCTTGGCCTTGATGACGGAATGATGCACCGAATCCGAGGTTCTCGATGAAGAGGTGCGGCATCACTTTTTGGCCGAAGAAATGCTTGTGCCAGTCCGTTGCTTTCATCGTGTCCATGTCCTGTTTGAACGTAGACGCCGTGGAGACATATTGTTTAAACAAATCCGTCATGAATTTCTCGATGACGGGAATTTGAAGGGCGAAGACGTTTTTCAAGAGCGCGTCGAGCTGAGCGCGTGTCAAAGTAGTTTCGTTAGACATGTCAGTTCCTCTTTTCTATAGTACGTTACTACCATCGTATGGGATTGACGGACACTCGTCAATGTAAGGGGAAACATTTTTTCAGAATATTTAATGAAAAGTCGTCAACTTGTGGGATAATCAAGTGAAGACATTAACAAGTGAGGAGTGGTTCTTGTGAACAAATCGATGAAATGGGCGCTCGCGCTCGGTGTGACAGGTGCATTGGTGGCGACAGTCGGTGTCGTCTCCTCCCGGGGACGGACAGAGGATACGACGCAGACGATTCGTGACCGTGAGCTCGGCTATGAGATCATCTTGCCGTCGAAGATTGTCGAGGCGATCGAGCGAGGTGATGTCTATATCGAGAAGGCGCAGGACGTCGTCGACATCGGGGACACGAAGAGCTACGGTACGTTCGATTTATACTATAACGTTGAGGACGGGGACGACCAGCTCTTGTTCCACCTAGACTTGATCGACCGCGAATTGACGCAAGAGGCGTTCGCGACAGAAATCGGCTACGGCAACTACCTCGGGACGAACGACAAGACGTTCTTCTGGGTCGAACCGACTGAGGCCGTCCCGGGTGCGGAAGCGCATACGGACGAGATTGCCGAGTTGATCGAGACACTTCCTGAGTTAGAGTTTCGAACGTTGTAACATGGAGAGACTGTAGACGGCTGAATCGTTTGCAGTCTTTTTCAGAGAGGTGGGGGACGTTTGCGAAAGACATTACCAAGCCGAAGACGAGATTATTCGGAGGGATTGATTGTAATCCTTTTGTTTATCGTCGCGATTTATATATTTGATTTACCGAAACAAGAAAGCTTTTTCACCTTGGCTGTTGTCATTGTCATCTCGGTCATGATGCGAGAATTGACTTATCTTTTGCAGAAAGAAAGAAATTATTGAATGTCTGCTCGCTACGGCGGGCTTTTTCCTTTGTGCTACAATACAAATGAGGTGATATGAATGAATTGGACAGTAGAAGAAGTAAGACAGGCAGATGACGTCAAAGCGTTAGAACAGGCGGTCAACGCGAACGACAAGATCGACGTAAAGGTTGGGCATGAGTCGATCGGGCAGAACGACTATGCGGTATATGACGGGGAGACACTCGTCGGGTATCTCATGCTTTTCCCGTATCTTCCGAACGAGTATGAAGTGAATGCGCTCGTTCATCCTGAATACCGGAAACAAGGTGTCTTCACGGCACTACTCGAAACGGCAAAACAAGACGCGAAGTTGAACGGTTGCGAAGCATTCACGTTCGTCATCGACCGAAACTCGGCATCCGGGAAAGCGGTGCTCGAGCATCTTCAGGCGGCGTATCAGTTCTCGGAATACAATCTCGTCTTGAAAAAAGCGGAACTCTTCTTGAAGCCGGACGAGGTATCGCTACGTGAGGCGACAGCAGAGGATCGTCCGCTCATCATCGCGACGCTCAGCGAGGCGTTCGGGGATCCGGTCGATGTGACGGAAAATATCTATCAACAAATCGATACGCCAGACCGCGTGACGTATATCGGTGAAGTGGACGGCAAACCGATCGGCGTGATTCGCGCCCTTCTCACTGGGGATGATGCGGCAAGCATCCATGCGTTCGGGGTCAAAGCAGGTGAGCAAGGCAAAGGCTACGGCACGAAAATGTTGAAACAGATGGTCCAACAACTGTTCCGTATGGGCCGGACGAAAGTCGAGCTCGATGTCGAGACGGAAAACAAGGCGGCGCTCGAGATTTATAAACGTGCCGGTTTTGCGGAGAATGGTGGCTATGAGTTTTATATGATTGAAGTGTGAGGTGAACCACATGGTGAAAAATCTGAAATGGCTCGGCGCGGCGTTTGAAGCCTTCCTCGGGATTCCGCTTCTTGGCGGTCTCTTCATCATCGGAATGGGCTATTCGCCTCTCGGTTTCATGTTCGTCTACCACGTGATCGTGTTGATTCTTTCGTTCAGTCGATTGAGTCGCTTCTCTTACGGTGCGGCGGTCGGAATTGCGGCCTCGGTGCTCGGCTTCATTCCATTTGTCGGGATGATGCTACACTGGGCGGCTGCCATCGCGCTCGCAATTGATGCGGCGACGACACCACGCCGTGTGATTCATGTTGAACGTGACGATGAAGCATTTTGATGAAACGTACTCCTTGACGGAGTACGTTTTTTCATTGACCAAACGTTCAACTGAAAACGCTATACATTCATTGGAAATTGGACGATATAGTAAGTGATGAACACAATGAGGAGGAACAAACAGTGAAAGTATTTAAAAACTTTACGACGCAATTGCTCGCGTGGATTTTGGTCACGTCCTTTATCACGGGCGGAGCGGTCGGCTACATCACCCTATTACTCTTGACGGAACTCGAGATGGAACAAGGTCAAGTCATGCTCGTCGGTACGGTCGTGGCATTACTCATCTCATCACTCGGCGGAATCGTCATTTACTTGATTGCCCGTCGTCCACTGAAAGCGGTCGAGATGGCTTCTGAAAAAGCTGTCGAAGTCGGGAATGGTGATTTGACGGTGCACTTCGCCGACGAGAAGACGACGGATCGTTCAGAGATGGGACGTTTGCTCTTGTCGATGGACAACATGGTCGAACACCTTCGGGAACAAGGCACGAACATGCGTTACACGGCTGACCAATTGACGGGTTCGGCGCAGGAAATTGCAGCTTCAGTTCAAGAAGGGAACGTTGCAGGAGAAAGTATTCGTTCTGCGATGGATTCTCTCAACAAAATGTTAGAAGATAACGTCAGTGCGACATATAACTCGATGGACTTGCTCGGAGCGGTCGCGCGTACGATGGAGAGCATCCGCCAAGAGATGTCATCGGCGCTTGATTCGGCGAGCGAGATGCAACAGGAAGCAGAGAGCGGGAAAGGTCTTGCCTCGTCTTCAGTTCATGCGATGCATGCGATTGCCGGGAAAGTCGAACAGTCATCGACGCTCAACAGCCAGTTGACGGAAATGACAGGCGAGATCTCACGTATCACGGATGTTATTAGTGACATCTCAGCACAGACAAACTTGCTTGCCTTGAACGCATCGATTGAAGCGGCACGTGCCGGAGAGCATGGGCGTGGATTCGCTGTCGTTGCGGCAGAAGTGAAAAAACTCGCGGAACAAACAGCGAACTCGACTCAAGAAATCACGGATCTCATCGTAGACGTGAAGCGTCTCGTTGGCGATACATCGTCTTCAATGGCGAACGTCAAAGCAGAAGTGGAGACAGGTGTCGGTTTAGTTGAAAAAGCAGGTGGTGCGTTCGCATCGATTCACAATTCCGCAAATGAAGTATACAGTCATGTCCATTCGGTCGATTCACTCCTTGATGAGTCACGTGGTCAGATCGATTCGGTTGTGACAAACTCAGCGGGCATCGTTGGCATGGTCGAAGAAGCATCGCGTTATGCGAATGAAGTGACATCAGCGGCGAGCCAGCAAGCGGCAAGTCTTGGTGAAGTGAACGGGGCGATGTCAGAGCTCGTTCGCGTCGCAGAGAGTTTGCAGAATGAGACGGAACAGATGAAAGTAGAAGTGTAAGAAGGTTGAAAACGTCCCAATGATGGGGCGTTTTTCATTTCATAAATATAAAATTTGAAGAAATCATAAAAAAAGTTGTAAAAAGACTAAACTGCCGAGCCTTCACTCCGATATAGAGTATGGAAACGATAAAACGTTCCAACAAATGTAAGGTGAGGGGCCGGCCTAAACCTTACATGCTCGGACAAACGGATTTGGAAGAGCGGAAAAACTCAAACCTATGGAGGGAAATTACAATGATTATCAACCACAACCTTAACGCAATGAACGCACACCGCAACATGTCGTTCAACACAACTAACTCTGGGAAGGCAATGGAGAAACTTTCTTCAGGTCTTCGCATCAACCGTGCTGGCGATGACGCTGCTGGTCTTGCAATCTCTGAAAAAATGCGTGGACAAATTCGCGGTCTTGATCAAGCGTCACGTAACGCACAAGACGGAATCTCACTCATTCAAACAGCTGAAGGTGCTTTGAACGAAACACACTCAATCCTTCAACGTATGCGTGAACTCGCAGTTCAATCGTCAAACGATACGAACACAGATGCTGACCGTACTGAGCTTCAAAAAGAAGTTACAGAGTTGACAAGTGAAATTACGCGTATCGCGAACAACACTGAGTTCAACACGAAGACATTGATGAGCGGTGGATTCTCTGGCGCTGGTTCAGGTCTTAAATTCCACATCGGTGCAAACGCTGCACAGAACATCGAATTGACAATCGGAAACATGACTGCTTCTGGTCTTAGCGTAGAAGCTGTTGATATTTCAACACAATCTGGTGCTAACTCAGCAATCACAGTTATCAACGATGCAATCGAGTCAGTATCTTCTGAACGTGCGAAACTCGGGGCAACACAAAACCGTCTTGAGCACACAATCAACAACTTGAACGTTGGTGCTGAAAACCTTCAAGCTGCTGAATCACGTGTCCGTGACGTTGATATGGCGAAAGAAATGATGAACTTCACGAAAAACAACATCTTGAACCAAGCTGCTCAAGCAATGCTTGCTCAAGCGAACCAACAGCCACAAGCTGTACTTCAGTTGTTACGTTAAGATTCTCTTAAAGTCACATAAAGAGGGGGACAGACATAACGTCTGTTTCCCTTTTTTTAAATAAATTTCCCAGACTATCGATATTAAAATAACATAATTGTATACTTAAAATAGATTGATTTTAGTTAATGAAGGGGTGGCTTATGTCGCAGCTAAAACAGATATTAAATGAACTTTATGAGGTTTCAAATCAAGTAAGTATTCTCATAGAAAATAATGAGTGGAATATTTTAAGTGATATTTTATCAATGATAAAAGTCTTTGGTGAAAAGATTAATTCCAATGGTATTCGTACTAATGAAGACATTATTCGATTATCAGAAATCAAGTCTCAAAATCCTGCATTATTTGCAAATATTGTATACGACAATTTACAATTACTTATTAGTGAATATGAAGTATTGTCAACGGTTGAGAACAAAAAGTCATTAGTGTATCCGTTCAACTTTAATAGTTATCAGATGGCCCTATTGAAAGACGAGGATGGAAAATCCTATTTTATTAATGAAATGGAAGAGAATTTGGCTGATTTAATTAATCAACTTCCGGAAGAGACAGAAGCAATTATTTTAATTGGTTATGGTAGTGGTGGTTTTTATTCAAAACTATCAACTATGTATCATACATTAGTCGTTGATCCTTTTGTTTTGCTCACAGATGTAGAATCTGAAGGAGTACTAACTTCTCCACAATCGCTTGATAAACAAGAATTACAGAAACGGTTACAGAGATTTATCGGATTAAAAACGGAAGTCATCGCTCATCCTTTATATAAGCACTCGCAAGATTTTATAGAACAGTTAAAATCAGTTCGAAATTTTCTTCAAGAAGTTCAAATTGATTTGAATACAAGAATGAAATATACAGAGAAATGGTACAAAGAAATATTTAGAAATGCATTCTTCTTAAATGAACATCCTGACCGTTTAGTTAATATTGATGAGTTGAAAGATTATTATCAAGGTAAAAAAGCTTTAATGATTGCAGGTGGTCCTTCTCTAGAAGAAGCCATACCATACCTTAAAGCATTTCAGGAATCATATTATATTATTGCGATTGGACAAACTGCAAAAGTATTATTAAATCATCAAATTCGTCCTGATTATGTCATTTCTATTGACGTAAGTGACGAGAATGCACACTTCTTTAAAGATATTAAATTGGATATGCCTCTAGTTTATTCATTACAAGTAAATCATAAAATCCCTCAAGGTACGGAAGGACCACTTATTCCTTATGCGGACATGCCGTTAGCACATGATTTGTTACCATACTCGAATTCAGTGTTTACTCCTTATCCTACAGTAGCACTAGCAGCGGTCTCGTTTGCTTATCATTTAGGTTTTGAAGAGATTGGATTAGTAGGTCAAGACTTAGCTTTACGAGAAGGAGTGTACTATAGTGCATCAGTTAAAGAAGCTTCTTCTAACGATGGAATGTTCCATAAAAAAGTATATGAAATTCCTTTAAACAACGGTAATCGGGGTGAGACGACACCTATACTGTTTAACTTTTTGAGTGGATATAAAATCTTATTTGATCGATTACCAGGACTTGCTTCTAGGTTGGTGAATTATGCTGAAAAAGGAGCGGTTATCGAAGGAGTACCTTACAAACCTCTGGATACAATGCAAGATGAAAAAGGGACTAAGCTAAAGCTTAAATTTGAAAGTAATGATGTAATGTTCAATGTACCTGTAATGCAAGTTCAAAGAGATTTGGTTGGTCATATGGACCGTTTCGAGCGTTTGTCTAAAAAATTGGGGAGAAGCGTCAAGCAGAGAGCAGTGAATATAGATGAATTTGAAGCATTATTACGTGAGTGGGATTCGATGCTCGACCTTCCGGCGTTTCGAACACATATTATGCCGTTACAATTTGTAAATTTGTTGATTATCCAAAACAAAATCAAACTGCATAATCAATATAGAAAATCCAGTAGTATGAGAATACAAATCCTACATTTTATGAAAGAAACGATAGACTCATTAATTAAACAACTAAGTAATATACATGAACTCAAGATCGAGGTGTAGTATGAAAAAAGTTTTAGTGACAGGGGCAGATGGATTTATCGGGAGCCATCTTGTAGAAAAACTTGTTCAGTCAGGATATCAGGTAAAAGCATTTGTCCAATACAATTCATTTGGAACATGGGGCTGGATTGACAGTTTACCAAAAGAAATCACACAACAGATTGAAATCTTTTCAGGAGACATTCGAGATCCTTATGGTGTAAAGCGTGCATTAGAAGGGTGTGATGCGGTATTACATTTGGCCGCATTGATAGCAATTCCATATTCTTATCACTCTCCTGATACGTACATTGATACAAACATTAAGGGGACACTCAATGTTCTTCAAGCAGCAAAGGAACTTGAAATCGAGAAAGTGGTCCATACATCAACTAGTGAAGTATATGGAACTGCTAAGTATGTACCAATTGATGAAGATCATCCACTCCAAGGGCAGTCTCCATACTCTGCTTCAAAAATTGGAGCCGATCAATTGGCGATTTCTTTCTATAGCTCATTTAATACACCAGTCAGTATTATCCGACCATTCAACACTTACGGACCAAGGCAATCGGCCCGAGCCGTTATCCCAACCATCATTTCACAGATTGCTAGTGGACATGATGTGATTAAACTTGGTGCGTTAACACCTACTCGAGATTTTAACTATGTTGAAGATACAGTAAATGGGTTCATTTCAATACTGGAATCAACTGCTAGTATCGGTGAGGTCATAAATATCGGGAGTAACTTTGAAATTAGTATTAAAGACACCGCAGAAACGATTGCAAGAGTTATGAAATCAAAAGTCGAATTCATCACAGATGAAATTCGATTAAGACCAGAAAATAGTGAAGTAGAAAGACTATGGGCAAGTAATCAAAAAGCTTCTGAATTACTAGATTGGAAACCAAAATATGGTGGGATTGAAGGGTTTGAGAAGGGAATTCAAAAAACGGTTGACTGGTTTGTTGACCCGAAAAACTTAAAAAACTATAAATCGGATATTTACAATATATGAATCAGCAAATCAGTTCGTTCATTCGAGAATTTAGAAGACATATATCAAACGATTCTTTTGTACCACTTCATGAACCTACGATGAATGGGAATGAATTGAAATACGTGACAGAATGCGTTGAATCCGGTTGGGTTTCTTCTGTCGGAAGTTACGTAAATTTATTTGAAGAAAGATTAGCCTCATATACAGGTGCAAAATATGCAATCGCAGTAAATAATGGAACGGCCGCGCTCCATGTTTCCCTAAGGTTAGCTGGCGTAACCAAAAATGATGAAGTATTATTACCTTCATTGACTTTTGTTGCAACAGCAAATGCAATTTGCTATCTAGATGCGATTCCTCATTTCATTGATGTAAGTGAAAGTGAATTAACCGTAGATATTCAAAAACTAAGTATATATTTAGAGAAAACAGCAGTTAAGCGTTCGAATGGGACGTTTAACAAGTTTAGTGGAAATCAAATTAAAGCGATAGTGCCTATGCACACGTTCGGTCACCCAGTACAAATGGATGAACTAATGTCACTGGCAGATCACTATAATTTAAATATTATTGAGGATGCTGCTGAATCGTTAGGTTCTACCTATAAAAACCGCCAAACTGGAAGTATGGGGATGTTATCGGCCGTGAGTTTTAATGGGAATAAAACAATTACAACCGGAGGCGGCGGAGCAATTTTAACTAATGATTCGGAACTTGCGAAACGAGCCAGACATCTGACTACAACGGCTAAACTTCCTCATCGATGGTCCTATGATCATGATGAAGTTGGTTATAATTATCGAATGCCAAATATAAATGCTGCACTTGGGGTAGCTCAGCTTGAATCATTAGATGAACTTATTCTTAAAAAAAGAATGTTACATTCTGTCTATCAATCTTTTGTGAGTACAATTCCAGGTATTGAGTTAATAACAGAGATGGAATATTCTCGATCGAACTATTGGTTGCAGACGATTCGACTGAATGATGTCAACACTATTGAAGACTGGTTATTAGAACTTAATGAGGCTGGAATTATGTCTAGGCCTGTTTGGACTCCTTTGCACGAACTACCGATGTATCGCCATTGTCCAAAAGATGATTTGACTCATACGGAAAAGCTGAAGAAAGTATTAATCAATGTTCCAAGTAGTAGTTCATTATTCAAGGAGACTAATACGTGAGTAGAAAAATACTAGTAGTTACTGCAACGCGAGCAGAGTATTTTTTATTGAAACCATTAATTCAAAGAATTCAAGGTCAAGAAGAATTGGAATTAGTGCTAGTGGTGACCGGTACACATCTAAGTGAATTTCACGGAAATACGTTTCAAGACATTGAGAAGGATGGGTTTATAATTAATCATAAAATCCCAATAGATTTAAGCTTAGATTCTCAAGAAGCAACAGTTAAAGCACTTGCGACTGTCACGTCTGAAATGGGCAAGGTCTTAGAATACGAAAAACCACATTTAGTCATTGTTTTGGGAGATCGTTATGAAGTGTTAGGAGTCGCCCAAGCAGCATTGCTATTCAATATTCCATTAGCCCATCTACATGGAGGAGAGCTAACTCTCGGAGCATATGATGATGCAATTCGACATTCAATTTCAAAAATGTCTACTTGGCATTTTGTAAGTGCAGAAACTCATCGTCAACGTGTTATTCAACTTGGTGAAGACCCTAATCGAATATTTAATGTAGGTGCTCTTGGTATAGAAAATATCTTAAAACAAAAAGCAGAAGTTGGCCGCCCCTTGTTTGAAAATCCTTACTTGTTGATTACCTATCATCCTGAAACAAACGCATCAGAGGATCGTCTTGAAGAACTGCTAGAAGCGTTAAGTTCATTTAAAGAGTTTGATTTCATCTTTACAGGTGCTAATGCAGATAATCGAGGAATTGGTATTAATCAAAGACTGAGGGAATATTGCAACGTGAATCATAATGCAAAATTCATTATGAACTTAGGTAAGGATTATTTGAATGTATTGAAATATGCAAAGGCAGTTGTCGGGAACTCTTCTAGCGGAATTATAGAAGCGGCCTATTTAGAAACACCGACTGTGAATTGTGGTCATCGACAGCGTGGCCGTCTAGCTCCTGACTCAGTTTACCATTGTGAGATGGAGAGAACGGATATAGAGAAGGCAATTCATGCTGCTCTTGGGCACGGCTCATCTTATGAATATTTATTCGGCGAAGGGAACGCTTCCTCAATGATTGTTGATGTTTTGAGGAGAATTAATAACTTTCATGTAAATAAGGAGTTTATTGACCTATGAATAATGTCTACTTCATCGCAGAAGCGGGAGTGAATCATAATGGCTCGGTTGAGCTTGCGAAAGAGTTGATTGAAGCAGCTAAAAACGCAGGTGCTAGTGCGATTAAGTTTCAAACTTTCATTACAGAAGAGTTAGTTACTCCTTCTGCAAAACAGGCGAAATACCAAACCGAAAATACAAAAGAACAAAGTCAATTTGAGATGCTTAAATCATTAGAACTCTCATTCAGTGATTTTTACGAATTACAACAATATGCGAGACAAGTAGGAATTGACTTTTTATCAACTCCATTTGATTTAAAGAGTGCTTCGTTCCTAATTGATGACTTGAACATGGAACTCATTAAAATATCTTCGGGAGACCTTACAAATTTACCATTACTATTTCATGTGGCTAAAAGTAAGGTGAAAATGATTGTATCAACAGGGATGTCTACTGAAGATGAAATTGAAAAAGCTTTGATTACTATTGCCTATGGTCTTAATGAGAATCCTATATTCGAATGGGAAAAAGCTGTTCAGTTCTTTGAAACGGATAAATCGAAACAATTACTAAGAGAATTTGTGACGTTGTTACATTGTACAAGTGAATATCCGACACCATATAAAAATGTTCAATTGGCTTCGATTGATTATTTAAAGAAAAAAACACAATTGAATATTGGGCTGTCAGATCATTCTAAAGATAGTTTGGTGTCAATCGTGGCTGTATCAAGAGGAGTCAATGTGATTGAGAAGCATTTTACGCTAGATAAAACATTGCCAGGACCCGATCACGTGGCGTCTCTGAATCCAGAAGAACTGTCAAATTTAATCGAAATGATTCGTCAAATTCCTATCATTATTGGAGAAGACAAAAAAATGCCGACTGAGGAAGAACTGAAAACGAAACAAGTAGTACAGAAAAGTCTGGTAGCAAATAAAGTAATCAGTCAAGGTGAACTATTCACGATGGAAAATACTACGATAAAACGTCCGGGTAATGGAATGTCTCCTAACTTATTCTGGACCTTATTGGGGCGTGAGGCATCAAAAGATTACGTAGCAAACGATCTCATTGATGAAAAGATTTTTTAATTATGAAAAAACTTGTGATTTTAGGTAGCGGTGGACACGCTTCTGTACTCGTGGATATTTTAAGAGAATCGGAGACAATCGTTGGATATGTAGATGTAAAACCTGCTGAATATTTTCATGAAATTCCTTATCTCGGTACCGATGAAGAATTGATCACTCGATATCCGCCATCATCAGTCAAACTTGTCAATGGAATTGGTTCGATCGGGAATTTAAAGCAGCGCCATAATCTTTTTTCCTATTTCAAAGAGCTGGGATATACTTTTGAAATAGTTATACATCCATCAGCAATTATCTCAAAAGAGGCTATAGTAGAAGAAGGAGTTCAAGTTTTAGCGGGAGCAATCCTTCAATGTCATTCGCATATTTCGGTGAATTCAATTGTTAATTCAGGAAGTATTGTCGAACATGATACTTATATAGAAGAAAGTGTGCATGTTTCACCACGAGTTGTAATAGGTGGTAATTGTCGAATTGGGAAACTCAGTCATATAGGTATTGGTTCAACAATTATACAAGGCATTTGTATTGGAACTGAAAGTTTAATCGGTGCAGGTTCTGTAGTTGTTAGGAATCTTGAAGGAAACTCAAGGGTGATGGGTGTTCCTGCTAAAAGGAGAGAATGTTGATGAAGTGGAAAAAAATGGTTATCTTTCAAGAAGACTCTATTGAAAGTGCATTATCACAATTGAATCTCCTAGGCTCGCAGTTTCTAGCTGTATGCGATACAGACTATAAATTAGTGGGGACAATTACAGATGGAGACATTCGAAGGGGACTTCTCTCAGGTGTGAAACTTTCATATGAAATAAAAAAAGTAATGAATCGCGAACCGAAATTTAAAGTTTCAGGTGAAAGTGAAGACAGTTTTATAGAATTGTTTAACACATACAAAATAAAGTATCTCCCTATTGTTACGAGTAATATGACATTGATTGATATCATGAGTGAAAACGATATTGGTGTCTACTTAAGAAAAGAGAATCCTGTATTGCTGATGGTTGGGGGCTTGGGGACACGTCTTAGACCATTAACGAACGACCTTCCGAAACCTTTGTTGCCTGTCGGAGGAGTTCCGATTTTAGAACATATTGTGAAGCATTTAAAGAGTCAAGGTTTTTATAGATTTATTTTTGCAGTTAATTATAAAAAAGAAATGATCATGAACTACTTTGGGGATGGTACAAAATTAAATGTGGAAATAAGATATTTAAAAGAAGAAAAACGAATGGGTACAGCAGGTCCTTTATCCTTGATTGAGGAGGAATTAGAAGAGGACATGATTGTTATGAATGGAGATTTAATTACAAACATGGACTTTCGAGATCTGTTAAGCCAACACGAATGTTCGGCAGCAACAATGACAGTTGCTGTTAGAGCTTTTGATTTTCAAATCCCGTATGGTGTAGTGAATATACAAGATAATCAGCTCATCAGTATTGAAGAAAAGCCGATTCGCACATCTTATGTCAGTGCAGGAATTTATGTATTGAATCCGAAATCGGTGAAAAAAGTTCCGAAAGATTCATTTTTCGATATGCCAGAATTAATTCAATGTTTGATTGACCAAGGCGAAATGATTCGAACGTATAAGATGGATAGCCCGTGGTTGGATATTGGTAGAAAAGAAGATTACGAAAAAGTCCAAAGAAAACCAGAGGAATTTATTATTTATGATTCAAGATAAAAAAGTTTTAGCAATTATACCTGCTCGAGGTGGCTCTAAAGGAATACCAGGGAAGAACATAAAAAATATCGCAGGTAAGCCTTTAATTGGTTGGACGATTGAGGCGGCACTTCATTCTCGCTATATCGATCGTGTAGTTGTCTCTACCGATGACTTTGAAATTGCTCAAGTGGCGGAAGAATTCCATGCACCGGTTCCGTTTATGCGTGACCCGAAATATGCCACTGACCGAGCAGAAGCTTCGTTACCCGTACTTGAGGCGCTGGAAAAAATACCAGGGTACGATTATATTATTTTGTTACAACCGACCTCTCCACTAAGGGAAACAAGCGATATTGATGCAGCAATTGAATTGTTCGAAAAACATCGACCGTATTCTGTCGTATCGGTTACTCCAAATGCAAAACCTTTTGAATGGTTGTTAACACTAAAACAAAATAATGTGATTACTAAAATAACGGATAGAATGACGACTTCACGTCAACAATCCCAACAAGTGTATGCATTAAATGGAGCAATTTATGTTGTCAATGTTGTTGATTTTATGAAACATCAGAAATTTATAACTCAAGAATCATATGGATTTATTATGCCGCCAGAAAAATCGATCGATATCGATACACCTTTTGATTTTGATTTTGCTGAATTTATTATGACAAAAAAAAATCGTTAAATGTCTGTTCATTGAACAGACATTTTTTGATGAAGAGATACAAAGTTACGATGATTCTCTGGAAAACTATAAGTTTGTTTAAAATTGTCGATATTAAGAATGAGACCATAACATGTGAGGGAGTAGAAGACTATGAATCCGACCATTTCTGAAGTCAGACTTCACTTGCCTTCTTCTGTATTACCGTATGAGCAAACTAAAAATGTGTTCGTTGAGGCCAATCAAACTCAACTCGCCGATGAAGGTATTGTTATTCTTCCGACGCCTCAACACATTACAAAGTTAGAGGCAGCGGTCGAGAAGGCGAATCAAGTCCTTGAAAAGCAACGTACCGGCTTGAAATTTATGAAGCACGAAAAACTGAATGATTATTATATTCAAATCGTCGATGCGAACAATGAAGTAATCCGTGAAATCCCAAGTAAAAAATCAATGGATTTCTTTGCGGCGTTTATGGAGTTTAATCATTTATTCGACGAACGGATATAAAAAAGGAGTGGGCATATGACATCACCAATTCGATTTGGCGGATTAGCCAGTGGGATCGATACCGATAGTATCATTAAACAAATGATGCAAGCAGAACGAATTCCAGTAGATCGTTTAGAACAGAAAAAACAATTGACCGAATGGCGGCGTGACTCTTATCGTGAGGTCAACCGTTCACTGTTAGCATTACGAAACAGCGCGGTCGATATGATGTTCAGCCGAAACTATTACGCAAAAACGGCTTCATCCTCTGATGAATCGCGTGTATCTGTCGTTGCAGGTCCATCAAGTGGAAACGCTTCGCTTACTATCAATTCAGCGACGTTGGCTACCTCGGCTTCTCATGTAGCGGTGGCAAATGGTGGAGGCATCACAAATGACACGGCAGTTTCGACACTCGGGTTAGAGGTTGGTATTCGGAAACAAACGTTAACTGCGGGAACAACTGAACTCGTAGTGAAACCGCTGCCGAATAATCCGCCAACTTTTACGGATAAAGATGGTAATGCGATTTCGTTAGCACATACGTACGATGCGGCAACTGGAAAGATTACGTTCGATAGTGGAGTGACAATCCCTGAAGGTGCACAAGTCGTGTATGAAGCTGGCTATCAAGTTCGTTTCCGTAACGAAGACGGTGGAGCTTTACAGACAGTATACGTTGATGAGAATGCTAAGTTTAAAGATCTCGTTACCGCGTTGAATGGCACAAAGACAGGAATTAGTGCGTTCTTTGATCAAACTTCAGGGCAGATTTCATTAACACGTAAAGACACGGGCGTGAAATCGATTATCGAATTTGAAGGCACTGCAGCTAAAGCACTATTTGGTTTAAATGGATCCGTAGCCGGGACGAATGCATCTGTGGATGTGAACGGCATTACGTTGACCCAAAGTTCAAACACCTTTACGATTGATAATATGACCATCACATTGAAGTCCTCATTCAATGATGGTACTAAAGTAAACTTGTCTTCTGCGACAGACACTCAAAAAATCTTTGACGGAATTAAAGGGTTCGTTGATAAATACAATGAGACCATCGACCTCATGAACAAAAAGACACGAGAAGAACGATTCCGTTCGTTCTCGCCGTTGACTCAAGCTCAACGTGACGAGTTATCTGAAGACGAAATCAAGAAGTGGGAAGAAAAAGCGATGAGCGGTATGCTCCGCGGTGATACGATTTTACGCGGAACCATGGACACTCTTCGGAGCAAGTGGTCGGGTGCTACTGCTGCATCGAATGACGTCGAGATGTCACGATTGTTCCAAATCGGTCTTTCGACTGGAGCGGATTTCACCAATGGTGGTAAAATCGAACTCAATGAAGAGAAGCTAAAAGCGGCTATCGAAAAAGATCCGGAGCAAGTATATCAGTTGTTTACAGATGCTGAAACTGGATTATTGCCACAAATCCGAGATGCTGCCAAAGATTCGCGCGATACGATTACACGAATCGCAGGAGCGGAAGGTTCTGGCGCACAAACCCATTCGATGGGGAAAGAAATGACCGATATTGATTCGCGTATCAAGCGGTTAAATGATTTACTCGTCGATAAAGAAAACGCCTATTACCGTCGTTTCACAGCGATGGAAACAGCGATGAACCAAGCGAATGCTCAAGCGGCATCGCTGTCACAGTTTTTAGGCGGAGGCATGTAAGAGGAGGAGTTTAAATGGTAGCCAATCCATATGCAGCATATCAAAACAATGCGGTCACGACCGCGAATCCACAGGAACTGACGCTTATGCTTTATGACGGAGCGCTCAAGTTCATGCGCCTCGCCAAGCTTGCAATCGATCAAGGTAACCCTGATTTAAAGAACGTCAACATTCAAAAGACGCAAGCTATTTTTCGGGAACTTCGTCTGACACTCAATAAAGACATCGCTGTCTCGGCGAACTTAGATTCGCTCTATGACTACATGTGGCGCCGCCTCGTTGATGCGAACGTCAAGAACGATACAGCTATCCTTGACGAGGTACTTGATTTTACGACCGAACTACGTGATACGTGGAAGGAAGCGATGAAACTCGCGAAGCAGTCATGAGACCGATTGATGAAATCATCTTAAAGACGCAACGCTTGAAAGAACTGCTCGCACAAGTCCCGGAAGAACCGACGTATGATACATGGATGGAACAAATCCATGAGCTCTTGGATGATCGGGAACAGTTGCTCGCAGCACACGGTCCTGATTTGGAAAAAGCCGATCAAAAGGTCCTCAGGCAACTCGTCGACGACAGTCAAAAGATTTCTCGTCTAATTGAAGCCGAGCACCAGCGTCTAGGGATGACGCTAGGGACAGCCCGGATGGAACGGAAGACGGTCAAATCATATGTCGACCCATATGAAGACGTCGATTCTAACTTTTCCGGTCTATTCGACCAGCAGACGTAAAAAGCTCGAAGGCATGCGCCTTCGAGCTTTTGTGTTAAGAGGCTTTGACTTGTCGACGCATGCGGATGATGAAATAAGAAGCGGTAAATAAAATCAGACCACTCACCGTGAAGTTTAAATAGAGACGTGCGGCATCTTGAAGCGATGTGATTGGCGTAGACCGACCGAACCATAGAAGTGGTAGGATTGTCACGTGCATAACGCTCCAATGAATGAAGATTTGTTTCTTGAACGACCACTGTTTGACTTCATAAATAACGCTTGTGAGCCCGAGGAAGAAGGCGACCCCTGCGTAGATGAACATTCCATGCACAGCCTCTGCATTCCCTGACCAACCTTGATAGAGAGCAAGTATCGCGAATGGCAGCGACCAAATGAGACTCCGAAGTATTCCTTTTTTCAATAGTTGCATATGAATCTTCCTTTCATCGAATCGATGTAAATGTATACGACTGTGGAAAGGAAAAGTTTCATATAAAGGGTATAGATGAAATGACGTCTGTTTTCCGCTATAATCGGGTAAACATCAATGTAGCCGTTGCTTCTTTTCTGGAAAGAGGGAGGGAAACGAGATGCGTGAGAAAGAGTCCAAACCGATATCGTCACGGAAGCGCCGTTATTTCGTCTATGGTCCAGAGGGAGCGTACGATGAATACGTGGAACGGGACCCGAAACTTGAAGCGTACGTCGAGGACGATACGCCGTTTGAGGATCGTCCTGACCCATACGAGGAAGAAGAGCTGAAATCAAGAGGATAAGTATACATGTCAAGGTCCGATTATGGACCTTGACTTTTATTTTACCTGGAACTTTTTCTTAATACGGTTCGGTTTGTCAATTCGTTATATTCGTCTTAACCACAACATCACTTGGATTAAGAAAAGGGAGAGATGAAGATGAATATGAAACGATTTGGCTTACTGGTGGCGGTACCGCTCGCACTACTTGTCGGTTGCGGGGAAGCAGACGAACTGAAGACGACGGCGACGGATACGGAAGAAGTCGTAGAGGCGGAAGCGAACGTACCAGAGGAGACGACTGCTGAAGAGACGGACGTCCAAGAAAGTGAACTCGGTACGAACAAGATCTACATGAAGAATAAGGCACTCACGATCACGGAGACGATGGGTCCGATTCAATTCGCCATCGACAAAGTACAGACGTCACGCCTCACGGTCGCAGAAGCTTATAGCGACTCATTCGATGGACAAGAAGAGGTGACGGTCGTCGCGATGAACATGTTGGTCGAGAATACGGTCGACGAGACGATGAGCTTCCATCCGAACCAGGCGACACTGGTGACGAACACAGGGGAGCAGGTGTCTTCGGACTTATGGTTCTCAGATGACGTCGGTGGAGAATTTTTAGGAAAGGTGAAGAAAGAAGGGAACGTCCTCTTCTTTGTGAAAGCAAAACCAGAAGAGCTGACGGACTTGAAAGTCGTCATCGATGGACCATTCAACGAGAACTTCGACAAAGTGGCAGAAGACCGCTACGAATATACAATTAACGTGACGAAATAAGAGTAGGCGTGCCGAATAAAATCGGTACGCCTAGTCTCATGGTTGATTATTACTACACAATAAAAATAGTAGTTAGCATAGAGAACATACGAAGGGATTCTTATATTTTGAGAATTCCTTGTATCTTAGTTTTTCATTTTGTAAAATCTTAATTCTTAATGGGTACATATAAATCGACTTTAGATTTTCCGTCGGGATCTTCAGCTGGATTGTTCAAATTGAACTCCAACGTATTTCTAGATTCGTCCACTGAATATTCGCGTTCTGGTAACCATTCTTCAAAAATATATTTATACGTCTCACTCAGTTTTTCTGGAGTATCGTAGAAATGGTGCACGATGTATTGACCACCTTCTAGCATTTTAAATTGTATCTCCCCGTGCCCTGTTTTATCAAAGTTTTTAGGAACTGTGACACAAGCATCATGTCTACATTCATGAGGATCAACATCGTTCGGATTATCTAATGAAATACCGATAAATTGACTTGATGGAGGGTAAAGGTTGTGTTCCGTCGCCCAATGTATTAATTTCCCCCAATGTTCTTGTGGTTCAAAATAGCTACCCGTACGTCTGATAAATGCAATTTCAGTCTCAGGCAATTGCTTTAAAGTCATATCCATTTTGTAACCCCCATTAAAGTTGACTGATTCAATTGTCTTGATTTCCAAAAAAGTGCTTCATTGAAATAATATCTCGATGAAGTGTTGCAACAGGAATTATTATTTACGCTGATGCGGCAATGGAATCGACAACACATCCCAGTCGCTCCCGGCGAATAGCTTCGACAGATAGACGATTTGTCCGACATGATACCCATAATGCGACACTTGGCGTTCGATCGCGTCAATCACGGAATGCGCTTCCCCTCGAATCATCACGTGCTTCCCTAAGTCATCTGGTCTCAAATCAGCTAAGACATTATCCAACAGTTGCCAACGCTCGTCCCAAACCTTCATGAGCTCCGCACGGGATAGCTGCTGGTCCTCGAACTCGGCGTCCCGGTCTCGGTCCGGTTTCTCGCCGTCTGTCGTCAAAAAATCGGTCCAACGCGACTTCATGTTATTCGCCATGTGCTGGATGATCAAGGCGAGCGAGAGTGTGTCCGGCGCAAGTGTCTTGTGCAGGTCCTCTTCACTCACTTGGACGAGCGCGCGCTCAGCGAGTTGTTTCTGGCTTTTAAACGTAGCACGTACGGTATCGAGATATTGCGTTTCAAACATGAAAAGATCCTCCTCTTCGTATGTATCTGCTTTGAATATACCCCATATCTATCCCACTAAAAATTAAATTAATGTTATAGCAATTGAGATTCCATGTGATATATCCTGCAAGACGTCACCGCATAGTCGACATGAGGGTACTGGGTAGTCAATGTTGCGTGGATCTCTTATTCATCAATTGTGCCGATTGCGTTTGAATGTGAGTGGATGAGTGCGATTTTTTGTATTCAAAAAGTATGAGACACAAGGTCCCACACTTCTGATTAGGCGTGCTCCAATCGAAACTCTTCCCAATGATCACGGGCCTGGTTCCGGATGCGTTCCGATACTTCCTTACTGCTGAGGAGAATCCCATACCAGCGACGCGCGTCCTCGTAGTAGTCGAGCGCGGCCGACAAATCGGCAATCCGCAACATGAGCTGGTCGTACGGTAATCCGGTCCGAATCGGGTCTGTATACGCTTCTTGTACCTCATTGTATTTATCGAGCGTCCGCTGCATCCATTCCTTTTCAGACGCTGCATCCCCAATCAATCGGTACATCCATACGATTCGCATCCCAAGCATAGCGATGACAGATGGTTTTTGTCCGCTCAACTGGGCCGTCATGACGGCGAACTTATAGAGAAGGATGACGTGCTCATATGAACGGTCGCCTTTCAACACATCCGGATTCACTTGATTGAAGTAGTTCGTCTCAAGCGCTTCTCGGTTATGTTTGCGCACCTTGTCGAACGAGTCGTGAAAGACGAGGTGACAATGGTCACAGACGGTCGGTTCGTATAAATAAGGATTCGGTCCATCATACGTTGTGTAGCCATCCTTCTCAACTTCGAGTGGACGGATGTGACGTGATAAGACACGGTTCGTCTTACTTTCTTGTAAACAATACGGACATTTGACTTTCTTCAAAAACAAATGTTCTGCCATCTCGACACCTCACACATAGACATTGACGAGCAATCCGCGAATTTCACCGACTTGGTCGAGTAAGGAAAGGCGAGAGGCCTCACCCGAGATGACCTGATCTGTCAGCGCGAGGAGTTTTTGGTCGACTTGTTCGACGACCTTATAAATCTTCGCGCGCCCGCGGCGATTGAATCCGCGTTTATCTTCGAGACGGAGTGCCGCGTCAACGGCCTCTTTCATAAAGTCTTTAATCATTTGTTTGTATTCGGCAAGCGCTTCGACGGTCTGACTTTCAGCTAGAAGTTCTCCTTGTTCATGAATCGCGGCGATTTGACGTTGGAAGCGTTCATGCTCCCGGTCTTCACGCTTCTGACCGATCACATTTTGGAAGGAGACACCGGGTTCGACTTCGGCGCGCTTTGCCTTACTTGAGCCGAGGAGCGATTGCGTCTCCATGATGCGACGAATGTCCATATGGGCAACCGTCCTTTCTTTAGGTTAGTTCAATAATTGTAACACGCCTTGCGGCAATGCGTTCGACTGGGCAATCATCGCCATACCGGACTGGTTCAAAATGTTTAGACGAGCGAAGTCCATCATTTCACGGGCCATATCGGCATCACGGATTCGTGACTCAGACGCCGTCAAGTTTTCTGAGCCGATGGCGACGACGCTGACGTTCGCCTCCAAGCGATTTTGAATGGCTCCGAGTTTTGAACGTTCGAGTGACACTTTGTTGATGGCTGCATCGAATTTCGAAATGGCATCACCTGCATCCTCAGGTGTCAACACACTCAGTGCATAATACGTTTCAGTGGGTGTCGTCGAATCGTTGTCATGGTCGACGGCAGGAAGTTCTCCACCACCGGGTGTCGTCATCGTGATATTGAGTGCATGCGCCCGCATATCTTCCACATTTAAGATGACGGCTTCGTTGTTACCTGCACCGATTTGGAAGAATAACGTATTATTGCCTTGCATGTATTCGCCATTCATAATTTTCTTTGAGTTGAATTCCGTCGTTTCGGCAATTCGTGTCACTTCGGCAGTCAATGCGTTAATTTCTTCCTGGACAGCTTTGGCGTCGTCTTCACTGAGCGTTCCATTTGCTGATTGGACCGATAATTCACGCATTCGTTGGAGAAGGGCGTGTGTTTCGTTCATCCCGCCTTCGAGCGTCTGCGTGAGTGAGATACTGTCGAGCGTGTTGCGTTCTGCCATCGAGAGCGAGTCGAGGCGCATCCGCATTTTCTCTGAGATGGCGAGTCCCGCCGCATCATCAGATGCCTTGTTGATGCGAATCCCACTTGAGAGGCGATCCATCGTTTTTTTCATTGACGCTTGATTCAGGGAAAGAGATGTATACGCTTTTAATGCTTGGACGTTATTCGTAATTTTCATAACGGTTTCCTCCAGTCGTGACAGGTTGGGTCTTGGCACGCTCCATTGCTTCACCCCATGTTTGATCGAGGTCACTTGCGAGCGTATGTAGTTCGGCGATTTTTTCCTTATCCTGGTCGATGATTGCTTCGACGCTTGCGTTTGCCATATATAGATAAATTTCATCCAGTTGAGCCGCGATAATCCCGCCGCCGTCATGGAGTCCTTGGTGAAGTTTGACTAAAAGTTCACGGGCTTGGCGAAGATGACGGTTTCGTTCGGCAATCGTCGAATCTTGCGCATGTTTATAGTGATAGACGAGTGCGTGAAGCATCGCCTGAGTCAGCTCTTCCGGCCTCATTTCATATAATTGGGTTGAATTCATCTTTGTTCTCCTTTGATCGAATCAAGTTCCTCTATCAACAACAACACTTCTGCCATCACATCATAAAGTTGGGGTGGGATGGCGTCTCCTAGGTCAAGGTCGAGCAAATGGCCAAGCAAGGAATGGTCGTTCTCGACCGCTACTCCTCGGGCACGTGCTTCCTGTAAAATCTTTTCAGCGACGGCTCCGGTCCCGCGGGCGACGATGACGGGCGCTTTATCCGTCGTTTCATCATAGCGGACGACCGCGGCCGTCTTACGTTTCGTCAAATCCATGCGTTGGTACATCGAGACCTCCTAAATTCTAAAGTCATATCCTGTCGTCGGTGCTATCGTAGGCTCTTCGATGACACGATCAGCTTTCGTGAGCGGTTTGAACTGGGTCGTCACACTCTTATATCCAATCGTCTCGAGCGTTTGTTCGATTTTTCCGAGAAGAGGACGAGCGAGTCGCTCGACCGTCGAATCGTCGTGCTCGAGTGTGAGTCGGAGGTTTCGATCTTTCGCTTCGAGTTTGACACCAATTTCTCCAAGACGTGGCGTCTCTAAACGAATGTAGAGGACACTGTTCTCCCAGTCGACAACGTCCCCGGCCTCCCGGTTTTGGATATGAACATGGATTCCGGTGTCGATCTCTTGAACTTTTGCCGGTAGGGCGAACAAGAGTTGATGGAGCTGACCGCCATCAAGGCGGTTGAGCGTCTGTTGGACTTGGAAGAACGAGGCGAGGCGTTGCGCCTCGGGGTTCGTCGTATCTCCACGTACCGATAAAGCTGAAGTCGGCGTATTGGACGTCGCTTGGGCGAGCTGTGCCTGTGTCTGCACACGTTGCGCTACTTCCTGGATGTGTCGTCCAGATAATGTCGAATCGAGCTTGAGTGGCGCGACGGTCGGCATCTCGCCGGCACGTGTCGCCCCGTGTGGGATATATTCGATGCGTGTCTGGTTCGGCGCATAACGGAAATCATTCAGTGCCGCTCGGACCTCTTTGACGAGTGTCGCACTCTCTTGTGGTTTCGTCGCAAGCAACGACAACGCGACGTCGAGTTTGGCCGTCATGGCGACCAATTGCTTCTCTTGAGTCACATCGGTATGAAGCAAGGCGTCCGTCTTTTGGACGAGTTGTGTCAGACGGGTCGAGACGGTCTCGAGGGCAGGGCGTGCCGCATGCGGGTTCGTCTCGATCAACGCAGCGACTTGTCCGAGTTGTTTCGTCACGGTCGCCTGCTCGTTTCGGAACGTGTTCGTGACGGTCGCTAGATGTGACGTCACTTCCTTCACCATCACTTGCTTCCCGTTGATTGGAGGAAGCGGCATCGCTTGGCGCGATTCAGATTCAATCGGACGCGGTGATGTCGGTGTCGTCGGCGTGAGGTCACGGATGACCCGATCAATCGTTTCCGGTGTCGGCGTGACGCGTTCACTCACGGGACGTGACAGATTGACGAGTTCGACATACCGCTCTTTTTGTGGGTAAGGAGCGTTCGGCGCCGGCGGTGTGATCTGTTGTTTCGCTTCGTTCAAAGAGAGGACGGCGATCTCCCGAGCCATCTCACGAGGAACGGTCGGAGTGTCGAGCGTCTTCAAATGTAGGATGACGTCCCGCATGTCTCCTTTGAACGCCGTCTCGAGAAGGCGTACCGTGTCTTCGTTCATCGGCAAGCGTCCGGATTGTAGCAGACGGCTGACCGCGCTTCGTACTTCAGGTGGAAGGGAAGCGAGGAGCGTCTGAATCTTCGCATCAAGCTTTGACGACGCGGACGCAGGTGGTGCGGATTCAAGTGTCTCTTCCTTTGGAGGAACGACGGTCGCCATCAAGACGCCGTCCTGTTCGGCGAGCGTCACTTGGAACGGGTTCGTTTTCGGAAGCCCGTCTTTGAATGTGACCTCGACTTCTTCACCGTTGATTTTGACAATCGCGGAGTCGGGTCCTGTCTGTTTGACGAGTTCGGCCTTGTACGTCCGGTTCGTCTGGATGCCTGGTAAGACCGAACTGACGGCGGTCGCTTGGGCTTGAATTTGCATGTTTGTCACCTCGACCATAATATCGACCTCTTTTTAAAAAAATGAAGCGATACAATAGAAAAAAACCTTCCGTCTTTTCGACGGAAGGCGTGTCAGGACTCGAGCACGGGGCTCGCGTTCAATTGTTGGAACCGGGCGACAAGTTCACCTGTCGCTTTGAGCTGGTTCCGGAGGACGTACGGTGTTGCGTTCGTTTGGATTTGATGTCCATCGGTCGTGAGGACAAGCCCGTTCGGCTCACCCTCAATGTTCAGTATGTCTCGAATATGGGACCAGGCATACCATTCACAATCGTCTCGTTTTGGAGACTTCGTCGGGAAGAAGACGAGTCCAGTTGTCGGTTCAATCACGACAGGGACTTTCCCTTTTACGCCGGCGACGCGTTTGGCGATGAAGATTCTTTCCTCGATCGAGCTGTTGTACTGGCGGCAAGAAAGTTGCAACAACTGGTACGGCCGGAGCGGGGTTGAAATCTCGGTGCCATCCTCGAGAATGATCCGTGACTGCTTCATGATGTCAAAGCAAGGGAGAATCGCCACGGTTCGCTTTGTGATGCGATATTTTTCCTCAGAATAGTAGGAGCGCATACGCTGCACCATCCTCCTCGTATTAGATTTTCAGGATCGGCTAAAGACAAACGGCACAAACCTAAATCATCCCTTCAATGATATATCACAAAAAATGTAAATTCAACAAGACAATATGAAAAGTAGGGAAATATAATTCCAATGAAAGCCAAATGACGAAACGTTTACAAATATTTGAGAAAGTATTTGTCACGCTTACAAGAAGGTGGTAAGATTAGCCGTAGAGGACAATCCTCTGTATTCTCCAATGGTGAAAGGAATGGATTTACACATGGTAGGTAAAGTAAAATGGTTTAACTCAGAAAAAGGTTTTGGATTCATCGAAGTTGAAGGCGGCAAAGACGTGTTCGTACACTTCTCAGCAATCCAATCTGAAGGCTACAAATCACTTGACGAAGGTCAAGATGTAGAGTTTGAAATCGTTGATGGCGAGCGTGGCCCACAAGCGGCTAACGTTGTAAAATTATAATTTCAAACCACGAAGCCGGCTCCCTTGGGAGTCGGCTTTTATTTTTTCTACATAATAAAAAAAGGCGTTTAAAAATGAGTGGAATGGGTATTTTCTTTCTATACCTTTCGCTCGTTCTAGGAAATGTTGAATTCGGAACAAAATTGTCATTATTTTCTGATGATAACGTTTTCAATCGCAGCGTTTTCGGGGTATAATATGAGTGAGCCACCTGGTTCCCCTTTCTTTTTAAGAAATGAAGCAGGAGATTCCGTCTCGTTCGACGAATCATTGGTTCAAGCGGTTATTTCTAAGGAGGAGTTCAGATGATTTATAACATTCGCGGCGAAAACATTGAGGTCACACCAGCAATCAAAGACTATGTCGAGAAAAAGCTGGAGAAGTTGACTCGGTATTTCACAACTCCTACGGATGCACAGACGGCTTACGTCAACTTGAAAGTGTATAACGAGAAACAAAAGGTGGAAGTGACGATCCCGATGCCGAACTTGTTGCTCCGTGCTGAGGACATCAACCTCGACATGTATGCGGCAATCGACCTCGTCGTCGATAAATTGGAACGTCAAATCCGTAAACACAAAACGAAACTCAACCGTAAAGGACGCGGGAAAGAAGGTGGCGTCGGCGAGTACTTCAAGTCTTTAGAAGGACCTGATGATACACCGGCCGTCTACGATGAGGACGAGGCAGAACTCGAACTCGTGCGGACGAAACGCTTCACGTTGAAACCGATGGACACGGAAGAGGCGATTCTTCAAATGGATATGCTCGGTCACAGCTTCTTCGTCTTCTCAGACGCAGAAACGGGCAACACGAACGTCGTCTACCGTCGTAAAGATGGGAAGTACGGCTTGATCGAACCTGAATAATAAACTTGACACTACACGACCTCCCGGCTTCGGGGGGTCGTTTCCTTTTGCCTTTCCTTGAAAGGTGGCACCACTTCGGTTAAACTGTACATTAGGGAAAAAACATGCATTTTTTAGTGAGTGCAGAGGAGATATGAGTATGGCGAACTTTTTGAAAGAGTTATTTGCTCCACAGAAACGAATGTTGAAAAAAGCAGAGAAAGCGGCCGACTTGATCGAGTCGTTCGCCGAACCAATCAAAGCATTGTCCGACGAACAGCTTCAGGCGAAGACGGAAGAGTTCCGGGAACGTCTGGCAAAAGGCGAGACACTTGACGACCTCTTGCCGGAGGCGTTCGCGGTCTGTCGTGAGGCATCGGAGCGTGTGGTCGGGATGCGTCATTACCGTGTCCAGCTCATCGGGGGCTATGTGCTCCATAACGGCGACATCGCCGAAATGAAAACCGGTGAAGGGAAGACGCTCGTCGCGACACTTCCTGTCTACTTGAACGCGCTCACTGGCCGTGGCGTACACGTCGTAACGGTCAACGAATATTTGGCGAAACGAGATAAAGAACTCATGGAGCCGCTCTACTTCGCACTCGGTCTTTCAGTCGGCCTCAACGTGTCGAACATGGACCGTGTCGAGAAACAAGCGGCATATAATTGTGATATCACGTACTCGACGAACAACGAGCTCGGATTCGATTACCTCCGTGACAACATGGTCCTTTATAAAGAAGACCGTGTTCAACGTGAGCTCTACTACACGATTGTCGATGAAGTCGACTCAATCCTCGTCGATGAGGCGCGTACTCCGCTCATCATCTCAGGATCGGCTCAAAAGTCGACTGAACTCTACACGCGCGCGGATGCGTTCGTCCGTACGTTGAAAGAGGAAGACGATTACACGGTCGACGTGAAGACGAAGTCGGTCCTCTTGACGGACCAAGGGGTCGACCTCGCCGAGAAGTTCTTCGGCATCGACAACCTGTTCGCAATCGAGCACGTCGCCGTCAACCACCACGTCGGGCTCGCCCTTCGTGCAAACGCGGTCATGCATCACGATATCGACTATATGGTACGTGAGGGGCAAGTCATGATCATCGACCAATTCACGGGTCGTGTCATGGACGGACGCCGCTACTCGGAAGGTCTTCACCAGGCAATCGAGGCGAAAGAAGGCGTCGAGATTCAACGCGAATCGATGACGCTCGCCACAATCACGTATCAGAACTACTTCCGGATGTACGAGAAACTTGCCGGGATGACCGGTACAGCGAAGACAGAGGAAGAAGAGTTCCGTAACATCTACAACATGCAAGTCGTGACGATTCCGACGAACAAACCGATTCTCCGGGATGACAAGGCAGACCTCATCTTCAAATCGATGGAAGGCAAGTTCAAAGCCGTCGTGGAAGAGATTTCGGCAGTTCACGCAACGGGACAACCGATCCTCGTCGGTACGGTCGCCGTCGAGACATCTGAATACTTGAGCAAGCTTTTGACGAAGAAGAAGATTCGTCACGATGTCTTAAACGCGAAGAACCACGCGCGTGAGGCGGAAATCATCGAGAACGCCGGTCAAAAAGGTTCCGTCACGATTGCGACGAACATGGCCGGTCGTGGTACCGACATCAAGCTCGGAGAAGGTGTCATCGACCTCGGTGGTCTTTACATCATCGGGACAGAGCGTCACGAATCACGCCGAATCGATAACCAGCTACGTGGTCGTGCGGGCCGTCAAGGGGACCCGGGTAAATCCCAGTTCTACTTGTCACTCGAAGATGAGCTCATGCGTCGTTTCGGAACGGATAGCCTCCAAAGCATGATGGAGCGTCTCGGGATGGATGACACGCAACCGATTGAGAGCCGCATGGTCTCGAAAGCGGTCGAATCAGCGCAAAAACGTGTCGAAGGAAACAACTACGATGCGCGGAAGCAGCTTCTCGGTTATGACAACGTCATGGCGGACCAACGGAAGGTCATGTACAAGGACCGCTCGAGCATCCTCGAGAACGAGTCGGTCACAGATATCGTCCGTTCGATGATGGCACAGACGGTCGAACTCGGTGTCGGTCAATACACGCCGATCGAACTCGTACCGGAAGAATGGAACATCGACGAGCTCGCGCACTGGGCCAACCAGACGCTCGCGCTCGAGAAGACGGTCGAAGGCAAAGACTTCTACGGCAAAGAGCGTGAAGAAATCATCGAGCTTCTCATGGAGCGCGTGAACGAGCAGTACGAGGCGAAACGTGAACTCGCGCCACCGGAACGCTTCAACGAGTTCGAGAAGATCATCGTGCTCCGTGCCGTCGACTCGCACTGGATGTCCCATATCGACCATATGGACCAGTTGCGCCAAGGGATTCATCTCCGCGCCTATGGACAGAACGATCCGCTTCGTGAGTACCAAGCGGAAGGGATTAACATGTTCGACGCGATGAACGCGGCGATCTCAGAAGAAGTGACAGGCTTCGTCCTTCGTGCCGAAGTCGGGGACAACCTCCGACGCGAGAAAGTCGTCGAAGAGGAAGTCGCCGTATCAGGCAAGAACGATGCACCGGTCAAGAAGAAGCCGGTCCGTCGTTCGAAAGAAGACAGCATCGGCCGGAACGACCCGTGCTGGTGCGGTTCTGGTAAGAAGTTCAAGAACTGTCACGGTAGACAACAGGCTTAATTATTGAAGAGGCGGGTCCGCTCGCCTCTTTCCTACGGAAAGGTGAATCACACTATGGAAATTTCAGATATTCGGAACGAACTAGAGGCGATGGCGAAACGCCTCGAGAATTACAGAGCGTCTCTCAACTTGACAGAGAAAGAGGCACGTATCGCCGAGCTCGAGAACGAGATGACGTATCCAGACTTCTGGGACAACCAGGAGAAGGCACAAAAAGTCATCGACGAGTCAAACGGTCTCAAGGCGATGGTCGACAAGTATCAAGACCTCGCGAACCAACATGAGGACGGCGAAGTGACGCTCGAACTCATCAAGGAAGAGCCGGACGCCGAGATGCAAGAAGAGCTCGGGGAATCGATTCAAGCGCTCAAGAAGGAGTTTGATGACTTCGAACTCGAGATCCTCTTGAACGGACCATACGATGCGAACAACGCCATCCTCGAATTGCACCCGGGTGCGGGCGGTACCGAGTCACAGGACTGGGCATCGATGCTCCTTCGGATGTATCAACGCTTCGCTGACAAACAAGGCTGGAAAGTCGAGACGGTCGATTACCTCCCGGGTGAGGAAGCGGGCGTCAAGTCGGTCACGCTCCGCATCGTCGGTCATAACGCATACGGCTACTTGAAGGCGGAGAAAGGGATCCACCGGTTGGTCCGCATCTCGCCATTCGACTCGTCAGGCCGTCGTCATACGTCGTTCGTGTCATGTGACGTCATGCCGGAATTCGATGACGACATCGAGATCGAAGTACGGACAGAAGACCTCCGTATCGACACGTACCGTGCATCAGGTGCCGGCGGTCAGCACATCAACACGACGGATTCTGCCGTCCGGATCACGCACGTGCCGACGGGCGTCGTCGTTTCGTGTCAGACCGAGCGCTCACAGATCAAGAACCGTGAGTCGGCGATGAAGATGTTGAAAGCGAAATTGTACCAACGCGAACTCGACGAGCAGCAACGAAAACTCGACGAGATCCGTGGGGAAAAGACGGACATCGGTTGGGGTAGCCAAATCCGTTCGTATGTCTTCCACCCGTATTCAATGGTCAAAGACCACCGGACGAACCATGAAGTCGGGAACACGAGTGGCGTCATGGACGGCGACGTCATGCCGTTCATCGATGCCTACCTTCGTAAAACAAATATGTGATGCATGTGGCTCAAAGACACCTGTCTTTGGGCCATGTTGTGTGTAAAGGAGACTTTCTTTAATGAAGCAAATCGTCAAAGACTATCTGTATCTGTTGACCGGCTCAGTGTTCGTTGCCTCGGCCTTCAGCTTATTTCTGTTGCCAAACAATCTGGCATCAGGCGGGGTGAGCGGGATCTCGGTCATCACTTATGAACTGTTCGGCATCTCGCCCGGAGCGTTCCAGCTCGTGGCGAACGTGTTACTTCTGATTATCGGGTGGGCCATCCTCGGCCTCGGCTTCGGTGTGAAGTCGCTCGTTGGCTCCATCTTTTTACCGGGTGTCATTCTTTTCTATGAGGCGATCGATGCCGGTGCGGCTGTGGACGATACGCTCCTCGCGGCCATCTTCGGTGGTGTCGGCGTCGGTGTCGGACTCGGACTCATCTTCCGTGGACGCGCCTCGACAGGGGGAATGGACTTGATCGCTCAGATCTTACATAAGTTCACGCACATCCCGCTCTATCTCTGTATCGCCATCCTCGATGGCATGGTCGTCTTGACCGCGGCCTTGACGTTCTCGTTCACGACCGGGCTCTATGCACTCATCGCATTATTCATCACGGTCAAGATGATCGACTTCGTCCAGCTCGGGTTCACACAGGACAAGATGGCTTACGTCATCTCGGAGAAGCGAGACTTCATCGTCCGGGCCGTCTTCGAGGAGCTTGACCGTGGTGCGACAGAGATCCAAGCAATCGGAGCATACTCACGTCTCGACCGTCCGATGCTCATGATTGTTGTCCGTCAGAGCGAAGTGAGTCGATTGAAGGAAATCATCCGTCGGATCGACCCGGAGGCATTCCTTGTCTTCAGTGAGGCACATGAGGTGCTAGGACAAGGGTTTACGTCCGATAAGCGTTACATCAACGTACCGTAAGTTGTGGAATCTTTGTGTACTTTTCGTGAGATTAGGTTAGAAAGCATACGTTAACGGCTATAATGGTAAATGTAGGTCATTTCTACAACTTAGGAGGGGAACGTGGTTATGAAAAAATGGATGATGGCCATCGGCCTCGGCGCCATGCTGACACTCGGCGCATGTGGCGGCGGTGAAGAAGAGGATACATCGAGCAACGGGGATTCGGGCTCGAACACGGCATCGGTTGACGCGGAAGCGGTATACGCACAAAACTGTGCGGCATGTCACGGTGCGAACCTTGAAGGAATGAGTGGTCCGTCACTCGAGCAAGTCGGTGCTCGTCTGTCGGCAGAAGAGATTGAAAACGTCATTCGAAACGGTCAAGGCGCGATGCCTGCGAACGTCATTGAAAAAGACGAAGAAATCACAGCGGTCGCCGCTTGGCTCGCTGAGAAAAAATAAGATTCGACAGCATGAGGTGGAACACACCTCATGCTTTTTTGTTTTGGGTGTTAAGGCTTGGGGAAATATTGTTAAGGTAACGTGAGACATAGTGGAAATGGAGTGATGACAATTGAAGACGAAACTGATTGACTGGCCGACTTTTATCGGCTCGTTTGTATTACTGTTAGGGGTGACGTTACCGCTCATCTTCTTCCCAGAGACCGGTAAAGCGTGGGTCGGTGCGGCGAACGAATACATGACCTCTAACTTCGGCATGTTGTACTTAGCAATGGGCTTAGGTGCGTTCGGATTTTTGATTTTCATTGCCTTCAGTAAGAATGGTCATATCAAATTAGGTCGTGAAGATGAAGAACCCGAATTTAGTACATTCTCTTGGGCGGCGATGTTATTTGCTGCCGGCATCGGGTCCAGCATCCTCTATTGGTCCGTCATCGAATGGGTCTATTACTATGAAGGTCCGCCGTTCGGGCTGACACCGGAGTCACCGGAAGCGATTCAATGGTCGACAGCATATGGCATGTTCCACTGGGGACCGATCGCTTGGGCAATCTACACGTTACCGGCACTGCCGATCGCTTATTTCTTTTACGTCCGTAAGAAATCCGTCTTAAAGGTAAGTGAAGCGGTACGTCCCGTTATCGGAAAATGGGCAGATGGACCCCTCGGTAAATTGATTGATATCTTATTTATCTTTGGATTATTAGGTGGTGCCGGGACGACGCTCGCCCTCGGTACCCCGATGATTGCCGAAGGGGTCAACGAACTGACAGGGATTCCCGTCACGCTCGGGATGCAGGCCGTCATCATGTTGATTTGTACGGTCATCTTCGCCATCAGTTCTTACATTGGACTGAAGGGTGGCATCAAAGTACTCAGTGACTTGAACATCTGGCTCGCCCTTGGGATTTTGACGTTCGTGCTTATCTTTGGTCCGACTCGATTCATTATGGAGACGACGTTCAATGGAGTCGGAATCGTCATGGACAACTTTTTCCGGATGGCAACGTGGATGGAACCGTTCGGTGACTTCGGTGGCTTCACATCGACTGGGTTCCCGGAATCGTGGACGGTGTTCTATTGGGCATGGTGGCTTGTCTATGCACCATTCGTCGGATTGTTCGTCGCCCGTATCTCACGCGGTCGTACGATTCGGAATATGATCTTTGGGACGATGGTGTACGGAACGCTCGGATGCATCTTGTTCTTTGGGATTCTCGGTAACTACGGGCTCTACCTCCATCTAAGTGGGACGTTCGATGTTGTCGGGTACATGGCGGCGAATGGCCCGGCACCTACAATCATCGCCATCATCGGCCAATTGCCTTTCGGGAAAGTCGTCATCGGCGTCTTTACGCTTCTTGCCATTATCTTTTTGGCGACAACGTTCGATTCATCATCATACATCTTGGCATCGGTCACGCAAAAACATGTCGAGGATGAGCCGATTGTCTGGAACCGTCTCTTTTGGGCGTTCGCGCTTGCTATCATGCCGCTCACGCTCATGTTCCTCGGCGGACTAGAGACGCTCCAGACAGCGAGTATCGTCGGTGGATTCCCGCTTATCTTCATCATGTTCCTTCTTGCTTGGTCATTCGTCCGCGTATCGAGTCGGGATATCCGGGCTTCCGATGACTATGAATCCTCAACGATTCATATCAAGTATCGGAAACGGAAAAAGTCGCCGTTTGATGCATTGAAAGAAAAACCACACGATTAAATGTGGCGTATTGGTGAAGGGTGTTCCTTAGGGAACACCCTTTTGAAGTGCGGTTTCAACATTCTCTTAGGGAATAAGAAAGCGAGTTTCTTCGCGACATTTTCACATCGAACTCAATCGAACTGAAACAATCCTGTAATGGTGTTTTAAAAGTCGGATTGATATAATTGTAGTCGCTTCAACATATGCCCTAGATGATTTTTTGACCAGGCTAACATAAAAAAGCGACACCTTGACAGAGGGAGCCGTTTCCTGTAAAAAAGACTCTAGGCGAAATATACAGTAACTAAAACAATTGATTCAAATTCGTCATAGATGCTTAAAAATAATTTAAAAAGGGTAGGGAATACGTTATGATCTCGATGCAAAAAGTCAGTAAAGTATATCCGAACGGCGTCGTCGCCATGGATGACCTCGATCTAGAGATTCGCGACGGCGAGTTCCTTTATGTCGTCGGGCCTTCCGGTGCCGGAAAGTCGACGTTCATGAAGATGATTTATCGTGAGGAGAAGCCGACAGCCGGTCAATTGTTGATTGACGGACTCGATGTCGGGAAAATTAAAGACCGACACGTACCGAAGCTACGCCGTCAACTCGGCGTTATCTTCCAAGACTTCAAATTGTTGCCGTCACTTACGGTATATGAGAACGTAGCGTTCGCATTAGAAGTTGTAGGAGCGGACACGTCTTCGATTCGGAAACAAGTCATGGATGTGTTGAACCTTGTCGGATTGAAGAACAAGGCGCGCAACTATCCGGACGAACTATCAGGTGGAGAACAACAACGTGTCTCGATTGCTCGCGCAATCGTCAATAAGCCAAAATTGATCATCGCCGATGAGCCGACAGGGAACTTAGACCCGGAAACAGCATGGGGCATCATGGAAGTGTTTGAAGAGATTCACCGCCGCGGAGCGACAATCGTCATGGCAACACACAACCGTGACATCGTCGATAAGATTCGTCACCGCGTCATCGCGATTGAGAACGGGAAAGTCGTGCGCGATGAAGAGAAAGGGGCATATGGCTATGATATTTAAGACTGGATTGCGCCATTTGCGTGAAGGGTTCAAAGGAACACTTCGGAATGGATGGATGTCGTTCGCGGCGATTAGTGCCGTGACTATTACGCTGCTACTTGTCGGTGTATTCGCACTCGTCATGTTCAACATCAATGAAATTTCAGATAACGTCGAAAATGATGTCGAGATTCAAGTGTTCATCACTCGTACAGCGGATGAGAACTCGGTTGAGAAACTCGGAGAGAACATTGAACAGGTGCCGGGCGTCTCGACGGTCACGTTCAGTTCAAAAGAAGATGAGCTAGCGAAGTTCCAAGACCAGCTCGGCGATGATGCGGCTGCATACGGAACGGTCGAAAAAGACAACCCGCTCCACGCCCGCTATATCGTCAAAGCACAAGACCCGACAGAACTAGAGGAAGTGGCCAAATCGGTCGGTTCACTCGATAATGTGGACGATGTGAAATACGGAAAAGACTACATCGATAAAATGTTTGCCTTCTTCAACGGGATTCGCATCGGCGGACTCGCGTTGATTGTCGGTTTGACATTGATGGCGATGTTCTTGATCTCAAATACGATTAAAATGACAATCTTCTCGCGTCGTCGTGAGATTGAAATCATGCGACTCGTCGGAGCGAAAAACAGCTTTATCCGCTGGCCGTTCTTTATCGAAGGATTGCTCCTCGGAATGCTTGGGGCTCTCGTCCCGATTCTTGTCATTTATTTCGGATATGACGTTGCATATAGTGCTTTACAACCATCGCTTGATCAATTGAATAGTGATATATTTAAGTTGATTGATCCATCGACGCTAACAGTCCAAGTATCGCTTGTTTTACTTGCACTCGGTGCGTTCATCGGAATCTGGGGATCGACGACATCGCTCGGTCGTTTCTTGAAAATCTAACTTAAATAAGGAGGAGTTGGCGGATGAAACGTTCGCTTGCGCTAGGGTTGTGTGTATCGTTACTTGCCATGCCGGTCATGGCGACAGAGAAAGACACGTTGAAAGCTCGACAAGATCGACTGTCCAACGAGTTGGAGGAGTCGAAAAAAGCGCAGGCCGAGACGGATGCCGAACTCGAGATCACCGAGGCAGAGCGTGATGCCGTGAAGACGGAAATACACGTCGTCGACGACCGATTGAATGAATTGAGCGAACAAATCGCCATTCAGCAGCATGAGGTCGATACAGCCCGGGCAGAACTCGAGTCGACCCGCCAACAACTTTCCGTTCAGGAAGAATACTTGGAAAGCCAGAAGGAACTCGTGAACGAGCGCCTTCGCGTTTTGCAAGTACATGAAGACACTTCCTATTTACAAGTCATTTTTGAGTCCCGTTCCTTCGGCGACTTCGTGACACGGGCTATGACGGCCCGCACGATCGCTGAACAGGACCGGGAGCTCATACATAATTATATGAGTGAGATGGAACGTTTGGAGTCGCTCGAGTCGACACAACGTACCCAGCTCTCTTTCATCAAGCAAAAAGAGCGTGAGCTCGTCATCACCAAGCAAGACCTTGACCGGACGGCCGAGAAAAAACGTGACCTGTTGGTTGAACTGAACGAACAAGTAGAGCAGCTCGAGCTCGAAAAGATGACGCGCAGTGAAGAGCAGGCGGTCATGGCTGAACAGAACCGCATCATCAGTGAACAACTCGAGGCGATCGCGACTGCTGAACGAGAAGCCGCAGAGGCGGCGGAACGTGCCAAACGTAAAGCTGAGGCGCGTGCCGCTGAAGAGCGAGCAGAAGCGGAAGCCCGTGAGTCGGAGGTCGAGGAGGCACCAGAAGTGACCGCACCAACCGAAACACCGACGAATGTGTCCACGTCCACGGAATTCGTTCGTCCTGTGTCCGGTTATGTGTCTAGTCCGTTCGGTCCACGAGACAACCCGTTGACAGGTGTGCCGGAGATTCACAAGGGCATTGACCTCGTCAATGCGTCTGGGACACCAATTGTGTCAAGCGCACCAGGTGTCGTCATCAAGGCGGCACCGGCGACCGGGTATGGAAATGTCGTCTTCGTTTCGCATGTCATCAACGGTGAGATTTGGACGACCGTCTATGCCCATTTAAATGCGATCACAGTCGAAGCCGGTCAACAAGTGGCGGCGGGACAGACGGTCGGAACGCTTGGCAATACCGGCTGGTCGACCGGACCCCATCTTCATTTTGAGTTACACCGAGGGAAATGGGCACCGGGACAGCCGAACGCGATTGACCCGGCCCCGTATATTGGATACTGACAGAAGCGGACGCGTCCCAAATATGTGGAACGCGTCCGCTTTTCCTCTAGTTTTTGCTATACTAATGAAAAGACTTACAAAGAGAAATGAGGGACCAACCCGTGAAAAATTCAACCGCAGGACTACTCGCTGGCACAACGTTCGTGGCTGGGGCCGGTGCAGGCCTTGCGACGATGGCGTTTACAGACACATCGCTTCCCATTCAAACGAATGCGGAAGGCTGGGATAAAGTCGACCAAGTACGTGATTTGATTGAAGAACATTCGTTACAGGACATCTCAGAAGACGATTTATTGACCGGTGCGCTCGACGGGATGACCGCAGCGCTGAACGACCCGTATTCGGATTTCTTGGATGCGGAAGAAACGTCACAATTTACGGACTCGATTGAATCGAGTTTTGAAGGAATCGGCGCGACTTTGGAGAAGAAAGGAGAGGACATCTTAATTGTCGCTCCGATCAAAGGCGCTCCGGCCGAAGAGGCGGGACTTCGTCCTGGTGACATCATCACAGCGGTCGACGGGGAGTCGATTGAAGGGATGGATGTACAGGAGGCCGTCCAATTGATTCGAGGAGAAAAAGGGACGACCGTCACATTGACGATTCGCCGTGGGAGTCAGACGGCGGACTACGAGATCACACGTGACACGATTCCAATCGAGACGGTCTTCTCTGAAGTGAAAGAGAAAGACGGCAAAAAGATTGGGTATCTCCAAGTCACCCAATTCTCAGAACCGACGGCTGATGAATTCCTCGAACAACTCGAGCAACTCGAGTCAGAAGAAATCGATAGCTTGATTATCGATGTTCGTGGAAATCCGGGAGGGCTCTTGCCTGCCGTCATCGAGATGTCGGAAGGGTTCGTCCCGACATCAAAACCGGTCGTCCAAATCGAGAATGCGGACGGTGACCGCGATGCACAAAACGGTCGCGCCCGTGAAGCGAAACCGTATGACCTGTTTGTCTTGACGGATGAGGGTTCTGCCTCGGCATCTGAGATTTTGACTGGTGCGATGAAGGAAGGAGCAGGCGCGACCATCATCGGGACGAAGACGTTCGGAAAAGGTGTCGTCCAGACGGCGTTCGACTTAGAGGACGGCAGTAACTTGAAATTGACGACGAGCAAATGGCTCACACCGGACGGAAATTGGATTAACAAGAAGGGCATCGAGCCGGACATTGAAGTGGAGCAACCGGACTTCTTCAACGTGACCCGTGTCCTGACAGAAGAAGAGTCGCTCCAAGTCGGAGATTACGGTGATGCCGTCTCGAACTTGCATAAAATTTTATCTGGAATTGGCTATGAGCCAGGCGGTCAGCCGGGATATTACGGGGACACGATGGCGAACGCCGTGAAAGCATTCCAGACAGACAATGGTCTCGAGGCTTCTGGAACTGTCGATGAAGAGACAGCCTCTGCACTCGAAGCGAAGTTGCTCGAAGCGATTCAAGATGAGGCGAATGACGCCCAATTGAATCGTGCGCTTGAAGAAGCCGCAAAATAACGTTATATGAAAGAAAGGGTTGGACCGCGTGGAAGTTGTACGAATGGGTGTTACGGCTTTATTGACGTTGTTAGGTAGTCCGCTGTTTTGGGTGACACTCGTCGCCCTTACATACATATCGCTGACACGGGTCAAGCGAGAACGGGCCATGTTCCGTTCGAGACGTCGCTCGCCGAAGTCGGAATGGGGACATTTCATCTGGCCGAGTCTTCTGTTAGCGGTCCTCTCATCGGCCGTGACGATTTTACTCGAGACGACCATCACGTTTGAGTGGGCCGTCTCGTTCACGATTCTCTATACGCTCGTCGTCTTGACGATGCATCCGCGATTCTTTAATCCGGTGCTGCCTCTTCTCGTGTTGTTCGGGGTCGTCTTGTTACGCGATGTTGTCGCATATGGGGCGCTTCGTGATTGGGTAGCAGCACTCGCTCAGGTCGATTGGACGGTCTATGCGCTCACATTCGGCCTCGTCACCCTTGCGGAAGCGATTCTCTTACGCTGGAACGGACCAAAAGAGACATCCCCGACCTTGATCTTGTCGAAACGGGGGCAGTTTATCGGAGGGCATGTCGTCAAACGGATTTGGTTTTTCCCGCTCGTCGTCTTCGTGCCACCGATGTTCGGTCTCGACTGGCCGATGGTGCCCATCATTCTTCCGATTCCCATCGGGGTCAGTTTATTGTCGACCGGCGCCTTACCAGGAACGCTTCTCGCACGATTGAGCAATTATCGTGCCGTACTCGCTGTGATCGCCCTCGGTCTATTCGGCCTCTCATATGCGTTTGAGATCCCATATGTCGACTATGTAATCTTGACGCTATTCGTCCTCTATGAGCTCGGCTTACAATGGATCAAACGCGAGAATCGGGGAACGACACCCGTTTTCATCAATGGAAACCGTGGGGCGGTCATCGTCGACACGCTACCGAACTCACCTGGGGAGACGATGCAGCTCATCCCTGGTGAATCGATCTATAAAGTCAACGGGACGGTCATCACAGGAGGGCATAGTTTTTATGAGGCGCTCCAGCAACATAAGCCGTACATCAAGCTGGAAGTATTGAATCTGAACGGGGATATCCGATTCGTTCAACGAGCGATGTATGAGACCGATCCACATGAGCTCGGAATTTTGTTCGTTGGGGAACCGACGAGCCCGAGAGTTCGCTTACGTAAACTGTAAGAGTATCCGTCATGGGTACTCTTTTTTGCATACAAAAAGGACACCCGTGAGGATGTCCTTTCGTCTTATACATCAAGTTTTGAAGGCTTGAATGCCATTGTGGCTTCGACAGCGTGTTGCCATCCTTTGTAGAGGGATTCGCGATGAGACTCGTCCATGTTTGGATCGAACTTCTTGTCGAGTTTCCACTGTTCTTTGACTTCGGCTTGGTCTTTCCAGAATCCAACGGCGAGACCTGCCAAGTAGGCGGCACCGAGTGCAGTCGTTTCACTCACTTCAGGACGCTCGACCGGGACGTTGAGAATGTCCGATTGGAACTGCATGAGGAAGTTGTTACTGACGGCCCCACCGTCGACGCGAAGCGTCTTCAAGTTGATGCCTGAGTCATTCTCCATAGACGTGAGGACGTCACGTGTCTGGTAAGCGAGTGACTCGATTGTCGCCCGGACCATCTGTTCTTTCTCTGTCCCACGTGTGAGACCGAAGATGGCACCACGGACATCAGAGTTCCAATACGGTGCACCGAGACCGACGAAGGCAGGAACGACGTAGACACCGTCAGTTGATTCGATCCGTGTCGCATACTGTTCCGAGTCTTTCGCTGATTTCAACATCCGCAATCCGTCACGGAGCCACTGGATCGCCGAACCGGCGACGAAGATCGAACCTTCAAGCGCGTATTCTACTTTCCCGTTATAGCCCCAAGCGATTGTCGTCAAGAGACCGTGATCAGATTTGACGGCTTCTTCTCCCGTGTTCATGAGCATGAAACAACCTGTTCCATACGTGTTTTTCGCCTCACCTTTTTCGAAGCACGTTTGTCCGAACAAGGCGGCCTGTTGGTCACCTGCAGCTCCGGCAATCGGGACTTCGAATCCGAAGAAGTGGTATGGAATCGTGTTCGCATAGACTTCACTTGACGGTTTGACTTCAGGAAGCATTGATTTAGGCACTGTCAAGATGTCGAGTAACTCGTCATCCCACTTTTGCTCGTAGATGTTGTACATGAGTGTACGCGATGCGTTCGAGTAATCGGTTACGTGTGCTTTTCCACCAGAGAGTTTCCAAATGAGCCACGTGTCGATTGTCCCGAAGAGGAGTTCGCCGTTCTCAGCTTTTTCACGTGCACCCTCGACGTTGTCAAGAATCCATTTGACTTTCGTTCCTGAGAAGTAGGCATCGATGAGGAGACCTGTTTTGTTGCGGACCATATCGGAATGACCGGCTGCTTTCAGCTCTTCACAGATGTCGGCGGTTTGACGGGATTGCCAGACAACGGCGTTATAGACAGGGCGTCCTGTTTCCTTCTCCCAAACGACAGCTGTTTCACGTTGGTTTGTGATCCCGATTCCAGCAATCTCATTCGGGTCGATATCAGCAGAACCGAACGCTTCCGCCATAACGGCGAGAACAGAGCCCCAAATCTCATTGGCGTTGTGCTCGACCCAGCCTGGTTTTGGGAAGTATTGTTTGAATTCGCGCTGTGCGACTGTGACAATTTTTCCATCATGATCAAAGATGATTGCCCGTGAACTTGTCGTTCCTTGGTCCAATGCTAAAATATAACGTTTTTCTTTCGCCATATGTGATTTCCTCCTTCAAAATTATGTGTTAAGGGACGAGAATACCGTAGATGAGTGCGGCAATAATCGCACCGATAATCGGACCGACGACCGGGATCCATGAATAACCCCAATCTGAAGATCCTTTTCCTTTAATTGGAAGGAATGCGTGTGCGATACGTGGCCCAAGGTCACGTGCCGGGTTGATCGCATATCCCGTCGTACCACCGAGCGAAAGACCAATCGATACAATCAAGAAACCAACGATGAGTGGATTGAGTCCGTCTGCGAATGTGTTTGCCCCGAATGACAACAATGCAAAGACAAGGACGAATGTTCCGATAATCTCACCAATCAAGTTGTACGGCGTGCTTCGAATACCTGGAGCTGTCGAGAACGTCGCCAGTTTTAAACCAGGATCGTCTGTCGCATCATAGTGCGGCTTGTAGTGGACATAAACCAAACATGCCCCGATGATGGCTCCAATAAACTGAGCGAGGATATAAAGTGGGACATCAGCCCATGGGAATTCGCCTGCTGTCGCGAGACCAATCGTGACGGCAGGGTTGATGTGAGCGCCTCCGTAAATTCCGGCTGCGTAGACCCCGACCATAACGGCAAGACCCCAACCCATTGTGATGACAATCCAGCCAGAGTTTTCCGCTTTGGAATGGCGGAGGACGACGCCGGCGACGACACCGTTACCGAGCAGAATCAATAGCATCGTACCAATAATTTCACTGACAAATGCTGACATGTGATACTCCCCTTTCTCCCTTATGCAATTTGACTTACCACTTCATTATATGCCCAAAATGTAAGCGTTTTAAAACAGTGTTTTAAAAAAATCCTACTTTTTTCCTACAAATGTTCACATTTACAGCTGTAAACTTCACAAAAGAGTTAAGAAGCAGAGCGAAACGTTCACGAAGTGGATGTTTTTTTCGGATATTTCAAGCATTCCAATTTACTAGGGAGATAGTCCAATCTGAAAAGTGTAATGCTTTATGCCACAAAAGTGATTCTGTTGAAATCTTGATGTGATGATTTGGATGGAACAAGATGTTTCTTTTGAGACAGTAAAGGAAAAAGAAATGAACAATGGATTGAATGAAAAAAAGAAATAAAATGAATTAACCTACAAGCTAATAAGCGAATATTTGTTCGTGTCTATGGTATAATCAAGACACTTATGAAATGAGAAGGTGAGGAGTATCTTATGGAATCGATTCCGTTTGCATTACAATCTGAATTTCAACCAGGAGGCGACCAGCCTGAAGCGATTCGACAGCTTGTCGAAGGTGTAAATCGAGGTGACCGGTATCAGACGCTCCTCGGTGCAACGGGTACGGGTAAAACGTTTACCGTCTCGAACGTCATTCAAGAAGTAAAGAAGCCGACACTCGTCCTCGCCCATAACAAGACGCTCGCCGGTCAGCTCTACTCGGAGTTCAAAGAGTTCTTCCCGAACAACGCGGTCGAGTACTTCGTCAGTTACTATGACTACTATCAACCGGAAGCGTACGTGCCGTCGACGGATACGTTCATTGAGAAGGATGCTTCAATCAATGATGAAATCGATAAGCTGCGTCACTCAGCGACGTCGGCTCTCTTTGAGCGCGATGACGTCATCATCGTCGCATCTGTCTCCTGTATTTATGGTCTCGGTAACCCTGAAGAATATCGGAGCCTCGTCTTGAGCCTTCGCGTCGGGAAAGAGATGGGACGTGACGAGATGTTACGTAAACTCATCGACATTCAATATGAACGAAACGATATCGATTTCCAGCGTGGACGTTTCCGTGTCCGCGGGGACGTCGTCGAGATCTTCCCAGCATCGCGTGACGAACACTGCATGCGCATCGAGTTCTTCGGAGACGAGATCGACCGCATCCGTGAGATGGATCCGTTGACGGGTGAAATCATCGCAGACCGTGATCACGTCGCCATCTTCCCGGCATCCCACTTCGTCACACGCGACGAAAAATTGCAAAAGGCAATCGTCAACATCGAAGCGGAACTTGAGGAACAACTTGAGAAGTTCCGCGAAGAAGGGAAGCTCTTAGAAGCGCAACGACTCGAGCAACGAACGCATTACGATTTGGAAATGATGCGTGAGATGGGGTATTGTTCAGGAATCGAGAACTATTCGCGACACTTGAACTTGATGCCTGAAGGTTCAACCCCGTACACGTTAATCGATTACTTCCCGGAAGATTTCTTACTCGTCGCCGATGAGTCGCACGTGACGCTCCCGCAAGTACGCGGGATGTATAACGGTGATCAGGCACGGAAACAAGTGCTCGTCGACCATGGCTTCCGTCTCCCTTCGGCGAAGGATAACCGTCCGCTCAAGTTCGATGAGTTCGAGAAGAAAGTCTCACAAGCGATTTTCATCTCGGCGACACCAGGTCCGTACGAACTCGAACATACGCCGAACATGATTGAGCAGATCATCCGTCCGACCGGGTTACTTGATCCGACAATCGAGATTCATCCGATCAAAGGTCAGATTGACTACTTGATGGATCAGATTCGCGAACGCATCAAGCGCGACGAGCGCGTGCTCGTGACGACGCTCACGAAGAAGATGGCAGAGGACCTATCCGATTACTTACGCGAAGCGGGAATCAAGGTCAACTATATGCACTCCGAAATCAAGACGCTCGAGCGAATCGAAATCATTCGTGACCTTCGTCTCGGTAAATATGACGTGCTCGTCGGAATCAACTTGTTGCGGGAGGGTCTCGATATTCCAGAGGTCAGTCTCGTGACGATTCTCGATGCCGATAAGGAAGGATTCCTTCGTTCCGATCGTTCGCTCATCCAGACGATTGGACGAGCGGCGCGTAACGCGAACGGACATGTCATCCTGTTCGCGGACAAGATGACCGACTCGATGGCGCGTGCCATCGAAGAGACGGATCGTCGTCGGTCGATTCAACAGGCTTATAATGAAGAACATGGCATCACCCCGCAGACGATTCGAAAAGACGTCCGAGGGGTCATTCGGGCAACGGTCGAGGCGGAAGAGGAAGCACTCGAATCGCTCAGTACGATGAAGCCGGCCGAACGCGAGGCGGCGATTGCCAAGTTGGAAGAAGAAATGAAGCAAGCGGCACGCGATCTCCAGTTCGAACGCGCGGCCGAATTGCGTGACTTAATCTTGGAGTTGAAGGTAGGGAATTAAATGGCTGAAAAGAAAAATGCGATTGTCATCAAAGGGGCACGCGTCAACAATTTAAAAAATATTGACATCGATATCCCACGTGACCAGCTCGTCGTCTTGACGGGCTTGTCCGGCTCCGGGAAATCGTCACTTGCGTTCGATACGATTTATGCGGAAGGGCAGCGTCGGTACGTCGAGAGCTTATCCGCCTATGCCCGTCAGTTCCTTGGACAGATGGATAAGCCAGACGTCGATACGATTGAAGGACTTAGCCCGGCCATCTCGATTGACCAGAAGACGACGAGTCGTAACCCGCGTTCGACGGTCGGAACGGTGACCGAGATTTATGATTACCTTCGTCTATTGTTTGCAAGAATCGGGAAACCGGTCTGTCCGAACCACGGCATCGAGATCTCGAGTCAAACGATTTCGCAGATGGTCGACCAGGTGATGGAGTTGCCGGAGCAGACACGACTCCAGATTTTGGCGCCAATCGTGTCGGGTCGGAAAGGGACGCACGTGAAAGTATTCGACTCGTTAAAGAAAGAGGGATTCGTCCGTGTCCGTGTCAATGGTGAAACGATTGAATTGACGGATGAGATTGAGCTCGATAAAAACAAGAAGCATTCGATTGAAGTCGTCGTCGACCGCCTCGTCGTCCGACCTGACGTCGAAGGGCGCCTCGCCGACTCACTCGAGACGGCATTACGTCTTGCGGACGGCCGTGTCATTATCGATAAGATGGATGGCACCGAGCTCCTCTTCAGTGAGCATCACGCCTGTCCGATCTGCGGGTTCTCCATCGGCGAACTCGAACCTCGGATGTTCTCATTCAACTCGCCATTCGGTGCATGTCCGACGTGTGATGGTCTTGGGACGAAACTAGACGTCGACCCAGAACTCGTCATCCCGGACCCGTCGAAGACGTTGAAAGAGGGGGCGATTGCCGCATGGCAACCGACAAGTTCCCAGTACTATCCACAACTTTTGGCTGCGATGTGCCAGCATTTCAACATCGACATGGACGTGCCGTTCGAGCGCCTATCAAAACGTGATCAGGACCTCGTCTTGAACGGATCTTCGGAGGAATCGTTCCTCTTCCGCTACGAGAACGACTTCGGTCAAGTGCGGACGAATACCATTTTCTTTGAAGGGGTGCTCCGTAACATCGAGCGCCGTTACCGGGAGACAACATCCGACTATATCCGTGAGCAGATGGAAATGTACATGGCGACACATGCGTGTCCGACATGTCACGGCTATCGCTTGAAAGAAGAGTCGCTCGCCGTCAAAATCACGGGTCAGCACGTCGGGCAAGTGACGGAGAAATCGGTCGTGAACGCACTCGCGTTCTTTGAAGGACTCAACGAGCAGTTGAGCGAGAAAGAGATCGCCATCGCCCGTCTCATCCTCCAAGAGATTCGGGAACGACTCAGTTTTTTGAATAACGTCGGTCTCGACTACTTGACGCTCTCTCGTGCCGCTGGAACACTCTCGGGTGGGGAGGCGCAGCGGATTCGTCTCGCGACACAAATTGGGTCTCGTCTCACGGGTGTCTTGTATGTCCTTGACGAACCATCCATCGGTCTTCATCAACGTGATAACGACCGGTTGATTTCGACCCTCAAACAGATGCGGGACATCGGCAACACGCTCATCGTCGTCGAGCATGACGAGGACACGATGATGGAAGCCGACTACTTGATCGATATCGGACCAGGCGCAGGAGAACATGGCGGACAGGTCATTGCGGCCGGGACGCCGAAACAACTGATGAAAAATAAAAACTCGCTCACCGGTCAATATCTTGCCGGGAAGAAGTTCATCCCACTTCCGGCTGAACGGAAGATGCCAGACGAACGTTTCTTAAAGATCGTCAAAGCAGAAGAGAACAACCTAAAAGACGTCGACGTTTCCATTCCACTCGGGATGTTCGTTGCCGTAACAGGGGTCTCGGGATCGGGTAAATCGACCCTCATCAACGAGATTCTCTACAAATCGCTCGCGCACAATATGAACCGGGCCAAAGCGAAGCCAGGCAAGCACAAGAAGATTGAAGGACTTGAGCATATCGATAAGGTCATCGATATCGACCAATCCCCGATTGGACGGACCCCTCGTTCGAACCCGGCCACGTATACGGGTGTCTTTGATGATATTCGTGACGTCTTCGCCTCGACGAATGAAGCGAAGATGCGCGGCTACAAGAAGGGACGTTTCAGTTTCAACGTTAAAGGCGGGCGCTGTGAAGCATGTCGTGGGGATGGGATCATCAAAATCGAGATGCACTTCCTTCCTGACGTCTACGTTCCGTGTGAGGTCTGTCACGGGAAACGCTATAATCGTGAAACGCTCGAAGTGAAGTACAAAGGGAAGACGATCGCAGACGTCCTTGATATGACGATTGAGGAAGGACTCGAATTCTTTGACAAGATTCCGAAAATCAAGCGGAAGATTCAAACGATTTATGATGTCGGTCTTGGCTATATGAAACTCGGTCAGCCGGCGACGGAACTTTCGGGTGGGGAAGCCCAGCGTGTCAAACTCGCTTCGGAACTTCATAAACGGTCGACCGGGAAAACGATTTATATTCTGGACGAACCGACGACCGGTCTTCACGTCGACGACATCGCGCGCTTGTTGAAAGTGTTGCAACGTCTTGTCGAGAACGGGGACACGGTGCTTGTCATCGAGCATAACCTCGATGTCATCAAGTCGGCCGATTATTTGATTGACCTCGGACCAGAGGGTGGAGATGGTGGCGGACTCATCGTCGCAACGGGGACACCAGAAGAAGTCGCGGAAGTGTCAGGCTCGTATACCGGTAAGTATTTGAAGCCGGTTCTCGAACGAGATGCAGCCCGAGTGAAACCGAAAGCAGGAAAAAAGAAATAAGTATAGAAATGATGAGAAACGGGAAGGTAATTGACGTGCAACCAAATTGAAGGGGGAAAACGAACGTGAAACAAGAAATGCGTGAACTGATTCTCCAGCAAGTGAAGGAAGGCAAGATGACGATCGAGGAGGCGATGACGCAACTCGAACGTCTCGAGCGACTTGAACCGGAACAGGTTCAAGCGCTTGAAGAGCGACAGGATACAGAAAAGGTCGATGCCTATTCGGTTGAATCGCTCACAACGAAACTGACATCTGCAGTGGAAGGGCTCGTGACGAAACTTCGCGACAGCGACTTTTCATTCAGCTCGAACTTTGGTCCGGAAGTGACGTATTCGAAGTCGTTCCCGTTCACAGGTAGTGATATCTCGCTCGACCTGTTCAACGCGTCGGCGACGATTGTTTCGTCTGATGCCGAAGATTGTGAACTGATTGTCACGGGTCGTCCGCTTCGCCAACAAGACGCGGATAAGGCGCTCGAACAGTTACAGTCTGCGGTTAAGCACTCTGTCATTGGTGATCGTCTCGTCGTTTCGCTCCGTGACAAACTCGTCCGGGCACACGTGGAACTGTACGTCCCGCACCACCATTTCAACCATCTTCTTGTTCAAACGTTGAACGGTGAAGTCCGTGCCGATGGTCTCGATGTCGAGAACGTTCGTGTGCAAACCGCAAACGGGCGTGTCGTGCTCCATGACGTGCATGCATCCGAACTATTACTGAACACTGGTAATGGGACGGTCGAGGTCGAAGGTGTCGAAGCGGAACTCGTTCACGTTCGGACCGGAAACGGTGCCGTCATCGTCGGTGGGAAGTATGATAAAGCCTCCCTCAAGACCGGGAACGGAAACATCCGCGCGGAACTGGCGACAGCTCGTCCTGCGAAATTTGAACTCGCGTCACTCGCCGGGAACATTCGACTCGTGTTACCACACGGCGTCGAGGTCGAAGGGGAGCTCGAGACAAACTTCGGTGGTCTGCATTGCTTGCTTGATGAGCTCGAAATCATCCGTGACCGCAAGGACGTCGCACAGCGTCGTCTGGAATTCTTATCGGGTCGCGGTCAAACCCCTCGTATCGAAGTCGAGGCGGGGACGCGTACCGGTACAATCGATTTGGAGCACGGTTCGGTCTATACGCCATCCACATTCCTCGATGAAGATAAAGTGGAACCGGCTGACCCGGTCGATCCTGTCGACCCGGGCGATTTGAACAATCCGTTCCATCAACAATAAGAAAATCCCGAAGGCTCAGCCTTCGGGATTTTTTGATTATAGATTCATTTCGTACTCCATCTGTTGCCAATCCATCATCTGTGTATCAAACAGAGTGAAGGCGCTGATAGCAAACACGATGAAGAGGACCGGTCCGGCAATCAAGAGAATGATTCCAAGAAGGCGCATCGACTTCGAGCGATTCCAATAGAAGATGATGGCGACAATCATGGAGATGAGCGCTCCGGACAAGAAGAATCCGATGATGTTCAAGATGAACAATAGCAAGATCGTCTCATTTTTCGTCGCGGCATATTCTTTCCACATATCGATTAACGATTTGATGATGTAAACGAGGGACCCAATTCCAATCACTAGCGCAAATAAGATGACAATTCCAAATAAACCTTCCATTATTCCACCTCCTAGTTAGCCTATACCCTACATACGAACGGTGTAATAGGATGGTTTCAACAATTTTTTGACACGTTCTTCATCACTTCCCTAGCCCGTCTTAGAAAGAGCTATGATACAATAATGAGCGTGAAAGGGGCAGATACTGATGCAAAATATCGTACGTACCGCTCAAGTTGTTGAGCGTTTTAAACTTCAAGTTATTGCGGGAGAGGAAGGACTTCATCGACCGGTCGCAACACCCGACCTGAGTCGACCGGGTCTCGTCCTTGCTGGCTATTATACGCACTATGCCAAAAACCGCCTGCAAGTGCTTGGGAAGACGGAGTTGACATTCTATGCGAGCCTCTCGGAAGAGAAGCGTCGTGAACGAGCTAAAATCTTGTGTACGGAACAGACGCCAGGAATTTTAATCACGCGTGGCTTCGATATTCCAAAAGAAATCGAAGAAGAGGCGGAAGCAGCAAACGTTCCTCTCATGCGGACGAATGCGGTGACGACATCGATTGAATCACAAATTACGAACTTCCTAGAGATGGAACTAGCACCGATGACGGCGATGCACGGTGTGCTCGTCGATATTTACGGTGTTGGTGTCCTCATCAAGGGCCAGAGTGGTGTCGGGAAATCTGAGACGGCACTTGAACTCGTCAAACGGGGGCACCGCCTCGTTGCCGATGATTCAGTCGAGATTCGTCAAACGGGGGACCAGCTCCTCGTCGGATCAGCACCGAAGCTCATTCGTCACCTGCTCGAGATTCGTGGAATTGGCATCATCGACGTCATGACGTTGTTCGGTGCGGGTGCGGTTCGGTCGCATAAAAAGATCAGTCTCATCGTCAACTTGGAGAACTGGGACGCGGGCAAAGTATACGACCGTGTCGGACTCGACCACAATACGATGAAAATCATCGACAGTGAAGTTCCACTCTTGACCATCCCCGTTCGACCTGGTCGAAACTTGGCAGTCATCATCGAGGTCGCAGCGATGAACTATCGTCTGCAAAATATGGGAATCAATACGGCTGAAGAGTTCGCGGAACGTCTCGCGAACGCGATTCAGGATACTGAAGGAGACTTGTGAGCATGGTAGAACCGACATTTGATCGTGTGGCGTTTGAGATTGGCTCTTTGCCAATCTATTGGTACGGCATGATTATCGCCTTCGGGGCGATGCTTGGTCTCGTCCTCGCCTTATACGAAGCAAAACGTATCAATTATGATTCGGAACGACTCGTGGATGTCGTCATCTGGTCGATTCCGATCAGCATCGTCTTCGCGCGCATTTATTACGTGACGTTCCAATGGGATTATTATTCAGAGAACCTCGGACAAATCATCGACATTCGTCAAGGTGGGATTGCCATTCATGGAGCCATCTTCGGTGCTCTCCTTGTCGTCATCGTCTATTGTATGCGAAAGTCGATGTCGTTCTGGAAAGTGACGGACATCTTGGCGCCATCGCTTCTTCTTGGACAAGCCATTGGGCGTTGGGGAAACTTTATGAACCAAGAGGCACATGGTGGCGAGACGACGCGTAGTTTCTTGCAAGATACGCTCATGCTACCAGACTGGATAGTCAATCAGATGTACATTGATGGGACTTATTATATCCCGACCTTCTTATATGAAAGTGTATGGAATATCATCGGGGTCATCCTTCTCGTCGCGTGGCGCATGATTGGCAATCCACGACGTGGGTATATCTTCTTGTCATACCTCGTCTGGTACTCAATCGGTCGCTTCTATATCGAGGGACTTCGTACGGACAGTCTCATGTCCGGAGATTTGCGTGCGGCGCAAATGGTGTCAATCGCCTTGATCCTCTTCGGTATCGTCACGATGATTCTTCGTCGCAAGGCGAAACGTTACAACGACCCATCAGAGAAAGGATTGTTTGATTAATGGATACGCTCTTATTTGATTTAGACGGTACATTACTCGATACGAACCCACTCATTATCGCGAGTTTCCGCCATACGTTCGACTATTATTTCCCGGAACATACGTATCGGGATGAAGACATTTATCGATTCATCGGACCGACGCTCGAAAAATCGTTCCGTGAACTCAACGAGCCGGAATGGAAAGAGATGCAAGCCTTCTACCGAAGCTTCAACATCGCCATGCATGACCAACTCGTCGCAGAGTACCCAGGAGTCATCGAGGGGTTATATCGCCTTCATGCGAAAGGATACAAGATGGGCATCGTCACGTCGAAAGGTCGTCCAGTCGTCGAGCGCGGTCTTCGATTGTTCAACATCGACCACTTATTTGACGTCGTCGTGACAGCGGATGATGTCGAGAACGAAAAACCTCACGCTGAACCGGTCGAGCGTGCACTACAAGCACTCGACTCGTCACCAGAACGCGCCGTCATGGTCGGAGACAACGACACGGATATCTTCAGCGGGAAAAATGCCGGAACGAAGACGGTCGCTGTCGGCTGGGCCCTCAAAGGGCGTCCATTCCTCGAATCGCTCGAACCGGACATCATCATCGACTCGATGGAACATTTCGAGGCGTGGCTAGACGAGGTCAGTATTCATGCGTAAGACGACACGATATCACATCGAGGGACCGAATCCGCTTTGGCAAATGTATCAGACGATTCGCTTTCTGCGTGTCTTCAAAAACACGACGGTCGTTCTGGTCGGTCGTTACTTTCCGTCGGTGAAGGCAAAGCGTTGGCTTTACCAGACGTTCCTCGGGATGAATATCGGAGAATATAGTGCCCTTGCTCTCATGGTCACACCGGACGTCATGTTCCCGGAACGTATCACGATTGGTCGCAATACGGTCATCGGATTCAATTCGACGATCCTCTGTCATGAGTATCTCGTAGACGAGTATCGGATCGGGGACGTCATCATCGGTGATGGCGTATTGATCGGTGCGAACGTTACCATCCTGCCGGGGGTGACCATCGGGGACGGTGCCGTCATCGGCGCGGGCGCGGTCGTGCACCGTGACGTCTTACCAGGAGAGCGGGTCATCGGTTCAAAGCTTCAATCGTTGACACATATTTGACACAATTTTTCGCAAAATGTTTTCATGAGTATTTTGTTCATACAGAATCAATAATACTTGAGCGGTATCACTTTTTTTTAAAGAGATGCCGCTTTTTCATGGATAAATGTACAGAAATGAAGCTATCATATTTTCGTTCAAAAACAATTTTTGAACCTAGTAAAAAATATTCATTATAGAGGGAATATAGTCGCAATTTTTTTTAACTTTTTCAGTTGCCCTCGCTGTTCGAGTGCGGTATTCTTATCCCTGCAACTAAAAAAAGATTTAGAGATGATGTGGAGGATTTAGAATATGGAAGCGAACTATGAAGCAGTAATGACGCTACCCGAACCAGAATCTCCGCTCGCTGCGGAGCTCCACTACTATAGAGGTCGTCGTGCGTTACGTGAAGGTCGCCTGGATGAAGCGACTTTTTTCATGGCTGAAGCGACAGCGGCAGCCACGCATCGCGTCGACTATCATAAACAGTACGCAGAACTGTTATTTGAAGTAGGGGAGGTCTACCACGCCAATGACGTGTGGAAACGAGTACTAGAGCTCGATGAGACCGCAACAGAGGCACTGTATCACTTAGCAAGCAACTGTGCCTATGTCTCTCAATATGAGGAAGCGGCGCACTATGCATCCGAATATCTCGCCCGTGACACGAAAGGTCACTTCACGGAAGCCGTGCAATCCCTTCTTGAACTGATCGAACTCGAACAAGAGCTAGAGGACGAGGAAGAAGACGAATTGATCACGTGGCATACGGAAGCGCAGCGTCAAATCGATAAAGGACGATTGTTTGCGGCAAAGGCGACACTCGAGCGTCTCATCGGTCAATATCCATCGTTTTGGCCAGCATACAACAATCTGTCGGTCGTCAGTTTTTACCTTGGTGATGACCAAGCGGCATTCCGGACGCTCGAATACGTGCTCGACCAAAATCCAGGCAACTTGCATGCAATCTTGAACACGATTCTCTTGCTCCATGAAGCGGGTCAATCGGAAGTGGCCCTGCAGTTGTCGACACCGCTCACACGTGTCCGTCCACTCCAATTTGACTTACGTTATAAATTGGCGACGACACTCGCGCTTGTCGGACATTACGACCGTGCATATGAAGAACTGCGTCTATTGAAAGACCGCGGATTCCGTGGGGACCCATTGTTTGGGCATTGGCTCAGCGTGTCTGCCTATAAGACAGGACGACTTGAAGAGGCAGCCACCTACTTGAACAATGAAGAGATGAAACAGTTTGAAGAGAAACAAAGCTTCGACATCCGAGAAAACCTCGAATTTCGTTCGGCACTCGTCCAAGGATTGCGTCAAGAGAGCGACTTGGCTCGAATCGAGATTATCCGAATCATCGCCAACTTAAAAGATGACGAAGCGTTCGAAGCGCTTGCGCTCACGAATGCGGTGACGGAAAACGAGACGGTCCGTGCGTTCGCAGAGATGTGTCGTGCCGACCTTTGTCAGCAACCGTTCAAAGGAGACGTCCGGATCAAGCGTGCGTTTGATGCGCTCGTCTTGGCTGAAGCACATGTATCAGAAGCGGAACGGATGAGCCTAGAGGGCGACTTCTATGAACGTTTCGCGACGCTTCTGTTGTCTGATGAATCATTCATGGACGTAACGGCATCGGCCGCTGCGCTCGTCTGGATGTTTTATACGAAACGGGACGCATTGATTCTCGAAGATTGTGCGGACGCCTTCCATCTCTCGGTCGACACGTTGACAGAGACGGTTCGTTCGTTCAAACGGACACTCGAACAAGCATAAAGATAGACGATACCCTTACAGGTTTCTTATACTAAAGGCAATCAATTTCTTGCAGAGGTGGAATCAACATGACAGAAGAAAAAATTTATGACGTCATTATCATCGGTGCCGGTCCTGCCGGAATGACCGCTGCGCTATATGCTTCACGTGCGAACCTTTCAACACTTATGATTGAACGTGGGATTCCAGGTGGTCAGATGGCCAACACGGAAGACATCGAGAACTATCCGGGCTATGACAGCATCCTTGGTCCTGACTTGTCTCAAAAAATGTTCGACCATTCGAAAGCGTTCGGTGCGGAGTATGCATATGGGGACGTGCAAAGCATCTCGGATGAAACACAATATAAAATCGTGCATGCGCACAACCGTGACTATAAAGCACGTGCAATCATCCTCGCCTCTGGTGCTCAGTATAAGAAAATCGGCGTACCGGGAGAAGAAGAACTCGGTGGCCGTGGCGTATCGTACTGTGCGGTATGTGACGGAGCCTTCTTCAAAGGGAAAGATTTGTTCGTCATCGGCGGTGGCGACTCGGCTGTTGAAGAAGGTGTCTTCTTGACACGCTTTGCGAACAAAGTGACGATCGTTCACCGTCGTGATGAGCTTCGCGCTCAGAAGATTCTTCAAAAACGTGCGTTCGACAATGAGAAAATCGATTTCATTTGGAACCACACATTGAAAGAAATCACAGAGAAAGACGGGAAAGTCGGTGGAGCTCGTCTCGTCAGCACAGTTGACGGGACAGAGACAGACCACGAGATTGACGGCGTCTTCATCTATATCGGGATGAACCCGATCACAGGATTCGTTCAAGACCTCGGCATCACGAACGAACAAGGTTACATCGTCACGAACGAGGCGATGGAAACGAACATCCCAGGGATTTTCGCGGCCGGTGACGTCCGTGAGAAAACGCTCCGTCAAGTCGTCACAGCGACGAACGACGGGTCGATTGCCGCTCAGAATGCTCAACACTTCATCGAGGGGCTCCTCGAATCGTTGCAAGAACAAAACGCATGATTCAAGAAGGTAGGACTGCGGGGAACCGCGGTCCTTCTCTTTTTTTCGGACGTTCGTTATACTAGATGGAGAGAGCTACACACACGGCTCGGTTGTCAATTTTAAGGGGGCGTCAGCGAGATGGAAGACTTTAAGGGATTAGAAGAATTGATCATCATCAGTGGGATGAGCGGGGCTGGGAAGTCGGTCGCCATGAATAGTTTCGAGGACCTCGGCTATTTTTGTGTCGACAACTTGCCACCGGTGCTCTTGCCACAATTGATTGATGTCATCAGCTCGGTCCGACCGAAAATCGCGGTCGCCATCGATACACGGACACGAGACTTTATCGATAGCTTATTCATCGTCATCGACGATTTGGAAAAAAAGAATGTGCATCCGCACCTGTTGTATTTAGAGACGCGGGACGACGTGCTCGTTCGCCGTTATAAAGAGACGCGACGGTCTCATCCGCTCGCACCGGAAGATGCGCCACTTGTCGGCATCAAGATGGAGCGCGAACTGTTAGAAGGGTTCCGTGATCGGGCTCACACGCTGTATGATACGAGTGAATTGAAGCCTCAGATGTTGAAGGACCGCATCCTCCAACAGTTCAACGAAGAACGGATCCCGTTCACAGTCAACTTCATGTCATTCGGTTTCAAACATGGGGTTCCGCTCGATATCGACTTGTTGTTCGATGTTCGCTTCATCACGAACCCATTCTATATCCCTGAGCTCCGTCCACTCACGGGTCAGACGACAGAAGTACAGGAATACGTCATGTCTCACCCGGAGGCACGAGCATTTTATAAAAAGTTGATCGACATGCTCGAGTTCCTTCTCCCGCAATATAAACGGGAAGGCAAGACGCAAGTCGTCGTGGCGTTCGGTTGCACCGGTGGGAAGCATCGGTCGATTACCTTCGCTGAGAAAGTGTCGGAGCACTTTGCTGAACGTTATAACGTGAAGACGGTCCACCGAGACCTCGCTCACGCGACGAAGGAGAAGTGACATGAGACGAGATCGGAAAGTAGTCGCTATCGGGGGAGGGACAGGATTGTCCACTCTCGTTCGTGGGTTGAAACATTATCCACTCGATATCACGGCAATCGTCACGGTCGGGGACGACGGGGGGAGCTCGGGACGTCTTCGTGACGAGTTTCATATGTTGCCTCCGGGCGATATCCGTAATGTCATCTTGGCATTGTCGGAAGTCGAACCGTTAATGGATAAGATTTTACAATACCGCTTCGATACGGGATTTGGTTTAGAAGGGCATTCCCTTGGAAACTTGATGCTCACGGCGGCGACCCACATCTGCGAAGGCTCGTTTGTCAAAGCGATCGATGTCATGTCGCAGCTCTTGAACGCACAAGGAAAAGTATTGCCGGTGACTGAGACGCTCATGACCCTCGCAGCCGAGTTTGAGGACGGCACCATCGTCCAAGGGGAATCCAAGATCCCCCTTCATGAGCAACCGATCAAACGGATGTTTTTACTCGAAGAAGGCATTGAACCGGCCCCGGGCGTCGTCGAGGCGATTGAAGAGGCAGATGTCATCGTGCTCGGTCCAGGGAGTCTCTATACGAGTATCATCCCGAACTTGCTTATCCCAGCTGTACGGGAAGCCATCATCCGCTCGAAAGTCCCGGTCGTCTATATCTGTAACGTGATGACGCAACCAGGTGAGACGAAAGGCTATGACGCGATGAAACACTTGAAAGTCATCGAGTCGTACCTTGGGAAGGCATCGATTGACACGATTGTCGTCAACAACGAACCGATTGAAGAAGAGTATTTGGAGCGTTACCGTGAGGATGGATCGGAAGAAGTCCGTTTCGATCGGAAGAAGCTCCGGAACTATGGCACGAACGTTCTCGCTGGGGACATCGTCGACTATAATCGGGAGTATATCCGTCATGATTCCGACGCCATCGCCGGACTCGTCATGCAGCGGGTACTCCGCATCAAGAAGCCGCGCTCATTTCAAGAATTGGAACTGAAATAAAGATTGTTGGAAAGATAGAAAGGAGGGGGACTCGATGAGCTTTGCATCAGATGTGAAGAAAGAATTGACACAACTCGAAGTGACCGACGCGGAAGCGAAAGCGGAACTGTCGGCACTCGTTCGGATGAATGGGGTCATCTCGCTCGCCCTTGGACGAGGTATGACCTTAGATGTCTCGACGGAGAACGCCTCGATCGCCCGACGGATTTACTCGTTGATGAAACGCCTTTACGACCATCCGTTAGACTTGTTCGTACGGAAGAAAATGCGTTTGAAAAAGAACAACGTCTACATCGTCCGAGTGTCACAGCATGCGGAGACGATGCTTCGGGATCTTGAGATCCTCGGAGAAAATTACGAGATGATTCGGACACTGAACTCGGATATGACGGGGGACGAGAACTTAGCGCGCGCTTACTTGCGTGGCGCCTTCCTCGCAGGCGGGTCAATCAACCATCCGAAAACGTCCTCGTACCACCTCGAAATCTATAGCTTGTACGAAAATCATAACCAGGCACTACGTGATTTGGCGAACCGATTTGAGTTGAATGCGAAGACGCTCGAACGGAAAAAAGGGCATATCCTGTATATGAAAGAAAGTGAAAAGATTTCGGACTTCCTCAAGTTGATCGGGGCGACCCGGGGTATGTTGGAGTTCGAAGACGCACGAATCATCAAAGATATGCGAAACTCCGTCAACCGTCTCGTCAACTGTGAGACGGCCAACTTGAACAAGACGGTCGGTGCGGCATTGCGCCAAGTCGAGAACATCAAGTTCTTGGAGCGGACGGTCGGACTCGACGTCTTACCGAAAAAATTGCGGGAAATCGCCGAACTGCGCGTCACGCATCAAGACGTCTCGTTACAAGAGCTCGGGGAGATGCTCGAGTCCGGTCCGATCTCGAAGTCAGGAATCAACCATAGACTTCGTAAAATTGACCAGATTGCCGAGCGCGTGCGCAGCGGCGATGAGATCGCATCCTCGTGATGCGGTTGCGCCAAAACCATTCTTCCTATATAATAAGCAATTGTGTATAGGTTTTATGAAAAGCGAGTAAAAGGAGCTTCATCATTATGTCGAATGAAAAGAAAAGATTATCGCTCACGATTGACGCTAAGCTCGACCAGGTCATCACAGAGCGTGCTAAAGAAATCGGAATTCCGAAAAGTGCACTCGTCACGTTCGCTACAAGCCTCTTCTTGAACCAGCTTCGTGCGGAAGAGTTGTTGAACGGGGACAAGAACGCAATCTACGAAGTCATTCGTAAAGACTACGAGTTGCTCACGAGCGTAAAGAATCTAGATAACTAAGTGAAAGGTTGACTCCGGTCAGCCTTTTTTAGTTGCATCTCTTTCAGAAATTTGGAATAGTGGTGATAATGAATTGGAACGGAGGTCGATCAAATGGGTCAAATCTTACTCATCCTACTGCTACAACTAATCTACGTTCCGGTGTTAACGCTCCGGACGATCATGCTCGTGAAAGGGAAGACCGTCATCGCCGGTCTATTCGGAACGTTAGAAACGCTCATCTATATTTTTGCGCTCGGCATCGTGTTCCAGGATCTGACAACGGTCGGTATGATCGTGTATGCGGTCGGCTTCGGGCTCGGAATCTTACTTGGCGGTTTCGTCGAACGAAAACTCGCCATCGGTTACAACATGATTCAAGTCCATACGAAAGAATATCCAGCGGAACTCATCCAACAGATGCGTGACAACGGATATGGAGTTACGCATTATCAAGGGCAAGGACGTGACGGGGTCCGTTACCGTCTTGACGTATTGGCGGCCCGTACCCGGATGAAAGAACTGCGTGAACTCGTCGAGAAGCATGAACCGAAAGCGTTCCTCGTCGCATTTGACCCAATCGACTTCAAAGGCGGTTATATGATGAAAGGACTGCGTCGCCCGAAATGACGCACAAGACTCACGAAAGTGGGTCTTTTTTTGTTAGAGTAGGGATTTTATCTCGTGACAGGGAACTAGTGAAGAAAGGAGATGAGACCGTGAAACGAAATCGGCGTGTGTGGATGATCTTACTGTTTGTGCTTGTCGGGGCGGGAATCGTTTATTTCGCCATGACCTTATTTAGGGATGGAGAGGACAGTGTCAAGCCGCCACTTCCAACGATTCGGGTTGGTTCGGTATCGGCAGAAGTGGAACAATCGACGTACTGTTGGGAGACCGGCAATCAAGCGACATGCGCCGATTACGGACTACCGGAAGCGGACGATCTTCAACTGATCACTGTCAAACCGGGAGACCGGATCGATGTCGTCTATCATGCAGAACCGATGACATCGAGTTTCAATCGAATCGAGGATGGAGAACTCGTCCCTTCCGAACTCGTCGTTCCGGATGAGCCGGGCATCTATCTCTATGAAGTCGGCGGAGAGTGGTCGCAAGGAGATAGCCGATACGTCTTCGGTGTCCGGGTCCCTGAAAACTAATGGTTGACCTGCCTCTAAGGGGCAACTGTACAGTGAAAGTAGGAGGTGGGGAAACCGTGATTCCAATCGGAAGAGTCGCCCATGTGACCGGATTGTCGGTCAAGGCGATCAAATTTTATGAAGCGCGCGGATTGGTCCGCCCGACGCGGACCGAGAATCAGTATCGAATGTACGGGATGGAAGAGATTCGACGGTTAAGTGAAATCAAACGATTACGTCAAATTGGACTCCGTCTAGAACAAATTCAATCGGGTCTACCGGTTGATACATTACTAGAAACACGATTGGATGAAGTCCAGGCAGAAATCGAACGACTTCATCGAATCGAGAGGCAGATTCGATTGATGCAATCAGGAGGGAACGACATGAAGATTCGATATGAGATGTTGAATGAAGCCATTTCCGTCTATGGATATGGTGGTACGTTCGAGGAGATCCCGAACATGTGGGCCAAGCTTCAACCAGAATTGACGACAGACGAGTCGTACGGGGTCTGTCTCCCGCAGGAGAACGGTTATGTCGCGGGGATGACGAAGCCGGTGTCGGGAGAAAGTGCGCGAAGTGTCGAACTGACGAAAGGGAACTATATCGTCGCGACGGTGGAGGGAGGCATCCCGATGATTCCGTCTACGTATGAGCAGCTAGTAAACGTTCCAGATGTGACGCTACGAGACGCGGTCGACTTCGAGCGTTATATTCACGGGCAAGGTGGAGCGGACGACATCATTGAGATTTGGATGCCCATCGAATAGAAAAAAGAACGCATCCATCGATGCGTTCTTTTTAAAGGAAATGATGAAGATGTAACGTATTTTTAGCTTGCTCCGGAGTGAGATGGAAGGCGTGCTCAGTAGCGCCCTCTAGTAAACTCTGTTCAATTGGCTCTAATTCATATGTGTAAATCCCGTCCTCGAAGTCGGGAGTTCCGATGATGTTGACAGGAATCGGTTGGTCCTGCGATTTCATCAGAATGGAGAACTGTAAAAAATCGTTCGGCGGTAAAAACAAGGTCGTATATAATTTGAACGACTTACGATCTTCCATTGACACTAGAGCAGGTGCTCGACCCAAATCGGACGTGAACGATTGGATGCGAGAAAAAATCATTTGAACGGGAATCAACATCGTGTGACCTTCGAGTGAACTCACTTCTGTCGGAGGTAAATACGTTTGATCAAGGAGACGAATCATCTGCTCGCTCTCGACCGGTGGACTGAAGAGATAACCTTGAATCGTTTGGACGCCATGGTCCCGCAGCCAGTTCAAATCACGGAAACATTCGACACCTTCTACGACGATATCCATACCAAATTCTTTTGCGATATACATCAAGCTACGGACGATGGCTTGTGACTTCACATTTTGATGAATGCCGTGTGCGAAAATTCGGTCGACCTTCATGATTTGGACATTATAATCCTGTACGTACGCGAGTGAAGAATAACCGGTACCGAAGTCGTCAAATGACACGGTGATACCGAATGCATTCAATGTCTCAAACACGGACTTCATTCGATCTCGGTTCTCCAATAGCGTTGATTCTGGAATTTCAATTTCTAAATAATGAGGTAGGATGTTGTGTCTCGTATAGGATTGTTGAATTTGTTGCATGTAGTTATCTAGATAGAAATAGGAAGCCGGAATGTTTATCGAAATCGGGATGCATGTCGGAAGCTGATTCATAAATCGACAGACTTCCTCGATTAAAAAGTCCGTCAATTCCACAATCTGTTGGTTGTGCTCAATCAACGGAATAAATTCAGCAGGTGAGATGGGTCCCCAAGTTGGATGTGTCCAGCGCATCAGTGCCTCAGCGCCAACAATTTCACCGGTCCACGCATGGACTTTCGGTTGATAGACAACAAACAGCTCCCTATTTTTGATGGCGGTGCGTAAATCATTGATCAACGTATAGCGACGCAAGGATGGCAAATCGACGCTCGATGAATAGAACGCCAGATTGGAATGTCCCTGTGTGTAAGCGTGATTTGTCACCTGAACGGTATGGGCAATCAGTTCGTTCGCCGTCATCCCGTCATGTGGGGAGCGACAGACACCGACGGAAACGTGTGGGAAGATTTCATACTCACTGATGCTGTAAGCGCGTTCGGACAAGGTGGTCAACTTTTCACCGAAACGCCGGACTCTCTCATCGGTCCAATAACTAGGAATCACGATGCAATATAAATCTTCATGAATGACAGCTAATAAGGCATCCTCAGGAACGTAAGGTTGGAGCGTGCCAATCGTTACGGCATTCCATTCATCCGCTAATTCAAAGCCTAGTGTTTGTTTGACCTCCGCATAGTGATTGAAGGAAATTCCAATCATCGTGACGGATTGCGCCTCTTCTAGTAGTTCTTCGATATGTGTCTTTAACGTATCTCGATTGGCAATTCCCGTAATCGGGTCAACTGTCCGTAATGTGGTGATTTCTTGCTCCTGTTCTTGCAGTCGCGTAATATTTTTCAAATAGGAGCGGTAACCGGTTACATTTTTATTCTGATCCCAGATAGGTTCACGCTTTTCTTCCACCCACTTCAATTCATCCTTTACATAAACACGATATATGTAAGTAGCGGATTCTCCTTGTAACGTCTCATGACGTGATGAGGTGAGTAGTTCCAAATCTTCTGGATGAAGAAACTGCTTCCAAAATTCGAGCGTGATATCAGAAGGCTCAATCTCAAATCCAATCATACGGAATAGGCCAGGAGAAATGTGTTGGAACGTATCGCTCTGAAAATCAAACTCCATCATCCCGGCTTCGATAAACTGATTGAATTTCTCAATCTTCTCATTGTCACTTTGGTAGACCGATTGATCCATCACCGCGCATGTAAGTAGTTTTCGATCCATAGATAAATGGCTACGTACGACATAAGGGTGGTATTGCGATTCTTCTAAATGAAAGATTCGAACAACAGACTCCCGCATCTCAATCTCAGGGTCGATCATCAACTCACCAAGAATCTTTAAATACACATTTAAATCATCTGGATGGAGTAACTGTTTGAAGAGTAGCGGTGTATGTGTATCCGATGAAATAGTGCTAAGTCCGAACATATCTTTCAATGATCCAAATGTCTCGAAATAGTGAGTCTCTAAATTGAACTCAAAGAGGGCGAGACCGTGAATGTCGCCGAAGACTTGACGATAAGCATCAAAGCGCATGCGTTCTTGTGCGAGCTCATCTTCATATGTTCGCTCCATCACCGAGAACACCAAGGTAATCTCAGGGTGAACAGAAACAGGGACGGGCATCAATTGAAATAGACGATTCGACGGTTGAAGACGAACTTGAATCCCATCGTGTAACGAAGTCATGGATTCCGCAAAAGGGTCCAATTCGTTTAACAGTATTTCAACAAATTCTTCGATGGATTCTGAAAGCAACTTTTCGAACGAAGGGTTGACGAACCAAATTTCGTCATCTTTAGTAAGAGCACATATGGCTTCAGGTGAATGCATCCAATATTCCAGTAATGAAGCATGATTATTCGAATCATCAAACGGAATAATTGAACTGAAATGTAATAATTTTTTCAAAATAAACCTCCCGATTTGGTCTACATTATCTATATATTCCTATTTATTATAGGTCTCTTGTTCAGAAAATAGGGTCAATATCTTTTTAACTTGCAGGTTTCAGAAGTCAATAAAAAAAGACACACATCCAATTAGGATTGTGTGTCTTTCGGAAAATTAACGTGTCATGACTTTGTCGATGAGACCGTAGTCTTTCGCTTGGTCAGCTGCCATGAAGTAGTCACGCTCTGTATCGCGCTCGATGACTTCAAGTGGCTGTCCAGTGTTTTCTGCCATGATTTGGTTCAACTTCTCGCGCATCTTGATGATGCGTTCTGCGTGAATCTTGATGTCTGACGCTTGGCCTTGTGTGCCGCCGAGCGGTTGGTGAATCATGATTTCTGCGTTCGGTAATGCGAAGCGTTTTCCTTTTTCACCGGCTTGGAGCAAGAAGGCACCCATCGATGCAGCCATTCCGATACAAATCGTCGACACGTTCGGCTTGATGAAGTTCATCGTGTCATAGATCGCCATACCCGCTGTGATCGAACCACCTGGGCTGTTGATGTAGAGTGAGATGTCCTTTTCTGGGTCCTCAGCCGCAAGGAAGAGGAGCTGTGCGACGATTGAGTTCGCGACGTTGTCGTCAATCGCACTTCCGAGAAGGATGATGCGGTCTTTAAGCAAGCGTGAGTAGATGTCATACGCGCGCTCCCCACGGCCTGTCTGTTCGATAACTGTTGGAATTAACATTGAATCTGCCTCCTTTATGTAGGTTGTAATTTCATCATACCTGTATAGTCAATGATGGTCAAACGATAGTCATCGTTTTTCACCTATTCCACGATTTTCTTATCGTGAAACGAAAAAGAGGCCAGGCAATCTGCCTGACCTCTACATCTGATACACCCGGAGAGATTCGAACTCCCGACACCTGGCACCGGAAACCAGTGCTCTATCCCCTGAGCTACGGGTGCATATCTGTGACACGAATTTATTATACATTTGTTTTATTGAAAAAGCAATCCTGTTCACATAGCTTTTTTGAGCGCGACGGAAGCGGGTTCGATACAATAGAAAAGAGGGGGGAGAACGATGCAACGGCAGGAGCAAAAACAAATCCAGCAACAACAGATGACGCAAGACCTCGTGCAGCGGTTATCGGTCCTTGAGGCGGACCGTCTTGCGCTCGCATTCCGGCTTGCGCGTCTTGCACGACATAACACGAACATTCAAATCGGGAGCGGGAGCATCGATTGGATTGCAGATGCGGCGAGCTCGTTTGAGGAGAAGCTGTTCACACAGATTCATGAGGGTAGCGGCAGTGAGGATGAGAAAGCGTTGCGACGACAACTCGTCCTCTTGCTCGACCATCGGGGATTATTGCCGGATGCGAACGAGGTGTTGGCGACACGACTCGGTGTCGACGTCACTCGAATCGAACAGGCGAGGCAGGCGCTTTTATTTCTTGAACCGACGGGGATCGGGGCGAGAACAGAACGGGAGTGTCAATATCGACATGCGATCGAACATGAGGACCCTCGCATCGTCGATGTATTCGAAGCGATTGAGAGTGGGGTGAGTCCTCAACAGATGACGACTGCTCTTGCTATTTCAGAGGAGGAATTGGCAAGACTGGAACGAATCGTCGCGACACTTCCGAAACGTCCTCTATTATATGAAGAAACGGGTCACGTTTTTCCGGAAGTCGAGGTACGCTATGAAGAGGGGACACTCGTCACGACGTGGCTCAGTCCCGAACTCGACGAGACGCGTGTCGGGAATGACCGTGAGGCGAAATGGTGGATGACGTCCCTTTCGATGCGGAACGAAACGCTGCGTGAGATTTGGTCAATCATTGAAGCACGTCAGACCGAGTGGCTCAAAGGGGAACTTGTCCTTAATCCGTTGACCCGACGGACGGTCGCACAGTTCATCGGAAAACATGAATCGACGGTCGGACGAGCCATCCAAGGGAAGTTCGCCAAGACCGAGAGTGGCATCATGGAATGGCGACACTTTTTTGTTCGGTCTACAAGTCGCGGGGATTCGCCATTTATGATTAAACGGGCACTCGCAGAACTGATTCAACGAGAAAAGGCACCACAAAGTGATCAGGCGCTTGCGAATGAATTGATTCGATACGGTTATCAAGTGACCCGGCGGACGGTGACGAACTATCGGGAAGAGCTTGGATTCGGTAATTCGCGCGAGCGCGAGCGACAGGTATGGAAGGGATGACGAAAATGAAACTTACTTTATATAAACGTGATAATTGCTCACTATGTGACGAGGCGGTCGTCATGCTCGAATGGTTACAGGAAGATTATCCGATCGAACTCGAACAGATCGACATCACCGGGGATGAGGTGCTCGAGGCAAAGTACCTCTTTGAAATCCCTGTTCTCATACATGAAGGTGTGGTCATCAGTCAAGGGCGATATGATGACAACAAAGTTGAAGATTTTGTTAAGTATACGCTTACATCGAAAAAAAACGTTTGAAGGGGTTGCCAGACGGAAAAGTGATTGATAAGATGAACTCGTAGCGGTGGGACGCAAATAAAAAAGTGGGACAAAAGTTGTCCACACTGAAAGTCGAGGGGGTATGAGCATGATCCAGCAACTGATTCACGTTCAGAAGCAAATTGTCCCTGACCTGCTCGATACGCTCCGACATCGTTACGATATCTTACATTATGTCCGCTTGATGCAGCCGATTGGCCGCAGGACACTCGCAACGAGCTTGGGACTGACCGAACGGGTACTCAGACGAGAAGTCGACTTTTTGAAAGATCAAGGTCTTCTTTACGTCGCTACTCAAGGAATTTCCCTCAGTGAGACGGGACGAAACGTCTTACGAGACTTGCACGAGATCATGGGAGAACTTCTCGGGATCTCAGAAGTGGCAAGAGAGCTCGAAGAGAAATTAGGGATTCGCCAAGTCGTCATCGTACCGGGTGACTCGGATGAGACATTCTGGGTCCAACGCGATATCGGACGGGCGGCGGTCACGCAACTAAAAGCGCGGCTCGCACCGGATGATAATGTGATTGCGGTAACGGGAGGAACGACGATGGCATCGGTCGCGGCGATGATGTCGCCCGATAAAAAAGAACGCCCGATGCATTTCGTGCCCGCACGCGGAGGTCTCGGTGAAACGCTTGAACTTCAGGCGAACACCGTCTGTTCACGCATGGCGGACCGGGCCCACGCAGACTATCATCTTCTACATATTCCGGATGAAGTATCACAAGAAACGTTCGACCGGATGGTGGAGGAACCTAGCATCAAAAATGTGTTGGAAATGATTAGAGCGGCGCGAATTGTGGTACATGGAATTGGTGAGGCAGAAACGATGGCAAAGCGCCGTCACGCATCACCGGAGCATTTGCGGATGATTGAACGGCATGACGCCGTCGCCGAGGCATTCGGATATTATTTCAATGCTGAAGGTGAAATCGTCCATCGCGTCAAGACGGTTGGAATCCAACTCGAAGAGCTGGATGACATGGATGCCGTCATCGCGGTTGCCGGAGGAAAATCGAAGGCACAGGCGATCGCCGCTTATGCGAAACACACGTCGAACATCATCCTCGTCACAGACGAAGGTGCGGCGAAAGAATTATTAACTTGTTATTAAAGAGTTGACCCCCCGTTGGCTCTTCAATAAATAGCTTCTACCCTAAGGAGGAAATTAACATGGCAGTAAAAGTTGGTATTAACGGATTTGGACGTATCGGTCGTTTGGCATTCCGCGAGATCATCAAAAACGAAGGAATCGAAGTTGTTGCAATCAACGACTTGACAGACACGAAGATGCTTGCGCACCTTCTCAAGTATGACACGACTCAAGGTCGTTTCGACGGAGAAGTTGAAGTACACGACGATCACTTCCTCGTAAACGGAGAGAAAGTTATCACGCTTGCTAACCGTAACCCTGAAGAACTTCCATGGGGAGACCTCGGTGTAGACATCGTTCTCGAATGTACTGGATTCTTCACTTCAAAAGAAAAAGCTGAGCTTCACTTGAAAGCTGGCGCGAAGAAAGTTGTTATCTCGGCTCCTGCTACAGGTGACATGAAGACTGTTGTTTACAACACAAACCACGACATCCTCGATGGTACTGAAACAGTTATCTCAGGTGCTTCTTGTACAACAAACTGCTTGGCGCCAATGGCTAAAGTACTTCAAGACCAGTTCGGAATCGTTGAAGGTCTCATGACGACAATCCACGCTTACACTGGCGACCAAAACACGCTTGACGCTCCACACCCGAAAGGTGACTTCCGTCGTGCGCGTGCAGCTGCAGCGAACATCGTTCCTAACACAACAGGTGCTGCGAAAGCAATCGGTCTCGTAATCCCTGAACTTCAAGGAAAACTTGACGGTGCTGCACAACGTGTACCAGTTGCTACAGGTTCACTCACTGAGCTCGTAACTGTACTCGACAAGCAAGTATCTGTTGACGAAGTAAACGCAGCAATGAAAGCAGCAGCGAACGAGTCATTCGGTTACACTGAAGACGAAATCGTTTCTTCTGACATCGTTGGAATCACATACGGTTCACTCTTCGACGCGACTCAAACGAAAGTCATGACAGTTGGCGACAAGCAACTCGTTAAAACAGTTTCTTGGTACGACAACGAAATGTCTTACACTGCACAATTGGTTCGCACAGTTAAGCACTTCGCTAACATCGCGAAGTAATTTCGTGAACTAAATAGAATCAAATAGGAGCGGAAACAAGAGATTGTTCTCCGCTCTATTTATGAAATGACACGCACGACATATGGAGGCGAAAGTTATGAACAAACAGTCTATTCGTGACATCGATGTAAAAGGGAAACGCGTCTTTTGCCGCGTTGACTTCAACGTTCCACTCAAAGATGGCGTCATCCAAGACGAAACTCGGATCCAAGCCGCACTTCCAACGATCAAGCACTTGCTTGACGGTGGTGCGAAACTCGTCCTTGCGAGCCACCTCGGCCGTCCAAAAGGCGAGAAGAACCCTGAGTTCTCACTTGCTCCAGTAGCGAAGCGTCTCGCTGAGCTCCTCGGAAAAGATGTACCGCTCGTCGAAGAAGCATACGGTCCGGTCGCAGAAGAAGCGGTCGCTAACCTCTCTGAAGGCGATGTCGTCGTTTTAGAGAACGTTCGTTTCTACCCAGGTGAAACGAAAAACGACCCTGAACTTGCAAAAGGATTCGCAGCACTTGCTGACGTATACGTCAACGACGCGTTCGGCGCGGCTCACCGTGCACACGCTTCAACTGAAGGGATTGCGCACCACGTGGACACAGCCGTTGCTGGTCTCTTGATGGAAAAAGAACTTGAAGTTCTCGGTAAAGCTCTTTCAAACCCAGACCGTCCGTTCACGGCGATTATCGGCGGGTCGAAAGTAGCGGATAAGATTGGGGTCATCGACCACCTTCTTGACATCGTTGACACACTCATCATCGGTGGCGGACTCTCGTACACGTTCTCGAAAGCACTCGGGCACGAAGTCGGAACGTCACTCCTTGAAGAGGATAAGCTTGACCTCGCTCGTCAATTCATGAAGAAAGCAGAAGACAAAGGCGTGAAATTCTTGATGCCTGTCGACTGCGTCATCACAAAAGAATTCGGCGAAGAAACGTATGTCGGCCCAGTCGATATCGACTCGATCCCAGCGGATCACATGGGTCTCGATATCGGACCGAAGACAGTCGAACTTTACGCGGACGCGATTCGCGAATCGAAACTTGTCGTATGGAACGGACCGATGGGCGTATTCGAACTCGATAAATACGCAAACGGAACGAAAGGTGTCGCTCAAGCGCTTGCGGACAGCGATGCATACTCAATCATCGGTGGTGGCGACTCAGCAGCTGCGGCAGCCAAGTTTGGTCTTGCTGACAAGATGAGTCACATCTCAACTGGTGGCGGCGCGTCACTCGAATTCATGGAAGGCAAAAAACTTCCAGGTGTCGAGGCGTTGAACGACAAGTAATTTAGAGGAGGGTTATCGATGCGTAAACCGATTATTGCAGGTAACTGGAAAATGAACAAAACACTCTCGGAAGCTGTTGCTTTCGTTGAGGAAGTGAAAAACAACATCCCATCTACTGACAAAGTAGATGCAGCGATTGGTGCTCCAGCACTTTTCCTCGCACCGATGGTAGAAGCAGCTAAAGGGTCAAACTTGAAGCTCGGTGCACAAAACATGTACGACAAAGATAGCGGTGCTTACACTGGCGAAATCAGCCCAGTGATGGTCGCTGACCTCGGCGTGACTTACGTCATCCTCGGTCACTCAGAACGTCGCGAGTACTTCGGTGAGTCGGATGCGTTCATCAACAGCAAAACGAAAAAAGCGTTCGAACACGGTCTTACGCCAATCGTTTGTGTCGGTGAAACACTCGAGGAGCGCGAAGGCGACAAGTTCGAAGAAGTCATCAAAACACAAGTCGAAGGCGGCCTCGCTGACCTTTCTGCTGACCAAGTCAAACAACTCGTCATCGCGTATGAGCCAGTTTGGGCAATCGGTACAGGGAAATCAGCGGACGAAGCAGACGCGCAAAGCTCTTGTAAATATGTTCGCGACGTGGTGAAAGGTCTTTACGGTGAAGACGTAGCGGCTGCAGTACGCATCCAATACGGTGGATCTGTAAAACCAGAGAACATCAAAGAGTATATGGCACAGGAAGATATCGACGGCGCACTCGTCGGCGGTGCTTCACTTGAAGCCGCTTCGTTCCTCAAATTGTTGGAGGCGATTTAAATGGCTAGACCAGTCGCACTCATCATTTTAGATGGTTTCGGGATGCGTGACGAATCGTTCGGAAACGCAGTCATGGCTGCGAACAAACCGAACTTCGATCGCTACTGGGAGCAGTATCCACATACGCTCTTAAACGCAAAAGGCGAGTACGTCGGTCTTCCGGAAGGACAGATGGGGAACTCAGAAGTCGGTCACTTGAACATCGGTGCCGGCCGAGTTGTCTATCAGTCACTCTCACGCGTGAACAACGCAATCAAAGACCGTTCGTTATTCGACCGTCAGGCGATGAACCATTTGGCAGGTCATGTGAAGAAACATGATTCGAGCCTCCATATCATGGGTCTCGTATCAGATGGCGGGATTCACTCGCACATCAATCACATGTTTGCCATCGTTGAGTTCGCAAAACTCCACGGCATCGAAAAAGTGTACATTCACGCGTTCACGGACGGCCGTGACTGTGATCCGAAATCAGGAGCTGGTTTCCTCAAAGAAACAGAAGAAAAGCTTGCTGAACTCGGTGTCGGTCAAGTCGCTAGCGTGTCTGGTCGCTACTATGCCATGGACCGCGACAACCGTTGGGAGCGCGTCGAGAAAGTATACGACGTCCTCGTAAACGGTAAAGGCGAAGTTGGCACGGACCCAGTCGAAGTTCTCAAGAAGTCTTACGAGAACGATTTGACGGATGAGTTTGTGTTACCAACTGTCATCGAAAAAGATGGCAAGCCGGTCGCGACAATCCAGGACAACGATGCCATCATGTTCTTCAACTTCCGTCCGGACCGGGCGATCCAACTCGCAAAAGTGTTCAAAGAGAAAGTCGGCTTCAAAGGCTTCGAACTCTCAAGCAAACATCCAGAGAACATCTTGCTCGTCTCGATGACGAAGTTCTCGGATGAGGTCGACACGGATATCGTCTTCCCACCGGAAGATTTGAAAAACACACTCGGGGAAACGCTCTCTGCACAAGGGTACAAACAACTCCGTGCTGCAGAAACAGAGAAATACCCACACGTCACGTTCTTCTTGAACGGACAAAAAGAACAACCATTCGAAGGTGAGGATCGTCTCCTCGTCCCTTCACCGAAAGTCGCGACGTACGACTTGCAACCAGAAATGAGCGCATATGAGCTCACAGACGGTTTGCTCGAGCGTATCGAGTCAGATGAGTATGATGCATACATCATCAACTTCGCAAACCCGGATATGGTTGGTCACTCAGGGAAGCTTGAGCCGACGAAGAAAGCAATCGAAGCGGTCGACGAATGCCTCGGTAAAGTAGTGGACGCATTACTTGCTAAAGGTGGCGCGGCCATCATCACAGCGGACCACGGGAACGCGGACATCGTCACGAACCCGGATGGCTCACCGATGACGGCGCACACGACGGAACCTGTTCCATGTATCGTCACAAAAGAGGGAGTCGAACTGAAACCAGTTCTCGACGGCGCACTTTGCGACCTCGCCCCAACGCTACTTCACCTTCTCGGTGGAGAGCAACCAGCTGAAATGACTGGTTCGTCAATCGTTACAAAATAATACAACTATTTTTCAAACGAAAAGGAGCGATTTTTCATGTCAATGATTACAGAAATTTACGCACGCGAGATTTTAGATTCACGCGGTAACCCATCAGTAGAAGTAGAAGTCTTCACAGAAGACGGCGGTTTCGGCCGTGCCCTCGTCCCATCAGGCGCATCAACAGGTGAGCACGAAGCAGTTGAGCTTCGCGATGGCGACAAGTCACGTTACCTTGGTAAAGGTGTCTTGAAAGCAGTTGCGAACGTGAACGACACAATCGCACCAGAACTTATCGGCTACGATGTATTCGACCAAAACGCAATCGATGCGAAAATGATCGAACTCGATGGTACGCCAAACAAAGCGAAACTTGGTGCTAACGCAATCCTCGGTGTGTCAATGGCAGCAGCTCACGCAGCAGCAGATGAGCTCGGTCTCCCACTTTACACATACCTCGGCGGATTCAACGCGAAGACACTTCCAACACCAATGATGAACATCATCAACGGTGGTTCGCACGCGGACAACAACGTGGACTTCCAAGAGTTCATGATCATGCCTGTCGGCGCGCCAACATTCCGTGAAGCGCTCCGCATGGGTGCTGAAGTATTCCACGCCCTCAAATCAGTTCTTTCTGGTATGGGTCTTAACACAGCTGTCGGTGACGAAGGTGGTTTCGCACCAAACTTGAAGTCTAACGAAGAAGCGATCACAGTTATCCTTGAAGCGATCGAAAAAGCTGGTTACAAACCAGGTGAAGACGTCTACCTCGCAATGGACGTTGCATCTTCTGAGTTCTACGACAAATCAACTGGTAAATACGAACTCGCTGGCGAAGGCAAGTCACTCACAACTGCTGAGCTTGTAGACTTCTACGCTGAGCTCGTTGACAAGTACCCAATCCTCTCAATCGAAGATGGTTGTGACGAAAACGACTGGGATGGCCACAAGCTTCTCACAGACAAAATCGGACACAAAGTTCAACTCGTTGGGGATGACCTCTTCGTAACGAACACATCTAAACTTGCTGAAGGTATCGAAAAAGGAATCGCAAACTCGATCCTCATCAAAGTTAACCAAATCGGTACGCTCACAGAAACATTCGACGCGATCGAAATGGCTAAAAAAGCTGGTTACACAGCAGTCGTCTCACACCGTTCTGGTGAAACAGAAGACGCGACAATCGCAGACATCGCTGTTGCGACAAACGCTGGACAAATCAAAACTGGTTCACTTTCACGTACAGACCGTATCGCGAAATACAACCAACTTCTCCGCATCGAAGACATGCTCGGCGATGTAGCGAAATACGACGGTATCAAGTCGTTCTACAACCTCAAAAAATAATTGATTGTTTCAGGCTCGCCAATCGGCGGGCCTGTTTTTTTTGATTTGTGATTTGAATGATCTTCAATTGAGGGTGGGATGACTGGATCAATCGTCTATCCGTCATGCGGCACCGATGCTTTCCTGCAAGCGTCACGGTACCGCTTCGACGGACGCGAACGCTCTGTGTCGAACTTCTTAGTCATTGAGACCTCGTGTTGTATACTGAACCTGACTGACAAAAAGTAGGGGGAGATTGGATGGACCAATCGAATGAACAAGAAAAAAGGTTGAGTGGCGGGAACGTATCCATCGTTCATCGAAAAGGGAACTACGTCTATCGTTCGCAAAAAGTGGGGAGTGAACGCATCCATTGCTATTTAAAGCATTTGGAGGCGAAGCAACTGTCTGGCGTGCCACGCTTTGTCGGGATCGATGAAACAAGAAGAGAGGTGCTCACTTATATCGAGGGGGAGACGGCAGACTATCCTCTCAAATCCTATATGTGGGCTGATGAGGCGATTCAAGACGTCGCGCGATTAATGAGACGACTGCATGATGCGTCAATCGATTTTGAATGGACATCCGAATGGGAGCCAATCGATCACACACCACAACCGTTCGAGGTCATCTGTCATAACGACTTCGCTGTCTACAATACAATTTTCCATGAAGGAAAAGTGGCAGGAATCATCGACTTCGACTTGGCTGCACCGGGACCGCGTGCTTGGGATATCGTCTATGCCCTTTATACGTTCGTTCGGCTCAGTCGTCGCCATCAAGCTGAAACAGGGGAAGTCATCTATTATGATGCCGATCGAGACGATGCGATCTATAAAGAGCGTGTATCGTTGTTTCTCGAAGCCTACGGTTGGGATCAAGCGGAGGTCGACTTGTTCGATATGTTACAACGACGGATTGAAGCGCTCTGTCTCTTGATGAAACGAAAAGCTGCGGAAGGAGACGTCGCCTTCCAAAAGATGATTGACGAAGGGCATTACAATCATTACCAAGAGGAACTTCGATTTATTCGAACGCATGGACAGAAGTGGTTCTGAAACAATCTGAAGCGGGAATATAGAAAATGAAGCATGAATGGGGAGGCGATTTTCGTGATGATGCTCGGATTTCTTTTCTTGGTATTGCTCGTTGGATTCGGCATTTGGTACTATCTCAAATCGCACCGGAATGATGATTGGTCATGACAACATTGTCATGACCTCTCTTTTGTGTCAGTTTGCACAAAATTTGGGTATACTCTCTACATAACGAGTAAAGGAGCCCATGCTTATGACACGAGTACGTAAAGCCATCATCCCAGCCGCCGGTCTCGGCACCCGCTTCCTTCCTGCCACGAAAGCCATGCCAAAAGAAATGTTGCCGATTGTCAACAAGCCGACGATCCAGTTCATCGTCGAGGAAGCCGTCGCTTCAGGCATCGAGGACATCATCATCGTCACGGGGAAGAACAAACGGGCGATTGAAGACCATTTCGACCGTGCGCTCGAACTGGAACAGAACCTCGAATCGAAAGGGAAGACGCGCTTGCTCGAATCGGTGCGACATTCCTCGAACTTGGCGAACATTCACTACATACGTCAACAGGAGCCTAAAGGTCTCGGTCATGCGATTTGGTGCGCCCGGAAGTTTATCGGAGATGAGCCATTCGCTGTCTTGCTCGGGGACGATATCATCGAATCCGATGTGCCGGCGACGAAGCAGTTGATCGACCAATATGAGGCCCACGATCGTTCGATCATCGGGGTGCAGCGTGTCCCGTATGAAATGACGAACCGATATGGTATAATTGACCCGCTTGCCGTCGAAGGGAAGCTCATCCCGGTGCGGACGTTCGTGGAGAAACCGCCCATCGATGAGGCCCCGTCGAACTTCGCCATCCTCGGTCGCTATATCTTGAAACCGGACGTCTTTGAGGCGTTGTCGGGACAAGAGGCGGGAGCCGGGGGCGAGATTCAATTGACGGATGCGATCGCACGCTTGAATGAGGCGCAGACGGTCTTCGCCTACGAATTTGACGGTCGACGTTACGACGTCGGAGAGCCGATCGGGTTCGTCGAGACGACGATTTGCCACGCGCTCAGCGATCCTGATTTAAAAGATGACGTCCATGTCCTATTGAAACGGCTCGTGGACGAACTTGATCAACAGTAAGGTGTGTTATTTTTGAAAACAATGCTTATGGTGTGTCAAAACTATTATCCGGAGATTGGCAGTGCCGGCAACCGGATGCAAAACATTACGCATTTGATGAAACAGCGCGGGTATGAAGTCGAGGTCATCACGGCCGCTCCTTCATACCCGAGCTTTGATATGTACCAGGACGACCGCTTCTGGAACGACCGGGAGTTAAACGACCAACCGTTCATCAAGCGACTCATTACGAAGAAACGGAAACATACGTCCAACATGGTCAGTCGTCTCTTCCTATTCCTCGAACAGATGGTCAAAGGAATCCGGGAAGTCCGTAAGCTCGAATTGAAGCCAGACGTCGTCTTTGCGACGACCCCTTCTTTTTTTATGGCGTTTGTCGGTGCTTATGCGAAACGAAAGTATCGTGTCCCGTTCATCTTGGACGTCCGTGACCTTTGGCCAGAATCGGTGAAAGGTGTCGGCGTCTTCAAGTACGATTGGGTGCTCACGCCGGCTTTTTGGATGGAGAAACGACTGTATCGTGTCGCCGATGAAGTCATCATCAACTCGGAAGGGTTCCGCAGCTATCTTCGCCAGCGCGGTGTGCCGAACGAGAAGATTCACTACATGCCGAACTCGATCCGGGAAGCGGAGCGAACGCTCGAGCGGACGATCCCACCGGACGACCGGATGGAGATCTTATACGCCGGGAACATGGGTCTTGCCCAAGATGTGTCGTTGTTACTCGAACTCGCCGAGCGATTCCGAGATGAGCCACGGATCCACTTCAAATTGATCGGCTACGGCTATCGGAAAGAAGAGTTGAAACAGACGATCAAAGACCGTGGTTTCCAAAACTTCTTGTTCCTCGAGGCGATGCCACGGACAGAGGCGTTCCAGGCGATTAAAAATGCGGACGTCGCATTCGTCAGTCTGATCGAACAAGAAGTGTTCGATACGGTCATCCCTGGGAAACTCATCGACTATATGGCGGTCGGCAAACCGATTGTCGCAGCAGTGTCAGGCCATGCGGCGAATGTCATTGAAGCGGCGGAAGTCGGCTACGTGTCACGGAAACGTGACATCGATGAGATCGAGCGGATTCTACGGAAGCTCCTCGACCGACCGGATTTACGGGAGGCACTCGGGGCGAACGGGATTCGTTACGTCAAAGAGAATTTATGTTGGGAAGAGAATATCGACGTGTTAGATCAAGTCGTACAACAGTTAGTGATGGAGGAAACACGATGAAGTCAGTATGTATGTTTGTATGGAACCATTTTACGAATGATGCGCGCGTCCTTCGTGAGTGCTCGGCACTCGCCGAGGCAGGCTATGAAGTCGATTTGATCGCGCTTCAAGATCCGAAAAATAAAGAGCTTCCAAAAGAAGAGATGCGTCCGGAAGGCTTCCGCGTCATCCGCGTGAAGCGTCAACCTTCGATTCTCGTCAACGCGCTCAAGTTCGCGAAGAAGACGTATCAATGGGTGAGCGAGAAACGGACCCGCCAAATTGGTGCCGGACTCGTCGGTGCCGGGTTGTTCTTACTCGCGCCGTTCACGATGCTCGCGCTCGGAGCGGCCATCGGGACGGTCTTGTTGCCGCAAGTGCGTAAGCAAATCGTCAACGCGAGTGCGATGCTCGAGATGGTGTTCGCTTCGACGAAAAAATCGTATGACTTTTACCATGCGAACGATTTGAACACGCTCCCGCAGGCACTCCTCGCTGGAAAAGTGTTCAACAAAGGTCGGATCGTCTACGACTCGCACGAGGTACAGACGGACCGTACGGGTTACGGCTATATTCAAAGTAACCTCGAGGGCTGGCTCTTGCCGTTCGTCGATACGATGATGGTCGAGAACCATACGCGTGCGGCACACAACGAAGAGTTGTACGGATTCTATCCGTACGTGCTCCACAACTATCCGTTCTACCGTCCGCTCGACTTCTCGCTCCGTAAGGACTTGCATGCACTCCTCGATTTGCCGAAAGACGAGAAGATCCTCTTGTATCAAGGGGGCATTCAAGCGGGACGCGGTCTCGAACAGCTCGTGCTCGCGGCGAAAGACTTCAAAGAAGGGACGCTCGTCATGATCGGGGACGGGAAGCTCAAACCGACGATCCAACAGTTGATCGAGACGGAAGGGGTCGGCAATCGCGTCAAGATGATTGACAAAGTACCGGTCGAAGCGTTACCTTACTATACGATGAATGCCTATTTAGGCTTCCAAGTATTGAACAACGTCTGCTTCAACCACTACTCGGCCTCGTCGAATAAATTGTTTGAGTATTTGATGGCCGAAGTACCGGTCGTCTCATGTGACTTCCCTGAAATCGAACGGGTCGTTGCGGGGAACGATGTCGGGGTGCTCGTCGATTCGCACGATCCACAATCGATCGCGGACGGCGTCAACCGGATGATTGAAGACCAAGCACTCTATGCGCGTGTCAAAGAGAACACGAAGACCGCGCGTGAGAAATATAACTGGGATTTGGAAAAAGAGGCACTCTTGAACGTCTACGCGAACGCCGCGGAGCGCAAGTTGCCGATTATGAAAGACGGTGCGCCAAAGCCAGTACAATCTTAAGACTGCGGCTTTTGCCGCGGTCTTTTTTCTATGGAGGGAGGACATTTATGAAACGTCAACAACAACATCTATTGCGCCAACAAGTATGGCGCAAGCTACAAACCATCTCGGTGAAGGACATCGCCTGGATTATCGCAGGCTCCTTCATTCTCTCGTTCGGGGTCAACTACTTCACCGTACCGAACGACTTCTCGGAAGGTGGTCTGCTCGGGGTCACGATTATCCTGTACTACGTATTCGGCTGGGACCTCGGGCTCACGTCGATCATCGGGAACGGGATTCTCTTTATCGTCGGCTATAAGCTGCTCGACCGTCGGACAATGGTCTATTCGGTCATCGCCGTCATCGCGACGTCATTCTTCCTCAGTCTGACACATGACTGGGGCAGCCCTGCCGAGGACAAACTGCTTGCGGCCGTCTATGCCGGAATCATGATCGGGGTCGGGATCGGCATGGTGCTCCGTGTCGGCGGGACGACCGGCGGGGGCGTCATCATCGCCCGTCTCATGGAGCGCTATCTCCACTTGAGTGTCGCCGTCTCGATGTTCATCATCGATGCGATCGTCGTCGCGACATCTGGCTTCTTTTTAGGGGAACAAGTCGTTCTCTATACGCTCATCGCGATCATCATCGGTTCATGGGTCATCGACCTCGTCGCGGAAGGTCTCAACATCCGCAAGGCCGTCACGATCATCAGCGATAAGCAAGAAGAGCTCGCTGTCGTCTTGACGGAGACGCTCGGACGCTCGGCGACGATCATCCATGGACATGGCTACTACACGAAGCAGGATAAGAACATGTTGTATATGATCGTCGACAAACGTCAGATCGCGCCACTCAAAAAAATCGTCCAAGTGACGGACGACCGTGCCTTCGTCGTCATCCACCAGGTGAAGGAAGTCATCGGGGAAGGGTTCAGCTACCCGTCCCGATAATTTGAATGCTGGTGTTTTATTGATAACTTCTATATAATAAAAGGCGTGTAAATAGAAGGAGGAACTGACTACTATGCAAACGATCGCTACAATCAGCCTACTTGTCGTGGCTGTCTTATTGATTGTCGTCGTACTGCTCATGTCAGGTCGGTCGCAAGGTCTTGGAGCGATTGCAGGTGGCGCGGAGCAGTTGTTCGGACGCCAGAAAGCACGCGGCTTCGATGCTGTTTTGAACCGAACTGCAGCTGTACTAGGCACTTTGTTTTTCATTTTAGGATTACTAGTCGCATCATTATGATGATAAGGCTGATCGTTCTCGATTTTCACGTGAGGCGGTCAGCTTTTGTTTTTTCGATTTATTTTTTGGGAATAATGTAGATACGAGGAGATGACAGATAAAATGAAAGTGACAGCACCAAAACCGTTCTTCTTCGAGGGCGGAAAACGTGCCGTGTTGATGTTACATGGCTTCACTGGATCGAGCGCGGATGTCCGCATGCTCGGTCGCTTCCTTCAAAAAGAAGGATACACATGTATGGGACCGATCTATCGTGGTCATGCCGTCCCACCGGAAGAATTACTCCAATATGGACCGAAAGACTGGTGGGAAGACGTCTTGGACGCTTACCAGACGCTCGTCGACAAAGGTCATGAGGAGATTGTCGTCTGCGGACTCTCGTTAGGTGGCGTGATGTCGCTCCGTCTCGCCGAGGAGAAAGACGTCAAGGCGGTCATCCCGATGTGCGCACCGACGGGAATCGATGCCGAGGACCGCTTGTATAAAGGAGTCCAGGCATATGCCCGAGAATATAAGGGTAGAGAAGAAAAGTCGCCGGAACAGATCGAGCAGGAGATGGCAGCGTTCAAACCGATGCCAACATTGAAAGACCTCCGTGCCTTCGTCCGCGACACGGCGTCGAAGCTTGAGGACATCTTCGTCCCGACACTCGTCGTCCAAGGCGCCAAAGACAACATGATCGACCCGGAATCGGCGAATCAAATTTACGAGGCGGTCAACACGTTCCAAAAAGAGTTGCTCATCTATGAGAACTCGGGACACGTGATCACACTCGACAAAGAAAAAGAGAAACTGCACCAGGACGTGCTCGATTTTCTCGAAACGTTAGACTGGTCAGTCTAAGAAGGAGGTGTCACGTTGAATTTACGTGACCAATTACTAGAGATCTTACAGGCGAGCGAGAAACCGCTCTCTGTCGATCAACTGACCGAGCGATTACAGCTCGCGTCGACGGATGACTTTAAAGAGCTCATCCGCACATTGAATGCCCTCGAGGAAGAGGGCGCCATCGGCCGGACGCGGACGAACCGTTACGGGACGCTCGCCACGCTCGGACAAGTCGCGGGGATCATCTCGATTCACCAGCGCGGCTTCGGCTTCTTGTCGGTCGAAGGGGAAGCGGAAGATGTGTTCTTGCCGCCCGACCAACTGAAGGACGTCTACCATGGCGATACGATTCTCGTCAAAAAACGCGAGGACAACCGTGGCAAGACGGAAGGGATTTTATTGAAAGTACTGAAGCGCGGACTCTCTGAGTTCGTCGGGACGTATACGCTCCCGAGTGGTCGAATCGACCAGTTCGCCTTCATCGAGCCGGATGACAAACGCATCAACTTCTGGCCGGTCGTCAACCCGGACAAGTCACTCGGTGCCGTTGACGGACATAAAGTCGTCGTGCGCATCACGAAGTATCCGGACGGACGCTTCGCCGGTGCCTGTGACGTCGTCCGTATCATCGGGCATAAGAACGACCCAGGCGTCGATATCTTGTCGATCGTCTATAAGCACGGTATCCCGACGGAGTTCCCGGAGGACGTGATCGCTCAGGCGAACGCTGTGCCGGACGAGGCGGACGAGAAAGACTTCATCGGACGCGTCGACCTTCGTGACGAGACGATCTTCACGATTGACGGCGAAGATGCGAAAGACTTGGACGATGCCGTCCACGTCAAAAAACTTGATAACGGCAACTACGAGCTCGGTGTCCATATCGCCGACGTCTCACATTACGTGAAAGAGGGCTCACCACTAGACGTCGAGGCGTTCGAACGTGGGACGAGTGTGTATCTCGTCGACCGCGTCATTCCGATGCTGCCGCACCGACTCTCGAACGGGATCTGTTCCCTCAACCCGCACGTCAACCGCTTGACGCTCAGCTGCGTCATGGAGATTTCTCCGCAAAACGGGAAAGTCGTTCGCCATGATCTGTTCCCGAGTGTCATCAAGACGACGGAGCGGATGACGTATACGAACGTCCGTGAGATCATCGAACGTGATGACGAAGAGACGTTGAAAAAGTACGAACCGTTCATCGGTGAGTTCGACCTCATGGCTGAGCTCGCGGAAGTGCTTCGGAAACGTCGTAACTCGCGCGGTGCCATCAACTTTGATTTCGCCGAGGCGAAAGTCGTCGTCAACGAGGAAGGGAAACCGGCAGATATCGTGCTTCGTCCACGTTCGGTCGCCGAGAAGTTGATCGAGGAGTTCATGCTCGCAGCCAACGAGACGGTTGCGGAACACTTCCACAAGATGGACGTGCCGTTCATCTATCGTGTCCATGACAATCCGAAACCGGACAAGCTCGACTTCTTCTTCGACTTTGTCGCAAACTTTGGCGTGCATATTGAACGCATCAAAGGGCAGACAGTCGAACCGAAGACGCTTCAAAAGATTTTGAAGGCAATCGACGGAGAACCGGAAGAGCCGGTCATCAGTACGATCATGCTTCGTTCGATGCAACAGGCGAAATATGACGACGTCTCGCTCGGTCACTTCGGACTTGCGACAGACTTCTATACGCACTTCACGTCACCGATCCGTCGTTATCCGGACTTGATCGTCCACCGTCTCATGCGCACGTACGTCTTCAACAACGATTTGTCGGAGAAGACGATCGCGAAGTACGAGGACCGTCTCGGGGCGATCGCCGAACAGGCATCGAAACGGGAACGTCGCTCGGTCGACGCAGAGCGCGAGACACAGGCGCTCAAGAAAGCCGAATACATGGAAGCCCATCTTGGTGAAGAGTTCGATGGTGTCGTCGCCGGCGTCACGAACTTCGGGATGTTTATCGAACTTCCGAATACAATCGAAGGGCTTGTCCGTCTCCAGTCGATGGATGACTACTACCACTTCGACGAATCACAGCTCATGTTGCTCGGCGAGCGGACGAAACGTCAATTCCGCATCGGGGACGCCGTCCGTGTCAAAGTCGATGCCGTCAACTTAGACGAGCGGACGATCGACTTCACGGTCGTTGGTATGCCGAAACGGGAACAGTCAAGCCGTCGCCAACCGACGACGATCAAAGCGAAAGGCGGCCGTCCGAAGAAGGACGAGAAAGACCGTCGTGGCGGTCGCGGTCGGGACGACAAGAAGAAGCGCGGCAAACCAGGAAGACCTGGCAAGCCGGGCAAACCAGGTGAGAAACCGAAACGAGACGGGGAGAAGTCTTCCCAAGGTCGTTCGGCACTCGACCTGAAGAAGAAAGACAAGCACAAACGAAAAGGCGACGCCAAACGAGGTGCGAAGAAACGTCGCTGACGGGGAAGGGCTTGTCCCTTCCTCCGTATCTTGTAGATAAAGGACTGAATGTGTATGGCCAAGAAGAAAGATTCGAACGCACTCGCCCAAAACCGCAAGGCGTCCTTCGATTACGCGATCGAAGATACGATTGAGGCGGGCATGGTGCTCACAGGGACGGAAATCAAATCGGTCCGTCAATCGAAGATCAACATCGCGGATGCGTACGTCCGGTTCGACGGGGGCGAGGCGACGCTTCACAACTGTCATATCAGCCCGTTCGAACAGGGGAACCGCTTCAACCATGACCCACTCCGCGTCCGAAAGCTATTGTTGCATAAGAAGCAGATCAATCAGCTCATCGGGGCGTCAGGGCGTGATGGCTACACGATTATCCCGCTCAAGGTGTATATCAAGAACGGGTTCGCCAAGTGCCTGCTCGGCGTCGGAAAAGGGAAGAAGAAGTACGACAAACGTGAGGACTTGAAGAAGAAAGACGCGAAGCGTGACGTCGACCGTGCGATGCGCGATCGGCAAAAATACTGACAACGGATCCTAATTGTGGTATATTAAATAGAGTATCAATTACCACCTCGGGGACGTTATGGATTCGACGGGGGTAGGTCGGTCGTATGTGGCGTGTCGAGGGGTCGGCCTCGTTAAAACGCAAACGCCTATAACTGGCAAAACTAACACACAACTCGCAGCAGCCTAAGTGCCCTGCGGATCCTGACATCCATCGCTTGTGTGGATGACTTTCAGGGTCTCAAACTAAGCAAGCTACGCTTCAACCTCGCCGTCTGAGGGCGCGAAGAAGAGATGAAACAGACTGGATGCGACAACGCCTGTTTATCGGCAGTGTCACATCGAGATTGAATAGATAAACTACACACGTAGAAGCATACGTTACGATGCCTTCGGACGCGGGTTCGACTCCCGCCGTCTCCATTTTGAAGCAGTCTGTAACGACTGCGATCAATGATTTTCATGAAGACCTTCTAATTTCATTGAGATTAGAGGGTCTTTGCTTTTGATTGAAGCCATAAAGAAAGGAAGGTGAAACACATGGGAAAATATCAATTAGACAAGAGAAGCAAAGTAGCTGCAGCGAAGTACCAGGACGGCAAAAAGCCGACCGTCTCGAACAAGAAAGAACGATTGAACCAGCTTCGTGAGGCGTATTTGCAGAAGCAACAAGATAAGAAGTGATCTGACAAAGGATTATTGAGTACCTGCTCATTAATCCTTTTCTTTTGGGGAGCGGACACCGATCATTAGGCTTTTGAATGGAATCAAGGGATTGCGCATTACTTTGTTGAATAGAAATTACGAGTTGTTTTTTGAAAATCGTCAAGTAAACATACATATCAAAGGAGGAGTTCTCATGTCTAAAAAATCAACGGAATTGATTGTGAATGGAGTCAAAAAATATGGTCCGACAGTAGGTAAACTTGCATTAAAACATAACAAAGAAATCATTGGGGCTTTAGGATCCATTGATTTAAAGAAACGATTTAATAAATCCGATGATCCAAATCAAAGCCCTAAAAAAGCCAAGAACATGCATCCGCGAAAGCAGAGGTATCAGTACTATTTAACCGAAGTGACGCCTACGCTAGATACTCGAAATCGAGATGAGTTGTTCCAATATAGACTAGAAGTGGAGCAATGCATTCAACAAATCAAAATAGAGCAAGCACAAGACATCGTCATCAAAAAGCAAATCCATGAGGGTCGTATAAAAGAATGGGAGGCCATTCTATCTCACATCGTGAGTCAAATGACCATCAAAGACTATATGGAATATTTGAGACTTTTCAACAACCCAGAGTATCAAAGTGAATATTTCATTGGCTTTGCAGCGGATGTGGAGAAATTTAAAAAACTGAATACGGTCGAACAGTATGATGCGCTCGTTCAGTATGTTCATGAAAAGACAATGATTGATATCGAACAAATCAAAAGAGAGTTTTCTGCTCCTGTTTGATGCGCGAGATCCACTTCCTTTCTGCATTCGTTATAATCAATAGTGTAATGGATGGAGGTGAGGTCGTTGGCATGGGATTTAAGTGTCGCTGAGGCGAAAGATGTGTATTTAACCGAATCAGACCTATGGCGCTTTACACAACAATTTCTGATGAACGCTTCTCATACGACGACGTACAAACACGTATTGATGAAGGCGTTACTGGAATGTACGACAGAATTGAATGAATCAGGTGTCGTGTCATTTCATCAGATTGCCAAACATGTGACGAAAATCTATTGGAATCTCATCGTCAAGCATGGGCTGACACAGATGAATCAATTGGGGAAGCAGAGCGCTGTTGAAAAAGCGATGGTCTCCTTTCAGAAAGAACACAACATTCCGCCAGATTGGAACTTCGACCGCTTACCAGAGCATCAACAAAATCAATTGATTCGGAACGTGAATCAATTTTATAAAAAATACGTATACGGTTCTTTCTATCGCTCCTTTAACGAAACGATTTACTCTTTCAATCGAAAAGAAGAGTGGATTCAACTCGTTCCAGCGTATGTCGTTTTCTTTGAAAAATATAAGCGTATTCTCATGAACGTGACAAACTATCAGTTAGCCATCTTTTTAGAAAAATACAATTCCCAGGATGCGATGGAACGAATTTTGAGCAAGCTGGAGTTTGTGTCTGCCCGTCAGTCGCTTGAGGAGTTTAAACAAATTTTATTAAGTCACGGGCACTCAATGTGCTTCTATTGCCTAAAGCCTGTAAAACAAATTCACGTGGATCATTTCATTCCTTGGTCTTATATGCAAAATGATGTCTTATGGAATTTTGTGCTGTCATGCCCGACATGTAATACGAGTAAAAATAATCGATTAGCGAATATCGATTATCTCTACAATTTGGTAGAACGAAATCATGAACTGCGTACGGCAGAACACATGTCTACATACAAAGAATCGAAACTCATTCATTTGTATCACTATGCCGTTCAAAATGGCTATGAAAACAATTGGGCTCCGAAGGCATGAAAAGAGTCGAACCTAATTAAACAGGTTCGACTTTTGTTTTAGTATTCACTATAGTTGAACAGCATAGACATCAGCACATCACTTTTAACTTTCACTTGAATATTTGTATGTTAGTTTCTAATACTCAGTTCTTTAGTTCTTAAAATTGTTATGATACTCATCGAGCTAATCCCGACCCCAAGCAATGCTATAATCGCTGTAAACATACCGTTTGGAATCATAAAACCAATAGGCAACATTCCTAAAAAAGATATAGCGATTACTCCCTGGTATGCAATGTTTAGATATGAAATAATTGGATTTGAAAAGAACGACATGATGAGTGGTGGAATAAATAATACGACAACAATTCCTAGCGACATAAATAATGTCATTTGTATCTCCGGTGTCATTTCACCCAATCGATTGATTTGTAAAGTAATAATAAATAGAGCTAACCCCATCATCAATAGTACCCATAAGATTTTTTTGATCATTTAAAGTCCCCCTTCGATTTTTAATTTTAACATTTAAACCCATTATATCCAAAATTAATCTTTATAAGTGCGCAAATGCTTCATTACCATAATCCATGGAGAAAAAGAAATAAGTAATGCGTAGGTGAATAAACAGTGTCAAATAATTTAGAAACTTTAATTGTGTCAGGCCGGTTTAAAGAAGTAAAAGACATCTATCAAACTACTGATTTTGAAACATTTAAAAATGATTTATTAACTTTGGCGTATGATAATGAAAATCTGTCGAATTACTCCGTACTCGTCTATCTGTTATTGGACACAGAGGACGATAAATTACATGACTTGGCTTTTCAAGTCCTATCACAGCCCCTTTGCCACATTGAAGGGGCTTATACCTCTTCCTTATACCACGCTCAAAGAGCCGTGGATTTGACTGATGCTGCAGATGTGAAGCGCTTAGAGAACCTGTTATTTCTGAACATCGTCCCAGAAAAGATTGTAAGTGATGAACAAGCAAAGTCCATCGCGGAAAAAATTCTTGTTCTAGATCCAACAAATGAAGTTGCTAAAGACACTTTATATTAAACCTAGAAAATCATTTGTTCGCGTAGACCAATGGTTTTCTTTAATTCGTGTCACTGAATAAGGGAATAACCAACTAGTCTCATCTAATCCACTTAAGCCATCAATTGTATGAAAGATAATCTGCACACCATTTTCATTTCTACGTTTCTCGACTGAATAAATCAAAAGGATATCCTCCTAATTTTGAATACGTATGCAGAATCTAACCTTAAACCTGGGGGCGAATGAATGAAAAGGATTTGTGATTGTGAAAATTTGAAAAGAATCACTATAGAGGCGGATGTGGGGGCGGACCCGACATGGTGTGCGACCTGTCGATACAATATAGAATTGAATGAGTTTACGATTTCTGACCAATTGAAGCGTGATTTCTATGAATGGGTTAGTCGATTCGGAGAATGGATTGACTGGGACACGGATGCACTTGCTAAAGGATGGGAAATCAAGGTGGAGCAACATAATCGTGAAGGAGACTTACTTTCGAAGCGTTTACAAGGAGAGCTTGGTGAAGCATATGAAATTGAATTCACTCCTGCAAACACAATTGAGGAAGGACACTTTTGACAGCTGTCCTTCCTCAACATTACATTATTTTGACGATAGGATACCTTGTCCGAAGCGAGAGTACGTCCCAAGCCGCCATACCTTTTCCATCGGTCCGTACGTGAAACGGCGAAGCCATAACATACTGAATACGATCAATACGGCGTTGATGACGATTGCCCATAGTCCTGTTTCAATCGTTGTGAACGTCTGTCCGAATGTAGCAACAGTCACCATAAGTGCAGTCTGAAGCAAGTAATTCGTCAACGCCATACGACCAAACGCTTGAAGTGGGGCGAACCAGGAACGTGTCGTCCGTAGTTGACTCATATTGACAAGAATGGTGATATAGAATGCCGCTAAAAAGGGAGCTGACCAATTCGAATAGTCGAGCATACGGATATATGCTTGAATTTCTTCATTAGTCGGGGTGTAGTCGACATTGAAATACGATAAGCTTGGTAAATTCGTATATTGTAGCCAGACAAATCCGGCGGATAAAATACCGGTAACGACCAGTCCGACCTGCCAACGTACCCGGTGCGTATGGACGTGACGAAACACCTCATACTGCCCCGCTGCAAGCCCGAGCAAGATGAGAGCAAGCGGCATTAACAGTTTCGTGCCGGTATAAGCGAGTACAGCTAGTCCGATCAGACCTAGAATCAAATTAACTGACCGAGGAAGACGGTATGCGAACAGGAGGAGCAGCCCGCTCACGGCATAAATCGTTAGCGCCTCCCCCGGCTGAAATTGCATATGAATCAAGCCGAAGCCGAGTAAGAGGAGCAATCGTTTCGTAAATAAAACGTATGCGCGATCTCCACGTTCTATTGCTCGGTGGATAAAGAGATAGAACCCGACGCCAAACAAAAATGAGAAGATCATAAAGAACTTCCCGTCGATGAAGATGTGAAGGGCGTATATATAGTAATGTTCCATTACGGTGTTTGGGTCGCTCGGACGTAATAAACTGAGAATGTTCATAAAAACAATCCCGAATAAGGCGAAGCCTCGTAGTGTATCGAGGACATTGATTCGTTCATGTGATGGTGTGGCTTTCATATAGATGTCTCCTTTCAATTTCCTCTTCCGAGTATGAAGGGAACACCTTACATATAATCTGCGGCAACCTTACAAAATCCTGAACTTCACTAGAAACAGCGATTCCAAAAATTGTATGTTACACTAAGGGAAAACGATTAGGGGTAAACAGATGACCATTCATTTTGCCAGGATGACGGGACAAGAAATCGCGAATTATGTGACTTGGTTGATTGACGATTATGCAAAAGATGTCGCGCGCAACTATCAACTTCCGATGGTGTTGGCGCAAGAGGAATCGACTCAATTGATTCGAAATCTTTTCCCAGACAATCAACCCGAGGATGGACAGACGATTGTTCATGTGATGAACGGAGACACTCGTGTCGGGATTTTGTAGTATGCGTTTCAAGCTGAATCGAAACGCATCTTCATTTATCACATTTTGATTGAAGAGACCTATCGTGGGCAAGGGTATGCGACAGCGGTGTTTGAGAAACTTGAAAGAGTTGCCTCAGAAGAACTTGGCGCAACATCCATTGGACTAAGTGTATTCGGTACGAATCCAGACGCACAGCGATTATATAAACGACTCGGGTTCCAAGAAGCGTCCATCGCCATGAACAAACAGTTATGAGAGGAGTCGACATGGAACGTTACTTGAAGTGGCTTTTGGTCGGATTTGGCGTGATTGTGATTGGGGTGGCGGGGTTGGTATTTGCCTTTTTTCGGTCGATGCAACCAGATCCCGATGAGGAAGCAAAAGTGATGAAGATGGCTGAATCATATGTACTCGAGCGATTCAAAGATGCTGAAGTGACAGAAGACGTATTATTCGACAACATGGGAAACTTTCCGTTTGAGTATGCGGCGATTGCGGTGGATTCGGTAACGGGAACGGAATTTTATGTTTACGAGAATGAATCGACCGGAGAAATCGTTGATACGTTTCTCTCATCCAAATGGGAAGATGCGGTCACAGAGGCGATTGAAGACTCGATTGATACGGCGTTTGGTGCAGACGTCACCTATGTCGTCCTATATGACGAAGAAAGTATTCGACAACTCGATGTCTCCTCGGTAAATCCAATCGCCTATCAGACAGCCGACGTTTCGCCGACAATCTTATTGACGCTTCATCGGGAGCCGGAAGCCGATGACGAAGAGCGCGTTCGGACGTGGATGTCTGCGTTACAAGAGAACTACATCCTGAAGCGAGCCGAGATTCGTGTCGACTATACCGCTAAAAACGGAGAACTACTTGATGATGGTACTGGTTTAGATTTATCGTTTTAAAAAAGAATCCCACTCTCCAATCGGAAAGTGGGATTTGTTCAGTCAAATACTCGACTGATCCAGCGTTTGAAAAAGGGTTGGCCTGATTGTGTCACGCTATGATTGTCGAGCTCTACCTCTTCGATCTCTTCATTCGGAGACGTCAATTGAATCGTCATCTCGTCACCAAGCCCGGTCGTGACACCACTCTCAAATTGAAGATTTCTTGTCACATAAGCATTTGCGTATAGAAGTCCACCTTTTTCGTCCACTTGTACCTCCTGAATCGTATAGTGGAATTGCTCGACCCAATCTCGTTGACCGAGGAGGAGCCGGACGACGTCATCTTCGTGTGACAGTTTCGTTCGCTCGATATTTTCAAGAGGAGTATGCGCTTCAATCGCTTCTCCCTGCGCTTCTAAGATATCTTTGAAGTGATGTGTCGCAACTTCGGTCGTCCATGCAGCGGAAACTGTCTTCGACTCGGTCGCATAATGGAAAAGAGCAAATCCAATCAAGGCGAATAACGCCACAACACCTACTCGTTTGAACTGTTTCATTGTCGAGCTCCTTCCATATCAATTCAAGATTGAAGACGTTAAAAGGTTGTCAATGGACCACACGATTACTCGAGAATGTGACTTATCGACCGGTGATTTGATCCAACCAATTCGCGACCAAGTCCGCACTGCCATCTTGGAACATAAATATGGATACCCCGACCATCACAAGTCCGACTAAAATCAGTCCACCTTGTTTCGCGCTACTTGCAATCCCTCGCACGATGAGGATAATTCCCAATCCAAGCAAAAGAAAGTACCAAAATCCCATGAATATCCCTCCTTTTTCTAATTATTCTCATTTTAGTATGAATCGGTCGAGCAGGCTCTACATACTTAGACTGATTTATCTTTTAAAAAAGAAGGGTACATTACCTCTATGCGAATAATTAGGGGAGTGACCATTATGCGGAAAACGATTGTCATTGCGGGGGCGAGCGGCTATATCGGCTCGAACGTGATGGAGCAGCTGAAGGAAGAGTATGACATCATTGCTTTATCGCGATCGACGAAGAATAAAGAAGATGAGACCCATATCACGTGGCGTGCTTGTGATTTGTTTTCATATGAGGCAACAAAAGAAGCATGTGAGGGCGCGGATTACGCGATGTTCCTCGTGCACTCGATGATTCCGGATAGCGGCTTGACGCAAGCAACGTTCGAGGACATGGACGCGCTCATTGCGGACAACTTCGCCCGGGCGACGAAGGCGAACGACATTGAGCAGATCGTCTATTTGAGCGGGATCATCCCGAAACAAGAGAAGACGTTGTCGCGTCACTTGAAGAGTCGACTCGAGGTCGAACGCATTCTCGGCGGTCAGGGCGTGCCGGTGACGACGATACGGGCGGGACTGATCATCGGTCCGAAAGGTTCGTCGTTCCCGATTTTAGCGAAGCTCGTCAAGCGGTTGCCGTCGATGATCTTGCCACGATGGACGAAGACGGAGACACATCCGATTGACATTCGTGAAGCCGTTCAGGCGCTCATCTCCGTCGTTGGTGCCGAGTCGCTTTATGACCGTCATATCGACATCGGGGGTCCCGAGGTGATGACGTATCGGAAGATGATTGAACAGACGGCCGAAGTCATGGACAAGCGTCGCGTCTTGATTGACTTCCCGTTCCCGACAATCAAACTGTCGCGCCTGTGGGTCATGGCGGTCACGGGTGAACCGAAGGCGACCGTCTATCCGCTTGTCGAGAGTATGGGGCACGCGATGGTCGCAGAAGACACGGTCGAAGGTATCGGTCAGGGAGAGATTCCGTTCAAACAGGCGGTCGAACATGCGCTTGAGGAAGAAGAGAAGCAGTCCTCGGGCGGTAAGAAGAAAAAGCAACCGAAATCGTATACCGTCCGTTCGATTCAGCGGTTCGGTCTGCCGGAAGAAAAGTCGGCGCTTTGGATGGCGGACACGTACTTCGAGTGGCTCGGTCGTTTTATGTATCCGCTCATTCAGACGACGAAAGAAGACGATGATTGGGAGATTGCGCTGCTCGATCCTTCGTTCGTCGCGCTTCATCTATCGCTTGAACGAGAAGCGACGGACGATATGGCATCCTTTGCGATTGACGGGGGCAAGTTCGTCAAGTTAAGTGAAGAGGATCAGACAGGGCGTCTCGAGTTCCGGAGATTACCGGATTCGGATGAAGGACTCGTCGCCATCCATGAGTTCGTACCGGCCCTCCCGTGGTGGTTCTATACGAAGACACAGGCGAAAGCCCATCTCGTCGTCATGTGGTTATTCGGTCGTCATGTGAAGTTGCTGGCGAAAGACGCGGAAGATGGCGATCAAGTCGTAGAGGCTCCGACGAATTGAAAGTAGACACATCCAAATGGATGTGTCTACTTTCAATTTGAATTAATCAAAACATGATACGATTGAAGCAATCTTATAATGAATTAGAGGATATGAAAGGAAAAGAATTTTTTTAAAGCGTGTAATTAAGTTTTATTATTAAAAAACATAATAAATAGGTGAGTAATATTGCATTTAATCAATAATCAAAATAGATATTTCACAAAAAAATTATTAATAGAAGCTAATAATGCGGCTATTAGAGAAAAAAGAAATTATCAATTGAATGAGGCGTATCTGGAAACATTAGACGAGTCTAATGTTTATCCGATATTACTTTCACTAGATGAACATAATAAAGGTGAGATTAGAGTTTTAATTAGGTTTGGGGAGAAAAAAATAAAAGGTCTTTTAGATATGTCAAAACATAGATATAGCCTATTACCTAAAGTGATTCAAAATGTTGATGGAACTCTAGAACTCGAAACTGAAGAGACTATTAATGCTCGAAGGCCCTATCCTGAAGGTAGAGAATATGTAGAAACAGTAGGAAGAAAGATAATTAGAGATCGTGGTTTTAGAAAGAAAGTACTAGTTGCCTATAATAATCAATGTGCAATGTGCGGAATATCTGAATCCTCATTGTTAGTAGCAGCACATATATATCCAGCTCATATCTGTGAAGACGATAGTGTAAACAACGGGATATGTTTATGTAAAATTCACGATAAGCTTTACGAAGACGGTGATATTGGTATAAAGTCCGACGGAGAGATAACCATCCAAAATGAAAAAATAACTTTGAAATGTAATTTTATTAGAATGCCTATAAATGAAGAGGATAAACCTTCTACAATTAGATTAACTCAAAGAATAAAATATTCCATAAAAGAGCAGGAAGTCGGAGATGACCATTCTTAGAGGATAGCGAATGAACATATTAATAAGTATAAAGCAGGAGTAAGATAATGGTGAAACTCACGTGCTTGTTCTTTTGTACATTCTGTTAACGTTTTTCTCAAACCGTTTACAAGCCCTCTTTCCAGGCGTACACTGAACTCGTTTTTGAACTGATTGGAAAGAAGGAATGTATGATGCAAGACTCACTCTCCACACGTGAGATGTGGCAAAAGGACATCTCGGCTGGAATTACAGTTGGTGTCGTCGCCATCCCGCTCGCCATGGCATTTGCCATCGCCTCGGGAGTCCCACCGGTATATGGGCTCTACACGTCCATTTTTGCCGGAATCCTCGTCAGCCTGTTCGGGGGTTCGACGTTCCAAATCGCCGGACCGACGGGAGCGTTCATCCCGATCGTCTCGGGTGTCGTCCTCGCATACGGATATGAGGGGTTACTCGTCACGACCGTTCTCGCCGGAATTTTGCTGCTCCTCATGAGCGTGCTCCGGGTCGGACGGCTCATCCGCTTCATGCCCCGGGCCGTGACCATCGGTTTCACGGCCGGTATTGCTGTCGTCATCTTCGTCGACCAGCTCGATGAGTTGTTCGGGGTCACGTTTGAGAAGGCACCGCACTTTCATGAGAACTTGCTTCGCCTCGGTCAAGCGTTGCCCGAAGCGTCCGTGTGGCCGATCGTCATTGCCGGAATCGGCTTTTTGACGCTTTGGCTCGTACCGAAGCTGCCGTTCCGTTTACCGCTTTTACTCATGGCGATGCTCGTCCCGACGTTTGTCAGTCTCCTCATCCCGGGTGAGGTCGCGACGATCGGAAGTGCATACGGCGGCATCCCGAGCGGACTGCCAACATTCAACTGGCTCACAATCGACCTAGACTTGATTACAACGCTCCTCCCGTCCGCATTCGCCATCGCCTTCCTCGGTGCACTCGAGTCACTTCTTTCGGGAACGGTCGCCGACGGGATGGCGGGGACGAAGATGAAGCCGGATAAGGAACTGTTCGGGCAAGGGCTTGCGAACGTGATTACACCGTTATTTGGTGGGATCCCATCGACAGGTGCCATCGCCCGGACGGCGACAAACATTCAGGCGGGAGCGGTCAGCCGACGTGCCGGTGTCATCCACGGGATCACGGTCCTCATTGCGGTCTTAGTCCTCGCGCCGTTCGCGAGTTATGTGCCACTCGCCGCACTCGCTCCGATCTTGATGCGGGTCGCCTGGAACATGTCCGAACGTCATCATGTGATGGCGATGTTGCGTCATCGTTCATCCGAGTCGCTCGTCTTACTCGTCACGCTATTATTGACGATATTCGTCGACTTGGTCGTCGCCGTCGAGGTCGGCGTCATCTGTGCGCTCGCACTCTTCGCGAAACGAATGGCCGATACGATCGATGTGCGTGAACAAACAGAACGGTACGTCACGCGAGACGGCCAAGTCGTCTTCAGTGTCGAAGGTCCGCTCTTCTTCGGTGCAGTCGAATTGTTCGAGCACGTTCTCCATCACATTCATCGGGAACCGAACGTGTTCATCTTCAACTTTCACCGCTGCCCGGTCATCGATGTGACCGCGGTCGAAGAGTTGCGTCGTGTCGTCACCGAGCTGAAAGCAGCCGACCGGCATGTCATCTTTGCGCATCTGTCGCCATCGGTCCGCGCGACGCTTGCTCACTATGGGCTACTCGACGGGATTGAAACGTTCGAGACGACCCAGGAAGCGATCGAGGCATCTTAACGAACGGACAAGATGTCGCCGAACGGGACGCGGCGCACCTTGCCGTCGAACAACTCGACCTCGCGCTCGGCGTAATAGATAGCATGGACGTAGCCGCGCATGCTTGTCGTCAAGCCGTCTACGAACAGGGTCACTTCGACTTGGTCGCCTTCACGGATGGCCCGTTCGAGTTCGGTCTGCCAGAGGTAGAGGAGCTGTTCGTCCAAGTCGGGCAGCTCAATCTTTTGGATTTGTGCATAATAACGTTTCAGTAGGGCGACGTGCTCGGGCATGAGAAATGGGATCCATTTTAACTCACCCCGGTCACGATAGCGGGTTTTGCTCATGAGGAATCGCCTCCTTGTTTATGTCCGCCGATTAGACGTTGGCGCGTCCGGAGCGGACTGTCTTTTAGTAGGCTCGATGCCGGTCGGATCGTGCCGCGACCGAACCGGACGTTCAGGCCGTCGATCAAATCGAGAAAGTCGAGCCGTTTCGCCTTCGCCCATTCGTCTTCGAAGAACGATAACTGGACGTGATCGCTCCGTGGCTCGAGCTTGCCGAGAGCGACCGAGACGTAACGGACGGCCTCCGTCTCTTCCCAGCCGTCTAAAAATAGCTGCAATAAGATCGGGAGAAACTCTTGCTCGTCCGCTGTGAAGCGGGGGAGCTTCTTTTGTTTACTGAAGCCACCCCGGTCGCTCGTCCGCGTATAGCGCACCCCGAGATGGATCGTCCCTCCGACGAGTCCCGCTTGCCTGGTTCGCATGCCGACCTCGACCGCGATCGCTTGTAAGACGAGCCGGATTGCGGAATACGTCGTGTAGTCTTTCATGAGGGTGATGCCGTGTCCGATCGACTTCGGTCGCATCCGTTTCGCACCGAACAAGGAGCTCGCCGGCAGGATGGTCGGCGACTCGTCGATGCCCCAGGCGTGATGCCAAAGTTCTGCACCGATGACACCGAACTTTTCATGAAGGGATTCGAGTGGGTAGCGGGCCAAGTCCCCAATCGTCCAGATGCCGAGCCGCTGCAGGTGGACCGCCATCTTCGTCCCGACGCCCCACATCTTCTCGATCGGCGCCGGATGGATGAGCCGTTCGACGTCTTGGAGAAGGCACGTGACGACACCTTCCTTTTTTGCATGCAAATCGAGGACGAGCTTGGCGAGGACGTTGTTCGGTCCGATGCCGATGGTGACGGGAATGCCTGTATAGCGAAAGATCGTCGCACGCATGAGGTGGGCGACGTGCTCGTCATTTCCGAATAGCCGCTCCGTCCCGCTCATGTCGACGAGCGTCTCATCAATCGAATAGACGCGAATCGCCTCGGGTGGGGCGAACTGATGGAGGATGTGGATGATTTGAATGGAAACGTTCAAATAATGACTCATCCGCGCCTCGGCATACAAAACGTCCCGTCGTTCGTGCCACGGAAGGCGGTCGATGTGAAAGCGACGTGACCCGGTCTTGATTCCGAGCTGCTTCATCTTCGGGGTCGCGGCGAGGACGAGTGCCCCGCTGTCCTGGAGGTTCGAGAGGACGACGAGCTTTGTCTTGTAAGGATTTTTGTTGCGCGCGGCACACTCGCAACTGGCATAGAACGAGACGCTGTCGATACAAAAGATTCGTCTGCGCATCGTCACCACTCCCTTTTACGAACAAACGTTCTGTTTTTTTTCATCGTAACACGGTCTCACCTCATCTCAAATAGTGAATTAAAAATATTTTTACAAATACTTTTTGAAAATTAACCAAAATTTATAGGTTTTCACGTGTCAAAAAACCAACTTTTAGGAAGTTTTCGTAAAAAAGTCTCCGAATTGGTTCGATTTTCGTTATAATAGACGGGTATGTAAGTGATGAATTGATAGAAAGATGGAGGCTATTAGTGTGATCCAATTTGTAAAACAGTTAACGAATGATCAAAGCCGGCGTTTGAAAGCGTACGAACGACGGGTCGCGCGTATTAATGAATTAGAGACAACGATGAAAGCCCTCTCGGATGACGAGATGCGTACATATACGGAGACGCTCAAAGCACGTCTCTTGGATGGAAAGAAAGTGGACGACATCGCGGAAGAAGGGTTCGCTCTCGTCCGCGAAGCGTCAGTCCGTGTGCTCGGAATGCGTCACTATGACGTCCAGCTCATCGGTGGGTTCGCCCTCCTCGAAGGGAACATCTCGGAGATGCCGACGGGGGAAGGGAAGACGCTCGTCGCCGCTTTGCCGAGTTACGTCAAGGCGCTCGAAGGAAAAGGCGTCCACGTCATCACGGTCAACGATTATTTGGCGAGACGTGACGCGGAACAAATCGGGAAGATCCATGACTTCCTCGGGTTGACGGTCGGCTTGAACGTCCCGGACATCGAAGCGGACGAGAAGCGTTCTGCATATCAGGCGGATATTACGTATGGGGTCGGGACAGAGTTCGGATTCGACTACTTGCGTGACAACCTTGTCCATAAGCCGGAAGAACGGGTCCAACGTCCGTTCCATTTCGCCATCGTCGATGAAGTCGACAGCATCTTGATCGATGAGGCGAAGACGCCGCTCATCATCGCGCAGAAGGACCGGTCACATATCCGCTTGAAACAGTTGGCGCAACAGATCATTTCTGAGTTCGAGGAGACCGACTACGAGGTCGACCTCGAGTCGAAATCTGCGACGTTCACGGAAGAAGGAATCGTCAAGATTGAAGAGCTGTTCGCCATCGATAACCTGTTCAGCGCCTCACACCAGGTGCTCTATCACTATCTCGTCCAGGCACTCCGTGCGAACGTCTTGTTCGAACTTGACGTCGACTATATCGTGCGTGAAGACAAGATCGAACTCATCGACTTGTTCACGGGACGCATCATGGAAGGTCGGAGCTTGTCAGAAGGGTTGCATCAGGCGCTCGAGGCGAAAGAAGGCGTCACCATCACCGAAGAGAACAAGACGACGGCGGAGATTACGATTCAGCACTATTTCCGCATGTATCCGCTCGTTGGGGGGATGACGGGGACGGCCCAGACGTCGCGCCAAGAGTTCTTGAAGACGTACAACATGGACGTCGTCCAAGTGCCGACGAACCGCGAACGTCAACGTGTCGACCATCCGGACCGCATCTTCATGACGACCGAGCAAAAGTATGCGGCGGTCACTGAGAAAGTAGCGGAACTGCATACGACGGGACGACCGATCTTGATCGGGACGACCTCGATCGCACAATCGGAAGCCATCAGCAAGCATTTGAAGAAGAAGCGGATCGAGCATGACGTGTTGAACGCGAAGACGGTCGCTCAGGAAGCGGATATCATCGCGGACGCCGGTCAATTCGGCAAAGTGACGATTGCAACGAACATGGCCGGACGTGGAACGGACATCACGCTCGACGCAAAAGCGAAGGAAGCGGGCGGTCTCTTCGTCATCGGAACGGAGCGGCATGAGTCAAAACGTGTCGACAACCAGCTCCGCGGTCGTTCGGGACGTCAAGGCGACCCGGGTGCGACCGAGTTCTTCGTCTCGCTCGAAGATGAGATCGTGAAACGTTATGCGGCGCAGAAACTAGAACGCGTGGAGAAGAAGTTGAAGCCGAGTGCGACAGGTGAGGTCTCAACGAAAGATGCGATCGAGATCATCGAATATGCGCAGACGACGATCGAAGGACTCGGCGTCTCGATTCGGGACTACTTGTTCAAACTCGATGACGTCTTGAACGAACAACGGAATATCATTTATACGATTCGTAACCAGGCCGTCAACGCCGATGCGGATGCCATCACGAAAAACGTCCTCGGCATGATGCGTCTCGCCCTCGAGAATAGCATCGACATGCATGTATCGGATGAACTCGTACCTGAAGAATGGCCAATCGATGAGTTGAAAGAAGACTTGCGCTACTTGACGATGCAGGAGCCGACATGGGCGAATGACATCGCCGATACACGTGAACTGAAGGATGCTTTAAACGACTGGATGGAGACGATCATCGCTACGACGGCGTCACGCCTCGAACAGGATGACATCGTCCTCTTCGCGAAAGAGTCGCTTCTCCGTGCCGTCGACATGAAATGGACGGACCATTTGACGACGATGAGCGGATTGAAAGAAGGGATCGGTCTTCGCAGCTACGGTCAGGAAGACCCGAGCCGTCAGTTCGGAAAAGAAGGACTCGAAATCTTCGAACAGACATATATCAATATCGCACGGGATGTCACGACGGAACTATGCCAACTCGACCGTTACTTCGCCGAGATGGCAGAGGAGGAAGTATAATGCTAGGATTTCGTAAACGTAAACAGATTGAGACAGGAAATAAAGAGGAAGGGCGCCAATTGACGCTCGTCATCGACGACGCGATGGGGATCCCGAAAGAGGACGAGTACGTCTTCCGTTACCATGCGAAGCGACTCCCGCCACTTCTCGACAATCAGCTCTCGATTGAGTTGTTGAATGCCGAATCGCTCGGGCACGACTTGTCAATCGTGGCGTTGTTCCGAAACACGCTTCCGAGCTCGTTCGAAATCAACGAATTGCCGGTCCTCTTGTTAGACGCGAATAACGTCCCGATCGGCCGGAAGGTCCTCGGACGTTCTGAATTGCCGAGCTTTGAGGCGTGGACGAGCAAACCGGTTTATTTGGACTTCTTCTTAGATGAGATGTTCGGAGAAATAGAATCCTACGACTCGCTTCGACTCGTCTTCCAAATGAACCCGATCGATCCGCTTCAGCCCGTGTCATCGGAAGAAGAAGCGAAGTTCTCGAAGGTTGCATGGCAACAGCTCATGCGGACGAACATCTCGACACCGCCAGTCGGAGAGAACGAGTTCAACTTGATGCTCGTGTCGGTGGAGAAGGAAGAGACAGACGTCACGGCGACGATTCTCCTTCGCAACGGCTACGACCGCCACTTGAACGTTGAGAAACTCCCGCTTGAACTCGTGAGTGGGGAGGACGTAGTCGGCTTCACAATGATTCGTCTCGAAGAGTCGGTCTACAGGAAACATGCGTACCCGGTATCAGTCACATTTGAAGAAATTGAAGGAGATGGACCGTTTACTGTTCGTATCAAACAATAATAGGATGATAGACCTAATTTTTGTAAAGGAAATTAGGTCTATTTTTATATAAAAATTTAATAGGAGGGAAAGACAGCTGGTGTTATATTGAATATGGTTAGACAATTATCAACCAGAAAAAGGGGACAATCACATGAAAACCGCATTGAAATGGTCAATCGCGACCGCGCTCGTGTTACCAACCGTTTTGCCGCTACAGGCACCGAACGTCTTGGCAGAAGTGGACGAGGATATCGTCAAGCTCCGTTTCTTAGAGACGACAGACTTACATACGAACATCACGAACTACGACTACTTCCAAGACAAGGTCGATAACACGATCGGATTGACGAAAGTCGCGACACTCATCAATGAACATCGTACAGCCGCTGGGGAAACGAACACATTCTTGTTCGATAACGGGGATACGATTCAGGGGACACCGTTTGGCGATTACGTCCGTGAGAGCCAAGCTGGGAAAAATGAAGCGTTCGAACATCCGATGTACAAGGCGATGGCGGCATTGAACTACGATGCCGTCACACTCGGGAACCATGAATTCAACTTCGGTCTCGAATTCTTATACAACGCGATGGAGGGGTCGAAAGGGAAACTGCGTTTCGTCAACTCGAACGTCAAAGATTTAGAAGGTAACCCGATCGTCTCGAAGTTCAACGTGGATGGACAAGAGGTCCAAATCATCGAACGAACGGTCACAGACCTGGATGGGGAAACACATACGATCAAAGTCGGCGTATTCGGAGTCGTCCCTCCGAAAATCATGTCATGGGATTCGGGGAACCTTCAAGGTCGTGTGACGGCAGAGGATATCATCCCGTCCGCACGTGAAGCAGTACAAAAATTAAAAGACCAGGGAGCGGACGTCGTCGTCGCCCTCGCGCACTCAGGAATCGGTGACAGTGCAGCGCTCGCGGATGAGCAACTCGACAGCGAAGAGAACGTCGGTTACGCACTCACGAAGATTGACGGGCTCGACATGGTCATGACGGGACACCAACACGGTCGCTTCCCGGATGCGAAAGGCATGTTCGCTTCGTTCCCGAATGTCGATATGACGAAGGGAACAATCAATGGCAAACCGGTCGTCATGGCGAACAACCAAGGGAAGGACCTCGGCGTCATCGACTTTGAACTTGAACTCGTGGATGGGAAATGGCAAATTGTTGATGCGTCAGCAGCACTCGATACGGTGACGGCTGATACGGCGGTCGACCCGACGATTCAAGCGTTGATCGAAGACGACCACTTGGCGACAATCGACTATATCAACCAACCGGTCGGTGAGATTCAAGATGACATCCAAAGCTACTTCGCGCTTGTCCGTGACGACGCATCGGTTCAGTTCGTGACGAACGCACAGAAGTGGTATGTCGAGAAAGAACTCGAGACGAACCCAGAACTTTCTGCTTATAAAGAGTTACCACTCTTGTCAGCAGGCGCACCGTTCAAAGCGGGTGGTCGTGAATTGACAGATGCGAGCTACTATACGAATATCCCGAAAGGGCAAATTGCTTTGAAAAACGTCGCGGACCTTTACGTGTATCCGAACACGCTCGAAGTCGTCAAAGTGACAGGAAAAGATGTCATGGATTGGCTCGAGATGTCAGCGGGTGCGTTTGACCAAATCGAAGAAGATGGCGAAAACTTACTCAACCTTCAATTCCGTAGCTACAACTTCGATATTCTCGACGGTTTGACGTATGAGATCGATGTCACGGGTCCTGCGATGTTCGATGTCGGCGGGAAGCTCGTCAATGCGAACGCGAACCGCGTGAAGAACGTCGAGTACAACGGACAACCGATCAAAATGGACCAAGAATTCTTGGTCGCGACGAATAACTATCGCGCGGGTTCTTCATCGTTCCCAGGTCTCGGTGGCGGGAAGAACATCGTCTATCGCTCAGCGTATGAGACACGTAACGTCATCTCGGACTATATTGTGTCGAGTGGCAGTAACTTAGACTACAAAGCCGACAACAACTGGAAGATTGTCGCGGATGCGAAACGTTCGGTGACATTTGAAACAGCGGATGCGGGTAAGCAGTACTTGAACCTTTACGAAGGTATCGAAGCGACGGACGCGACGCGTGAAGATGCGGCAGGTCGCCTCTTCCGGACCTATACGGCAGAGCTCGAAGTGGCGCCAACTGACTTGACGCTCGCGGTCGATGTCATCAAACCGGGTGCAAAAGTCGTGACTGGGAAGACGGCTCCATCTGCAAACGTGACATTAAAAGATGGCAAAATGGTTCTCGCGACAACGACAGCCGATGCAGAAGGCATGTACCGTTTGACGGTCAAACCGCTCAAACTCCGTCAGTCATTGACGATTGAAAGCGAATTGAATGGGAAGACGATGACGGAAACGAAAGTCGTCGGTGCAGGTTTTGTCGGAACGCCAGCCATCTCGAAACGTTTGACGTACACGAATACAACCGTGTTGACTGGAAAAACGACGGAAGGGGCTACGCTCGTCCTTAAACGAGACGGGAAAAAAGTAGACTATGCGAAAGCTGACGAGAATGGGAACTTCACATTCAAGAGAAGTACAGGATTCTTTGCAGCAAAATATGAAATCGAAGCGAAAGATGTATCAGGAAAAGTAGTCAAGACAACATCGTTCGAGTTAAAAAATGGATCAATCGTGACACCGAAGACGACGAAAGGTGTGAAGGCCGGCACACGCGCCTTGATCGGGAAAACAACACCGGGTGCGACGGTCGTCTTGAAAGACGCGAAAGGCAAGCAAGTCGCCAAAGTACAGGCGAGCTGGACAGGAACGTACACGTTCACGTTCAAAAAAGGCCTTACGAAAGGGACTTACAAAGTCATCGCAAGCGGATCGAACGGTTCTGGTGCAAAACAATCGACTCTCAACTTGAAATAAGTACGGAACGGCGTCCAATTCGGGCGTCGTTTTTTGTCGAATAAAAGTGTCTAAAATGTGAATGAAAGCCCTTACATTATCATTAACTCTTATGTATAATCAAACATGTAATCGGTTACATGACACGTGTAAACCGAAGAGCTGATGGGGTTTCGGCTACATATGTACGGAAAAGGGGACTGACAGATGATTACATTCTTCGTCGCACTCGCACTACTTTTGGTCGGGTATTTGGTATACGGTCGTTACGTTGAGAAGACGTTCGGCATCAAAGAAGAGCGGACGACGCCCGCCTATGCGTCTCAGGACGGCATCGACTACGTGCCGATGGGCAAAAAACGGAACTCGATGATTCAATTGCTCAACATCGCCGGTGTCGGACCAATCTTTGGACCGATCATGGGGGCGCTCTACGGACCGGTCGCCTTCCTTTGGATCGTGTTCGGATCGATCTTTGCCGGTGCGGTTCATGACTATTTGACAGGAATGATTTCCCTTCGAAATAACGGGGCACACTTGCCACAACTAGCGGAGAAGTTTCTCGGACGTTCACTTCGCCATATCGTCAATGGATTTGCACTTTTACTTTTACTTCTTGTCGGGACGGTGTTCGTCACGTCTCCGAGTAACATGATCAACAACTTGTTCGATGGGAATGCAACGACGCTCACCATCGTCATCTTCGCTGTGTTCGCTTACTACATCTTGGCGACGCTTCTCCCGGTCGATAAGATCATCGGACGCATCTACCCGTTCTTCGGGGCACTACTCGTCATCAGTGCCATCGGGATCGCGGTCAGTTTGTTCGCTCAAGGATACAAGATTCCAGAGATGACATTGACGAACATGCATCCGGACGGCTTGCCGATCTGGCCGCTCCTCTTCTTTACCATCTCATGTGGGGCACTCTCTGGTTTCCATGCGACACAGTCGCCGATCATCTCGCGGACGACGATGAAAGAAAGCAACGGTCGTGAAATCTTCTACGGCATGATGATCGCCGAAGCAGTCATCGCGATGATTTGGGCTGGAGCGGCGATGGCCATCTTTGAGCCAGGTGAATTGCTTGGACTCATCAGTGCGGGCACTCCGGCACTCGTCGTACAAGAAGTGGCGACACTCATGCTCGGCAGCATCGGCGGGACACTCGCGATTCTCGGAGTCATCGTCTTACCGATCACGTCAGGAGATACGGCATTCCGTAGCGCACGGATGATTATCGCGGACTACATGTCAATCGCACAGAAGAAGTTCTCGTCGCGTCTTTGGATCGCGCTTCCACTCTTCGCGATCTCATACGTGCTCACGAACATGGACTTCCAAATGCTTTGGCAATACTTCAACTGGGCGAACCAGACGACGGCGGTCATCGCACTGTTCGTCGGGGCGATGTACCTCTACATTAAAGGGAAAAACCACTACATCGCGCTCCTTCCGGGGACGTTCATGTTGTATGCAGTCTGGTTCTACATTTTGACGGCGCCGATCGGCTTCAAGCTGGACGGAGTCCTTCCGTACGTCATTTCGACGCTCGGAACGTTAACGCTTCTCGTCTTGTTCCACAAACGGGCACGCGCGATGCGGGCAGCACAAATGGAATGTGACGTTCCGGTGAAAGAAGTCGCTTAATCTCGACACGGGCTAATCGGTAGCCCGTGTTTTTGATTGCGTTCAAATCGGGAAATGTCCATACTAGAAGGAACAGTTACGGAAGGTGGGAGCACATGAAACAAGAACAACTCAAAGAGATGCTCCATGCCGACACGCTCGGGGAAGAAATTGCGAGCGCGATCACGCACGGCTTAGGAGTCATCTTCAGCATCGTCGCCCTCGTCTTGCTCGTCATGAGCGCCACAGAGAGTGGGAGCACGTGGAACGTCACCGCGGTCAGTGTATTCGGGGCATCGATGATTTTACTTTATCTCTTCTCGACACTCATGCACGCCATCCCGCATCCACGGGCGAAACGGGTGCTGCAAGTGTTCGACCATGCGGGGATTTACTTACTCATCGCCGGAAGTTATACACCGTTTGCGCTCGTGACCCTTCACGGGACGCTTGGTTGGACGCTATTCGGAATTGTTTGGGGTGTTGCGATTCTCGGAATCGTGTGGAAACTGTTTTCGACCGGCAAGTACATGTGGGTGTCTAATGTGACTTACCTCGCACTCGGTTGGATCTGCATCATCGCCATCCGTCCGTTATATGAATCACTCGGTCATCAAGGGTTCATGCTTCTCCTCGCAGGGGGGATCGCCTATTCGGTCGGCATCGTGTTTTATGTATGGCAAAAACTGCCGTTCAACCATGCCATTTGGCATCTGTTCGTCCTAGCGGGAAGCGTGTTCATTTTCCTCAGCATTTTACTCTATGTCGCACCTTCGACAAGCCTATAAGACAGCCGTCCTACGGGGCGCCTGTCTTTTTTGAAAAGTTGGGAAGAAAGTGCTGCAAACGGTTACAAAAATACAGACGAAATGACGTTTGTGTGTCATAATAATTGCAGACATCATCATAGAGATAGATGGGTGTAAAAGTAAGGGGGAAAATCAGATGGAAAAAGTGTTGCGCGATGGATTTATCTACATGTCACAAAACAAAACACTCAACAGTTTGGCAAAGAAATATGGCCTACGATTTGGTGCATCACGCTTTGTAGCAGGGGAAGACTTTAAGGCTTCTGTCCCGACGATTCGCGAATTGAATGCGAAAGGGTTGTCGGTCACGGTCGATCATCTCGGGGAATTTATTAAGACGGTCGAAGAGGCGAATACGAATCGCGACGAAATCATGCGTGCGATTGAAATTATGGCAGAAGAGCAATTAGACGCCTATATGTCACTCAAGCTGACATCACTCGGATTCGATATCTCGGACGAGTTGATTGAAGACAACATGCGTCAAATTTTGACGGTCGCACAACGAGTCGGGGTCTTTGTGGCCATCGATATGGAAGATGAGCAGCGTTGTGAAAAGACGCTCGAATTGTTCAAAAAGCTGAAGTCTGAATTTGACGGTCTTGGAACGGTCATCCAGTCGTACTTGTACCGCTCAGAAGATGACATCAATCATCTTGCGCCGCTCAAGCCGAACCTCCGCATCGTAAAAGGGGCATATAAAGAGCCGGCGACGGTCGCATTCCCTGAAAAAGAGGACGTGGACCATAACTACGTGAAGCTCGTCAAACTCCATCTTGCGAACGGGAACTACGCATCCATCGCGACACACGATGACCATATGATTGACGCCATTATCGAGCACGTCAAAGAGAACAATATTCCGCTCGACCAGTTCGAGTTCCAGATGTTATACGGGATCCGTGTCGAGCGTCAACTCGAGCTCGTGCGCCAAGGATACAAAGTCCGTGTCTACGTGCCATACGGTCGTGACTGGTACGGTTACTTCATGCGCCGTCTCGCAGAGCGCCCGGCAAACGTGGCGTTCGTGTTAAAGGGAATGGTGAAGAAATAAAATGAGCACGAACATCCGTCGAGGATGTTCGTGCTTTTTGATGTATGGATAACGTCGATGCGTTCGGTCTTCTATGTAGCGGAGGTGTTACGATTTCTTGTTCTCGTCCTCACTTACCCAAAACTCCGGACCGATTTGATCGGACAGCCAAAAGAAAAGTTCTTGATGTTCTTCTGGATGAACTGCACAAAAAGAAGACTCAGCTACGAACTGAGTCTTCGATCAATTATCCATTAATCACGGTTCCACCATTTACGTGGATGACTTGACCACTGACGTATGTCGAATCATCGCTTGCGAGATAGACATACGCCGGTGCGAGTTCGGCCGGTTGCCCCGGTCGTTTCATCTCTGCTGAATCGCCGAACGATTTCACCTTCTCCGCGTCAAACGTTGAAGGGATGAGCGGTGTCCAAATCGGTCCCGGGGCGACCCCGTTGACGCGAATCTTCTTGTCCGCCAAGTTTTTGGCGAGCGAGCGGGTGAATGCCGTGATGGCACCTTTCGTCGACGCATAATCAATCAATTGGTCGTTTCCTTCATAGGCTGTGATCGAGGTCGTATTGATGATGCTCGCTCCTTCTTTTAAGTAGGGGAGCGCTGCTTTCGTTAAGTAGAACATGCTGAAGATATTCGTGCGGAACGTCTTCTCGAGTTGATCGTCCGAGATGTCGAGAAGCGATTCCTGCGGATGTTGTTCGGCAGCGTTATTGACGAGGATGTCAATTCGACCGAACGTCTCGAGCGTCTCTTCAACGACTCGTTGACAGAAAGAAGATTCGCCGAGGTCGCCTTGAAGCAAGAGACAGGCTTGACCTAAGTCCTCAATCCGTTCTTTCGTCGCTTCCGCGTCCTCGAGTTCGTTTTGGTCTTTATAGACGATGACGGAGTTCGCACCTTCATGGGCGAAGAAGATGGCGACCGACTTTCCGATCCCGGAATCCCCACCGGTGATGATCGCGACCTTGTCTTTTAACTTGTCACTTCCTTTATAGTCTTCCCGTTCATAGATTGGGAAAGGTTCCATCTTCGAATCGATTCCCGGTTGGTGCGACTGTTCTTGGGCTTTCTTCTTAAACGACTCAAAGTCCTTTCGGCTACCGACAGTGTTTAAACGATTATCATGCATGTATACATTCCCCTTTCTAAATTTGACTCTTGTTGTCTATACCACACACATTAAAAACTAATCGTTCATTCAAAAAATGGAATGAAATTGAAAAATGAACGCTTGCGAATGAATGTTCATTCATTTATGATAGAAGAGTAAACACGATGGTGATTGCGATTTTTTTTACGCGTGAAATGAATCACTATTCATTCTCATTTTAGGGGGGAACACTATGACGAGTCACATCGAACAATCAACCGACCTCCGTTTGACGAACTCAATTCGTTTTGCGGTCGTCATCGGTTCAGGAGTAATGGGGGCGGGGATTGCGGCTCACTTGGCGAACGCGGGGATTCGTTCGCTCATGCTCGACATCGTACCACGTGAATTGACAGCCAAAGAGGAAGCGAAAGGGTTGACGCTCGAGTCGCCGGAAGTACGCAATCGCATCGCCTCAGAAAACCGTCAAAAGCTATTGAAACAAAATCCAGCACCACTCGCGACAGCGGAACATCTCAACTTCATCGAAGTCGGGAACTTAGAAGATGACTTAGAGCGTTTGAAAGAAGCGGATTGGGTCATCGAAGTCGTCGTCGAACGTCTCGACGTGAAGCAACAACTCTTCGAGAAGATTGCACCTTACATCCGTGAAGACGCGATTCTCAGCTCGAACACGTCAGGGATCTCCATCGAAGCGATGGCAAGTGCCCTTCCGGAAGGATTGAAATCACGCTTCCTCGGCACGCACTTCTTCAACCCACCGCGTTACTTGAAGTTGCTCGAACTCATTCCGACGGAGAAGACAGCCCGTCCGGTCATCGACTTCATGTCACGTTTCGCTGAAGATCGTCTCGGCAAAGGTGTCGTCGAAGCAAAAGACACACCGAACTTCATCGGGAACCGGATCGGGACGTATGGTCTTCTCGTCACGTTTGAAGAGATGCTCAAGCAAAACGCTTCAATCGGAGAGATGGACTCGATCACAGGTCCACTCATCGGTCGTCCAAAATCAGCGACCTTCCGCACACTCGACGTCGTCGGAATCGACACATTCGTCCACGTGGCGGGGAACGTCTACGAGACACTCGAATCAGGGGAAGAGAAGGATACGTTCGACGTTCCGACAGAAATGAAGCAACTCGTTGAAAAAGGTTGGATTGGACAAAAGGCTGGTCAAGGCTTCTATAAGAAAGAAGGCAAGGTCATCCAGGAGTTGAATCTTCAGACGTTCGAATACGAACAATTGAAAGCGATTACAGGTCCTGAGCTCGATCAAATCAAGTCACTTCCTGGCTCGAAAGCAAAATTGAAAGGTGCCATCTTGAACAAAGGTCGCGTCGGCCAATTGCTCTGGCCAATCACGGCGAAGACGCTCGCTTACTCGGCACGTCTCACTGGTGAAATCGCCGATACGATCGTTGCGATTGACGATGCGATGAAGTGGGGCTTCGGTTGGAAGTTTGGACCGTTCGAGATGTGGGATGCCCTCGGTGTTGAGAAATCAGTCGAGCGTATGAAAGCGGAAGGCTATGACGTCCCGGCATGGATCGATGAGATGCTTGCTGCAGGCAATACGTCATTCTACAAGGGAGACCAGTATTACGATAAAGCGTCGAAGACGTATGTCGAGAAGACCGTCAATCCGAAAGAATTGAAACTCAAGCCGCTCGCAAAATCAAACGGCATCATTTTAGAAAATGGTGGCGCACGCCTCGTCGATATTGGTGATGACGTGGTCGCACTCGAATTCACATCACCAAACAACGCGATCGGTGTCGACATCATGCAGATGATCGAACAGTCGATCGATCGTGTCGAGCAAGACTTCAAAGGAATGGTCCTCGCCAACGATGGCAAGAACTTCTGTGTCGGAGCCAACCTTGCGATGATGCTCATGGAAGCAGAAGACGAGAACTGGTTCGAACTCGATTGGATCATCAACAAGTTCCAACAAGTCGTTCAAAAGATTCGTTATTCAAGTCGTCCGGTCGTTGCTGCACCGTACGGTATGACGCTCGGTGGTGGAACGGAAATCAGCTTACCGGCAGCCCGTATGCAAGCCGCACTCGAGACATACATGGGTCTTGTCGAAGTCGGTGTCGGCCTCATCCCTGGTGGGGGCGGAAACGTCAACACGTACCGTCGACTCCTTGAGCAGACACCAAAATCGATGCAAAACATCGAAAAGGCTGCGCAACAGACGTTCGAGAACATCGCGATGGCGAAAGTATCGAAGTCGGCATTTGATGCGAAAACACTCGGTTACCATCGTGCGGTCGACGGCATCTCGATGAACCGCGACCACTTGACGTTCGATGCGAAACAAACGGTCCTTGAACTGGCTGATGGGTACACGGCACCGGTTCGTGAGAAGTTACCGGTCGTCGGTCAAACGGGTAAAGCGACGCTTGAACTCGCGGCGTACGAAATGTTCTACGGTGGTTATATTTCAGAGCACGATTTGAAAATTGCGAAGAAACTCGCACACGTCATCAGTGGTGGCGACTTGGCATACGGTACGCTCGTCGATGAGCAGTACTTCCTTGACATCGAGCGCGAAGCTTTCTTAAGCCTCATCGGGGAGCCGAAGTCACAACAACGGATGCAACACATGCTCGTGAAAGGCAAACCACTACGGAACTGATAAAGGGGGACAATACAGATGAGGGAAGCAGTCATCGTAGCCGGCGCACGGACGCCGGTCGGAAAAGCAAAACGCGGATCGTTCCGTAACGTTCGTTCGGACGAGCTCGCGGGATATGCCATCAAGGCAACGCTTGAGCGTTCAGGATATAAAGGCCCGATTGATGACGTCATCATGGGTTGTGCGATGCCAGAAGCGGAGCAAGGGATGAACATCGCTCGCTATGCGGCGGTCCGGGGGGGACTGTCGCACGAAGTTCCAGCGATCACCATCAACCGCTACTGCTCGTCAGGTCTTCAAGCCATCGCGGATGCAGCGGCGAAAATCATGATTGGTCAAGCGACGGCAATCATCGCCGGCGGTATGGAGTCGATGAGCCAAGTCCCGATGGGTGGTCACGTCATCCGTCCAAACCCACACATCATGGAGACGGCACCAGAGTACTACATGAGCATGGGGCATACGGCAGAACGTGTTGCAGCCGAATATAACATCTCGCGCGAAGATCAAGATGCGTTCGCCATCAACAGTCACCAAAAGGCGGCGGCAGCCATCGCAGGTGGCAAGTTCCAGGAAGAAATCGTTCCTGTGACGGTCATCGAGCACGTACTCGGTGAAGACGGGAAAGTCGCGGAAGTGGAGAAAGTCGTCAAGCATGACGAAGGTGTCCGTGCAGATTCGACAATCGAAGCGCTCGGTAAACTTCGCCCGGCTTTCAAAATCAAAGGGTCGGTCACGGCGGGTAACGCTTCACAAGTATCCGACGGAGCAGCAGCTGTCCTCGTCATGGACCGTGAAGAAGCAGAACGCCAAGGATTGCAACCGATGGCCAAGTTCCTCTCGTTCGCGGTCGGCGGTGTCCGTCCGGAAGTGATGGGAATCGGACCAGTCGTCGCCATTCCGAAAGCACTCGAGATGGCTGGCGTGAAGTTAGAAGAAGTCGGATTGTTCGAGTTGAACGAAGCGTTCGCGAGTCAGTCACTCGGTGTCATCCGTGAACTCGGCATCGATCCATCGAAAGTGAACGTGAACGGCGGCGCCATCGCCCTCGGTCACCCACTCGGATGTACGGGAGCAAAACTTTCAGTCTCGATCTTGCATGAGATGAAACGACGCAATGAGAAGTATGGGGTTGTCACGATGTGTATCGGCGGCGGAATGGGCGCGGCTGGTGTCTTCGAATTACTTTAAGGGGGAATCGGATATGGAACGTACAGAACATGAATTGATTAAAGGCGGTAGCTTTGTCATTGACGCACTCGATGCAGAGCGTCTCTTCACACCAGAGGATTTCTCAGATGAGCATAAGATGATTGGGGACACGACGGCAGGATTCGTCGATGACCGCGTCATGCCAGTCCTCGAGCGCATCGAGAAACACGAGTTCGACCTCTCTGTCGAATTGTTGAAAGAAGCGGGCGAGCTCGGTCTTCTCGGAGCAGACGTTCCTGAAGAGTACGGCGGTTACCAACTTGATAAAATCTCATCTTCAATCATCACGGAGCGCTTCGCGAAAGCACGTTCGTTCGCACTCAGCTACGGCGCACACGTGGGGATCGGGACGCTCCCGATCGTCTTCTTCGGATCAGAAGAGCAAAAGCACAAGTACTTGCCAAAACTCGCGACAGGCGAATGGATCGCGGCTTACGCGCTCACTGAGCCAGGCTCAGGGTCTGACGCCCTCGGTGCGAAAACGACAGCTGTCTTGAATGAGGCGGGCACGCACTACGTCTTGAACGGTGAGAAACAATGGATCACAAACGCCGGCTTCGCGAACGTGTTCGTCGTCTATGCGAAAATCGATGGCGACAAGTTCAGTGCCTTCATCGTCGAGCGTGACTTCAAAGGAGTCTCAACGGGCGCAGAAGAGCAGAAGATGGGGATCAAGGGATCGTCGACACGTACGCTCATCCTTGAAGATGTCGAAGTACCAGTCGACAACCTTCTCGGTGAAGTTGGAAAAGGTCACATCATCGCCTTCAACATCTTGAACGTCGGTCGTTACAAACTCGCAGTCGGAGCAGTCGGTTCTTCAAAACGTGCATTCGACCTCTCGGTTCAATATGCGAACGAGCGTAAACAGTTCAAGACACCGATCAGCCAATTCCCACTCATCCAAGAGAAATTGGCGACGATGGCAGCGAACATCTACGCGATGGAAAGTTCAGTCTATCGTACAGGTGGTTTGTTCCAGGATAGCTTGGACGCACTCGGTGATGAGAACATGCGCGACGGATCGAAAGTCGCACAAGCGATCGCAGAATACGCGATCGAATGCTCACTCAACAAAGTCTTCGCTTCTGAGACGTTCGACTATGTCGTCGATGAAGCCGTTCAAATTCATGGTGGATACGGATTCATGGCAGAGTATGAAGTGGAGAACCTCTACCGTGACTCACGGATCAACCGTATCTTCGAAGGAACGAACGAGATCAACCGTTTGATCGTCCCAGGTACGCTCCTCAAGAAAGCGATGAAAGGTGAATTGCCGCTCCTCGCAGAAGCGCAAAAACTTCAAAAAGAGCTCATGAGCTACATGCCACAAGAATTGGATGGGTCACCACTCGCTCGCGAGAAGATGCTCCTTTCGAACATGAAGAAAATCAACTTGATGGTCGCGGGTACAGCTGTACAGAAGTATCAACAAGACCTTCAAAACGAACAAGAAATCTTGGCGAAGATTGCAGACATGATCAGTGCTATCTATGCGCTTGAAGCAGCCATCGCTCGTACGGACAAAGCGATTGCCCGTTCAGGCGAAGAGAAGAACACGCTCAAAGTCCGCTACACTGAAATCTTTGCGGAGCAAGTGTTCAAGCAAGTCGAACTCATGGCGAAAGAAGTGTTGTACGCAGCGGCGTCTGGCGACGAGCAACGTATGCTTCTCTCGGCAATGAAGAAATTCAGCCGCTACCAGCCAATCAACGTGATCGGCACGAAGCGCGAAGTCGCAGCGAGCCTCATCAAAGCGAACAAGTTTATCGTCTAATCAAATGGACAGAAAGGGTGGACCGGACGCGGTCGACCCTTTCTTTTTTTGAGCTCTGCCACGTACAATAGAGACGAGGGGGAGAGATGATGACAAAACGAGATGTATTACTCGACCGGATGGAACGCATTGGACGGTCCGTAGCCGAACGGGACGGGACGCTCATGCTGCTCGCATTGGGGTCGATTGGACAAGAGACGGAGCGGTTGGATGAGTATTCGGACCTCGATTTCTTTTTGATTGTCGAGGATGGACAGAAGGCGCGCTTTATCGACCGACTCGACTGGCTCGAGATCGAACCGCTTCATTATCAGTTCCAAAACACGAAGGACGGGCATAAGATCATGTACCATGATGGCATTTATGGTGAGTTCGCCGTCTTTGAACTGCATGAAATGGCGACCATCGCCTATACGCCAGGACGTGTCGTCTGGCGACGGGACGAGGCGCTCGAGGTATTTGCGACACCACGCCTCGAAATCACCCGTGAAACAGCGGCCTATTATTATGAAGAGGCGTTGACGAACCTATACGTCGGCTTGCTACGTGAACGTCGTGGCGAAACGCTCGCGGGATTCGAGCTCGTCCAAGTCGCAGCCGTTCAGAACGTCTTGAAGGCAATCGGTGAACAAGGGGACCCGTTCAATCCGACACGCCGGGTCGAGTCGAGACAGCCCAAGATGATTTCTTTCCTGTTGGGCGGGGTATTAGGATATGGCAAGTCAGGCGTCGCAGCCTCGACTATCTTACGTTTTATCGAAGAACGCTATGTGGTCAACCCAACGATGAAGCGAGAGATTGAACGGTTGCTTGAGACGTGATTTAAATTATCTAGGTGTGCTACATTGAAGAAAGAGGTGATGAACAGATGGTGACACTATATGGCTATCCACCATGCAGTACATGTAAAAAGGCAGAAAAATGGTTGAAGGAACAAGGCATCGAGTATACATATATCCATATCGTCGAATCGACGCCGACGAAAGAGGAACTCGCTGAACTGTGGAAACAATCAGGTCTACCACTCAAAAAGTTCTTTAACACGAGCGGGCAAGTCTATCGGAACGAAGGCATCAAAGACAAGCTACCGAATCTATCAGAAGACGAACAACTCGAGCTATTGGCGAGCAATGGTATGCTTTTGAAGCGACCAATCGTCACAAATGGTGAAAAAACGACCGTCGGATTTTCAGAAAAGTCCTTTACGGACGTTTGGGGCTAAGTGCTATAATACAGATGTGAGTCTAATTTATTTGAGGGGGAAGTTAGGATGAGCAAAGTACCAGCAAATTTACGTTATTCAAAAGAACATGAGTGGGTAGAAGTAAATGGAACGAAAGCCCGCATCGGCATTACGGATTTCGCACAAAGCGAACTAGGGGACATCGTGTTTGTCGAACTCCCAGAAGTCGATGGTACGATTTTGCTCGACGAGCCATTCGGCTCAGTCGAATCAGTGAAGACGGTCTCTGAGTTGTATGCACCAGTATCAGGTCGCATCACAGCAGTGAACGAGGACCTCGCGGATTCTCCAGAACTCGTCAACGAGTCACCGTTTGAAAACGCATGGATGATCGAAGTCGAGTTGACGGAAGAGTCAGACCTCGACAAGCTCATGTCTGCAGAAGAATACGAAGCGATGATTCAAGGATAATCAAAGCCGGCCTCTCCATTGGAGAAGCCGGCTTTTTGTTTACTCGAAATCGAGTCGGTAATGATCGGATTCGACGAGAGTCGTCCGTTCAAACACACGGTAGAAGAAGATTCCGAGTGCGACCGGAATCAGTCCGAACAAGACGATGACGAGCAGGACGTTGAAGAGAGCGAATCCACCCGGCATGAGGTGAAGGGCGTTCACCGGACCGATGAGACCTGACACGCCGAACCCGGCGCTGATTGGTGTTCCTTCAATTTTTAGAATCCCTGCGAGCGCACCGAGAATCGCCGCATTTGCCAAAATGGGAAGCATCATGATGGGGCGTCGGACAAAGTTCGCCATCTGAATCTTCGGAGAGCCGAGGAAATGGGCAATCGATGTGCCGGTCGCGTTTGCCTGCCATCCGGCGATCGCGAGACCGAATCCGGCAGCGACGACCCCGAGGTTCGCCGCACCAGCCGCGACACCGGACAAGCTGATGGCTGTCGCAATCCCGACAGTCGAGATCGGCGAGACGATAATGAGTGAGAACGCCATGGCGATCAGGATTCCCATGAGGACCGGTTGCAGGTCAGTCATTGTCATGATGAGTAGACCGATATACGTCGTGATCTGGGAGATGTACGTCAGTAGGAAAGTACCGATGCCTCCTGCGACGACAATGATGGTCATCGGCATAACAATGACCGTATACGTTTTCAAGTGGGGAGCGAGTTTCATGACAAGAAGTGTAGCGATTGCAGCGGTAACACCAGCTGTGATCACGTCCCCGATGCCGGCCATCACAAAAGCCCCTTCGTCGATTTGGACGGCACCGCTACCGACATACGTCGCAATCGCGATGGTCCCGGTTTCGAGAATCGATCGTCCGAACTGCATGGCGACCGCTAGCCCGATAATGGCTGGCAGAAGCCGCATCGCAATTGTCGTCGCATCCAATATGAATTGAAGAGACGGAAAATACGGAAGTATGGCTTTCGTTAATTCACCGAGCAAAGCGCTCGGGATGAGGGCGATCAGAATTGCCATGCTGAGACCGTTTAAGACGTTCATCGTGAACTGTTTCATCGTACCTGTTGCTTGTTCCGTCATCATTCATTCACCTGTCCTTCTTCTTTGCTGTTATGTACAAAAGCGATAAAGTTAGAACCCATATTATTCCTCTCTAAAGAAAGAGTCAAGAGAATCATTGAAAAATTCTGAAATTTCATCAAAGCACGATTTTTGAATGAGAATCCATCGCCCCTTATAATGACAAGAGAGGTGAGAAGAATGATTACAGACGGATTCTTATATATATACGCCCCGATGTGTGGTACATGCGCTGTGGCGGAAAAAATGTTGACGGTCGTCGAAGCGGTCGACCCTGAAATTAAAATCGAAAAGCGAGATGCGAACTATATCCCAAAAGAGCTAGAAGCCTACCAAGTGATGAGCGTACCCGCCTTGTTGAAGCTTGAAAATGGCGAGGTTCAAGATCGATTGTACGCGTTTCAGAATGTGCAACATGTCCTCTCTTTCATGAAATGAGAGAGGAACATTAGAATAATCTGAAAATTTTAAATAATCAGTTGACACAGAAAGTTCACGAATGGTATATTCATTACAACATCTTACTTGAACACAAAATAGGACGCGATATTCCCGATATCAAGACGTTTTGGCGAAGCCGCTGCTACCTTTATACGAATACACGTCAGTCTTCCCTTCGATTGTCCCCCAAAAAAATCAAGCGAAGAAAGACGTTCCGTATAATTGCACGGTCCAAGCCAAGATCGAGTGATGATTGGTGAATCTCCCCCATGTAAGGATGTAAATCTTGAACGGGCAAAAGATTTTCATCTATGGGCTGTCCTTCCGTGACTCAAGGTGCTACGTTCTGTGTCGTCCTCGGACGGCACCTTTTTTTAATTTTTTTGAAAAAAGGATTTGACAGCAGAAAAAGCTGTCGCTATGATAAAGCTAATCGAATACACAACACTCTTATCAAGAGAGGCTGAGGGACTGGCCCTATGACGCCCAGCAACCGCGGAGCAATCCGAAATGGTGCTAATTCCAGCAAGGTGAGAAACCTTGACAGATGAGAGCAATCGTTGTCCGTACGATAAAGTGCGCACGTTTGCTCAAACGTGCGCGCTTTTTTTGTTGTCAGGAGGGAAAGGTATTGATTCAATTACGAAACGTCGCCAAATGGTTCGATACGAAGAATGGTCGTGTCCAGGCGGTCGATGATGTGTCATTAACAATTGATCGCGGTGAAATTTTTGGAATAATCGGATATTCGGGAGCGGGGAAATCGACGCTCATTCGATTACTCAACCGTCTCGAGTCACCGTCAAGCGGTGAAATCGAGGTCGCCGGGAGTGAGCTCACGAAGCTCAGCCCGAAAGAACTACGAGGGGTTCGCAAGAACGTCTCGATGGTCTTCCAGCACTTTAATCTTTTGTGGTCGCGCACGGTCGCAGAAAACATCAGCTTCCCACTCGAACTGATCGGGGTACCGGCAAGTGAGCGGAAACGACGCGTCCAAGAACTCGTCGAGCTCGTAGGTTTGGCTGGTCGTGAGGACAGCTATCCATCGCAACTGTCGGGCGGTCAAAAACAGCGAGTCGGGATCGCCCGCGCGCTCGCTACAAATCCTGAGGTTCTCCTCTGTGACGAAGCGACAAGCGCGCTCGACCCGAAGACGACGGATTCGATTCTCGAACTGCTCGTCAGCATCAATAAGAAGCTCGGATTGACGATCGTCCTCATCACGCATGAGATGCATGTCATCCAAAAGATTTGTCACCGTGTCGCCGTGATGGAGGCCGGAAAAGTCGTTGAGACCGGTCAAGTCTCGGACGTGTTCCAACATCCGGAGCAACCGATCACGAAAGAATTCGTCAAGCAAATCGGGGCGGTCGACGATCTATCGCTCACGTTCGAACATCTTAAAGAACGGTATCCGAGCGGTCAAATCGTCAAATTGAAATTCTTGAACGAGACGGCAGAACAACCGATTTTGTCTGACGTCCTCAAGACGCATGACATCGGATTCAACATCATCGGCGGGAACGTGACCCAGTCACAAGTCGGTGCGCTCGGTACGCTATTCATCCAACTGATTGGGGAAGCAAGTGAAATCGATCGTGCCATCGCGTCGATTCGTTCGCAATCCGTAGAAGTGGAGGTGGAAAGCGATGTTTCCTAACGTAGATTGGCAAATTATGATGGAGCAGACTTGGGAAACGTTATACATGACGCTCGTCGCAGGTGTGGCGACGTTTGTGATCGGACTGGCTTTAGGTTTGATTCTCTATATTACAAACGAATCGCTTTTATTGAAGAATCGTCCGATTTACGTCTTCGTCAGCGCGATCGTCAACGTGTTTCGTTCGATCCCGTTCATCATCTTAATTATCTTACTCATCCCGTTCACGTTGTTCCTACTCGGTACGATGCTCGGTTCGACGGCGGCGCTTCCGGCACTCATCATCGGAGCGGCACCGTTCTATGCTCGGATGGTCGAACTTGCGCTTCGTGAAGTCGACCGTGGGGTCATTGAAGCGGCCGAATCGATGGGAGCGACAAAATGGCAAATCATCTACAAAGTCTTGATTCCAGAAGCTCTTCCGGCAATCGTATCGGGACTCACGGTGACCATCGTAGCAATCGTCGGTTACACGGCGATGGCAGGGGTCGTTGGGGGTGGCGGACTCGGGAACTTAGCCTTCTTGGAAGGATTCCAACGCTCACAAAACGACGTCACGTTCGTGGCGACGGTGCTCATCTTGATCATCGTGTTCGTCATCCAATTCATCGGTGACCGACTCGTCACAAAGATAGATAAACGTTCAGCATAATCACACATATACCATTTGGAGGGATTCATTATGAAAACTTGGAAAACAGTACTCGGATTGACAGCATTATCAGCATTCACGGTTCTCGCGGCTTGCGGCGGGGAAGAGGCAGAAACAGGTTCTGGCGATGAAAAAACATTGATCGTCGGTGCGTCAAACGTACCGCACGCTGAGATTTTAGAGCACGTACAAGAAGAATATGAAGCAAAAGGTTACAAACTCGAAATCAAGAAGTTCCAAGACTACGTGCTTCCGAACAAGACGCTCGCGAGCGGGGAGCTCGATGCGAACTACTTCCAACACGAGCCATACCTCGAGTCACAAATGGCTGAGAACAAAGACTACAAATTCGCATCAGCAGGTGGCGTGCACATCGAGCCAATCGGTGTCTACTCACAAAAATACAAATCGCTCGACGAGCTTCCTGAAGGAGCGGAAATCATCATGAGCTCATCGGTCGCTGACCACGGACGAATCCTCACGATGCTCCAGTCAGAAGGTCTCATCACGCTTGCGGAAGGCAAAACGGTCGATGCGACAGTCGCTGACATCGTCGACAACCCGAAAGACTTGAAATTCAAGACGGACGTGGAAGCAGCACTTCTTCCAACGGCTTACAACAATGGAGAAGGTGATGCGGTCCTCATCAACACGAACTATGCGATCGATGCAGGTCTCAACCCACTCGAAGATGCGATTGCACTCGAAGGGGAAGATTCACCATACGTCAACTTGATCGTCACGCGTGAAGGGGACGAAGAAGACGAGCGCGTCAAGGCACTCCTCGAAGTATTGACGTCTGAAGAGACACAACAGTGGATCTTGGACGAATACAAAGGTGCGGTCGTACCGGTCAAACAATAAGTCATTTCGACTCAGGAGACTTCCTCCTGGGTCTTTTTTTATCTAGTGTTCTTTCATAAAGAGAAGTACACTACATATATGAAAGAAAAGGGGGGATTTGGATGAAGCTCAGACAGATTCATCCACTGACGTGGGGCGTCCTGTTCGGGACGTTTTTTGCACGACTGGCGACGTTTTTTGTCATGCCATTTTTTGCGATCTATCTGGCTACGCTCGGCTTTTCAGCGAGTGTGATCGGAACGATCTTTGCCGTGACGGCACTTTCAGGTCTGTTCATGAGCTTCTTTGGGGGGACACTCTCTGATCGGTATGGACGAAAACAGCTCATGTTAATCGGGATTGTGCTGAATGCCGTTACGTTCGCTGGTCTCGCACTTGCGACGGAACTGTTTTGGTTTTACATGCTATCGATGTTGATGGGGATGTCGCGATCATTCCTAGAACCGGCTTCGCGTGCACTCATCAGTGATACGACGCAGGCCGATCAGCGGGTCATCGTCTATAATGTCCGTTACTTCATGATCAATATCGCCGCGGCCATCGGACCACTCTTGGCGGTCGTCTTGTCACTCACCGGTGTGAAGACTGCATTCTTCGTCGTGACGGCTGTCTACATATTATACGGGATCATTATATCTATCTTGTTTTACAAATATCCGTTTGAAGAAGGGGACGGAATCAAGGCACGCCCGCGCTTGACGGAGACGTTTCGTGTCCTGAGAGATGACCGAACGTTTCGGGCGGTCATCATCGGGATGATCTTCGCGATTATCGGTTATAGCCAGTTCAATTCGACGCTCCCGCAATTCATTGCGCTACGCGATGGACTAGAAGAAGGCTCGAGATTATTCGCCTACTTATTAACGACGAACGCCATCACGGTTCTCATCGTCCAATATCCGATTATGCGTTTCGGGATTCGTGTCTCTCCGATCAAGTCACTCTTTTTCGGGATTTCGACCTTGTCATTCGGACTTTTGCTTATTGGATTTGCGACGGTAGAGTGGGTACTATTTGTCGCGATGGCCATCTTTACCGTCGGTGAGGTGTTGATGTTCACCATGACGGACGTCTTGACGGATGAACTCGCGCCGGAACATTTAAGAGGGACGTATTTCGGGGCAATGGGATTGACATCACTCGGTCAGACGGTCGGACCGATTATCGGTGGCGTTTTACTCGATACGTTCGGTCAGTCGTCGCTTCCTGTATTCGGAAGTTTGGCACTCTTGACGGGGTGTGGTGCCTTCTTCTTCGCGGCTGCTGTACGAGAGCGGAAAGCAGTCCTCGCACTCGTCGAAGAAAATGCCGGATAATGTCTTGATTTCCTACTATTAGCATTCTCAACTTTTATCATTCTATTGAGAATGAATTCTAAGGTGAGTCGCTTGAAATAAAAAAATGACTAGTCTAAGATTAGAATATATCTAATCTACGCCATTCACTATGGCGAGAAAATACGGAAGGGGTATCCGAATGTCTAACGTACCACAAATGAAAATTGATGACCTCCGCGTCTCAATCGAAGGAAAAGAGATTGTCAAAGGTCTTAATCTAGAAATTAAAGGTGGCGAAATTCATGCCATCATGGGTCCTAACGGGACTGGTAAATCAACACTCGCATCAGCACTCATGGGTCATCCACTTTATGAGGTCACTGGGGGAAGCGTCGAATTAAACGGCGAAGATGTCCTCGAGATGGAAGTCGACGAGCGCGCACAAGCAGGGATGTTCCTTGCGATGCAGTACCCGGCTGAAATCAGTGGTGTCACAAACGCGGACTTCTTGCGTTCGGCAATCAACTCACGTCGTGAAGAAGGTCAAGAAATCTCGCTCATGAAGTTCATCCGTGAACTCGATGCGAAGATGGAGCTTCTCGAAATCCCTTCAGAAATGGCACACCGTTATTTAAACGAAGGATTCTCAGGCGGTGAGAAGAAGCGTAACGAAATTCTTCAAATGATGATGATTCAACCGAACATCGCCATCTTGGATGAAATCGACTCAGGTCTTGATATCGATGCCCTTAAAGTCGTTGCCAAAGGCGTAAACGAAATGCGTTCAGAAGAGTTCGGCTGCTTGATCATCACGCACTACCAACGTCTCCTCAACTATATCGAGCCAGACTTCGTACACATCATGATGGACGGGAAAATCGTCATGTCTGGTGGTAAAGAGCTCGCACAGCGACTCGAGGCAGAAGGTTACGACTGGGTGAAGCAAGAACTCGGAATGACAGTAGACACAGAAGCGTAAGGAGGCTGTACGATGACCGTACAATTTGAATTGGATGCACAAGCGTTGTCGGCACGTGCAGAAGCGCTCGGCGGACCAGCATGGATGGTCAACCGTCGTAAAGAGGCAGCAGAACTTGCGCCGACACTTGCTTTGCCAAAAGTTGAAAAGATTAAGATTGATAAGTGGGACTTCACAGCGGGAGATGTCGAGCTCGAACAAAAAGACGGCTTGACAGCGGACATCGAATCACTCCTCGGAGACCACCGGACAAACGTGCTCGTTGAACGCAACGGTCATGTCGTCTATAACGAATTGTCGATGCCTGAAGGCGTCTTGTTCATGGGAATCAAAGAAGCGATGGAGCAACATCCTGAGCTCGTTGAGAAATACTTCATGACTGAAGGCGTACGTGTCGATGAAGAACGTCTTTCGGCGTTGAATGCTGCCCTCACAAACGGTGGTGCATTCATCTACGTACCGAAAAACACGCAATTGAAAGATCCGCTTCAAGCCATCTTCACGATGGAACAGGCGAACGGTGCCCTCTATCACCACACGATCCTCGTCGCAGACGAAGGCAGTGAAGTGACATACATCGAAAACTTCCTTTCTGGCACGAATGAACCGCACACGGTCAACGTCGTGACGGAAGTATTCGCTGGAGAGAACGCGAAAGTCGTCTTCGGTGGTGTCGATCAGCTCGCTGAATCAGCACTTACGTTCATGAACCGTCGCGGTGTCGTCTATGCGAACGGTCGCCTCGATTGGGCGCTCGGTCACATGAACGACGGGAACTCGGTCGTCGAGACGAAGACTCACCTCGTCGGTGACAACACGTATTCAGATACAAAAGCTGTGACAATCGGTCGCGGTGCACAGAAACAAAACTTCAACATCCGTACCGACCACTTCGGAAAAGCATCTGAAGGGTTCATCTTGATTCACGGTGTCCAAAAAGACGCAGCCACTGCAATCTTCAGCGGGACATCGATGATTCACCACGGTGCGTCAAAATCGAACGGTGTACAAACAGAGCGCGTCTTGATGCTCTCTGAAAAAGCACGTGGGGATGCCAACCCGATTCTTCTTATCGATGAAGATGACGTTATGGCAGGTCACGCAGCATCTGTCGGTCGTGTCGATGATGTTCAATTGTACTACTTGATGAGCCGTGGTTTGTCTCGCCAAGAGGCAGAGCGTTTAATCATCCACGGATTCTTGACGCCTGTCGTCGAAGAACTCGCAATCGATTCGGTCAAAGACCGTCTCCGCGAAGTCATCGAAGGGAAAGTACGTTAAGATGTTGAACGCCTCGATTCGTGAACAGTTTCCGATTTTAGATCAGGAAATCAATGGACACCCGCTCGTTTATCTTGATAGCGCGGCGAGCTCACAAAAGCCGCTCGCTGTCATCGAGGCGATCGAGGACTATTATCGTCGCAACCATTCGAACGTGCATCGTGGCGTCCATACGCTCGGGACGCAAGCGACGGATGCGTATGAAGGAGCACGTGAACGCGTCCGCTCATTCATCCATGCGGCGGTTCCTGAAGAAATCATTTTCACTCGTGGAACGACGACGGCCATCAACTTGGTCGCATCGAGCTACGGAGATGCGAATGTCGGTGAAGGCGACGAGATCGTCCTCACTCCGATGGAACATCATGCGAACTTAATCCCATGGCAACAACTCGCCAAGCGAAAAGGCGCGACACTTCGTTACGTCGAGCTCACGCCGGACGGACGTGTCACACTCGATGCGGTTCAAGCGGTGTTATCAGACCGGACGAAAATCGTCGCGATGAGTCACGTCTCGAACGTACTCGGGACGATTAACCCGATTGCCGAAGTCGCTCGACTCGCGCATGAGTTGGGTGCCGTCATGGTCGTCGATGCCGCACAAAGTGCACCGCACCGAAAACTTGACGTCCAAGCACTTGACTGTGACTTCCTCGCCTTTTCTGGACATAAGATGCTCGGACCGACTGGGATCGGTGTCTTATATGGGAAGAAGCAACTTCTCAAAAACATGGAGCCGGTCGAGTTCGGTGGCGAGATGATTGACTATGTCGATTTATATGAATCGACGTGGAAAGACATCCCGTACCGTTTCGAAGCGGGAACACCGATTATCGCCGGAGCGGTCGGACTTGCGGCAGCCATCGATTTCTTAGAAGAAATCGGTCTTGAAAACGTCGAAGCACACGAACGTGAACTCGCGTCTTACGCAATCGAGCAGATGAAAACGATTGAAGGGATCGAGATTTACGGTCCTGAAGATCGCGTTGGTCTCGTCACGTTCAACTTGAAGGACGTTCATGCGCACGACCTCGCGACTGTGCTCGACATGCAAGGTATCGCGGTTCGTGCCGGTCATCACTGTGCACAACCACTCATGCGTCTTTTGAAGCAATCATCGACGGCACGGGCGAGCTTCTATTTGTATAACACAAAAGAAGAAGTCGACCGCTTCATCGAGGGATTACGTCAAACGAAGGAGTATTTCAATTATGAGTTTTAATAATCTCGACATGTTGTACCGCCAGGTCATCATGGATCACTATAAAAACCCAAGAAACCGTGGCGTCATCGAAGATGGCGTGACGGTGGACTTGAACAACCCGACGTGTGGGGATTCACTTCGTCTTCAATTACAGGTCGAAGACGACATCGTCAAAGATGCGAAGTTTGAAGGGGAAGGCTGCTCAATCAGTCTCGCCTCGGCATCGATGATGACCCAAATCGTCAAAGGAAAAACAGTAGAAGAGGCGCTTCAACTCGCCAACATCTTCTCTGAAATGGTTCAAGGAAAAGAGTACGACACGGATACGTTTGACCTCGGTGATATCGAGGCGCTCTCAGGCGTATCGAAATTCCCGGCTCGAATCAAGTGTGCCACGCTCGCGTGGAAGGCGCTTGAAAAAGGAGTAGACGAGGACGCGTAAGGAGAAGGAGGAGACCGATATGGCAAAGAACATGCCGGAAATTGGCGATTATAAATACGGCTTCCATGATCGGGACGTTTCGATTTTCCGTTCAGGCCGTGGCTTGACGACAGAAATCGTAGAGACGATCTCGCGCATGAAAGAAGAGCCACAATGGATGCTCGACTTCCGTTTGAAGTCGTTGGATCACTTTAACAAGATGGCGATGCCGACATGGGGCGGAGACCTCTCGGCACTTGATTTCGACGAAATCACGTACTATGTCAAACCATCTGAAAAGACAGAACGCTCATGGGATGAGGTACCAGAAGAAATCAAACGTACGTTTGACAAGCTCGGTATCCCAGAAGCAGAGCAAAAATACTTGGCAGGTGTCTCGGCTCAGTATGAGTCTGAGGTTGTCTACCATAGCATGCAAGAAGACTTCGAAGAAAAAGGTGTCATCTTCAAAGATACAGACACAGCCCTCAAAGAAGACGAAGAGATCTTCAAAGAGTACTTCGGGAAGTTGATCCCGCCGACGGACAACAAGTTTGCGGCCCTCAACTCAGCAGTTTGGTCAGGTGGCTCGTTCATCTACGTACCAAAAGGCGTAAAACTTGAGCAACCGCTCCAAGCCTACTTCCGCATCAACTCGGAAAACATGGGTCAATTCGAGCGTACGCTCATCATCGTCGACGAAGGCGCATCGGTTCATTACGTCGAAGGATGTACGGCACCGGTTTACACAACGAACTCGCTTCACTCAGCGGTCGTTGAGATCTTCGTCAACAAAGATGCATATTGCCGTTACACGACGATCCAAAACTGGGCGAACAACGTCTACAACTTGGTAACGAAACGTGCAGTCTGTGAAGCGGGTGGATCGATGGAGTGGATCGATGGAAACATCGGATCGAAACTCACAATGAAATACCCAGCTGTCATCTTGAAAGGGGAAGGCGCACGTGGGATGACACTCTCAATCGCCCTCGCTGGTAAAGGACAGCACCAAGACGCTGGCGCTAAAATGATTCATCTCGCACCAAACACGTCGTCGTCTATCGTCTCAAAATCGATTTCGAAACAAGGCGGAAAAGTATCGTACCGTGGAATCGTCCACTTCGGCCGTAAGGCGAAGGGCGCACGCTCGAACATCGAGTGTGACACGCTCATCATGGACAACGAGTCGACTTCAGATACGATCCCGTACAATGAAATCTTGAACGACCAAGTGTCGCTCGAGCACGAAGCGAAAGTCTCAAAAGTGTCAGAAGAGCAACTCTTCTACCTCATGAGCCGTGGAATCTCGGAAGAAGAAGCGACAGAAATGATCGTAATGGGCTTCATCGAGCCATTCACAAAAGAATTACCAATGGAATATGCGGTCGAAATGAACCGTCTCATCAAGTTCGAGATGGAAGGTTCGATTGGATAATCGTAACTTTAAACCAGCGAAGCTTAGCTTTGCTGGTTTTTTGTATAATGAAATAAGGAGGCGATGAAGTGACCCATCGATTTTTGTTAGAGAGCCGAGACATTTATTCATTCATGAATCTCATGCTTGTCATTTGTCCGAGTTGCGGGAGGCGAGCAGACGTGTTGGAAAAAACTAATGAAGTGCGCTTAAGTTGTTTTTATTGTGGTCATTTGCAAATGAAGGAGAGCGGTTCGAAGTACGTCGGAGAAGCGATCGATGTTCATTTTGGTTTGCCGCTATTCTTACAAACGGGTTGTTGTGGTCATGTGCTATGGGCTTACAACCGTGAACATCTCAACTATATTAAGGATTATATCGAGGCGAAGATTCGGACGAGCGAGGGAACGAACCGTAGTCTCGAAAGTCGATTACCGGCTTGGATGAAAAACAAGCAGAACCGTAAAGAAGTATTACGAACGATTGAAAAATTAGAGCTTATGATAGAAGGTTCAACAGCATGAATCGACGAGAAGAACTCCAATACATAGAGAAGCACCAATTGACATCGGTGATGAACGAGACAAAATGGCAACGCCTCAATCGAGCTGTTTCTGAAGTGTTGACGCATGCACCGCCGTATCAAATGAAATACTTAGGGGAGGATAAGTTATTTCCAAGTGATTCGTTATCCGAGTATGAAATATTATGGGGAGAGTGGGATGAAATCTGGCTGGAATCCCGTTTACGGTCCATCGAATGGATTCGTTTGCGACCAATTGTACTGCTCTGTAAGGGAGTGATTCTTGACCCAGATGTTTGTGATATGTCTACCGAACTCATTTCAATTTTAGAGAGAGAAAGAATTCCGTTCATCTTGGAAAGTGAGACGATTCAGATTTTCGGTTATGTTCGGAATACAGGAATCTTTGAACCGAAGTAGGATATATAACGTAATCATGTATTTTTCATGCGGCTTTTGTCGTTAAAGATGGAAGAGTCGGGTATGCTAAAAAGAGAATGATTATGGAAAGGAAGGATTTATATGACACGTATCCCGCATAAAGATGATATTGATCCAAGAGACATCACCCGCATCGCTGTGATCGGTGCCGGTTGGGTCGGAGTCAGTTTTGCCTATCAACTATCGACGGCAGCCCTTTGTGAAGAGCTCGTCTTAATCGACTCGAATCACGCCAAAGCGGAAGGAGAGGCGATGGACCTCAATCATGGGATCTCATTCGCCCCGACACCGGTCCGGATTTGGGCAGGCGACTACTCGGATTGTAAAGACGCAGATATCGTCGTCATCACGGCAGGAGCCGCACAAAAACTTGGGCAGACACGGATGGACCTCGTCGAGCAAAACGCCAAGGTCGTCCGCACCGTGACCGAAGACTTGATGAAGAGCGGGTTCGACGGCATTTTAGTCGTCGCGACGAACCCGGTCGATGTGATGGCACACGTCGCCTGGAAAGCATCGGGTTTACCAAAAGAACGCGTCATCGGTTCAGGGACGGTCCTCGATACAGCACGACTCCGTTACAAACTTGGAGACTATTTCGAACTATCGCCACGAAACTGCCACGCCTACTATATGGGTGAACATGGGGATACGGGCTTTGTCGCATGGAACAACGCACGCATCTATGGGAAGAGTATCGATGAACTATTGGCGGAGAACGAGAAATATCAGTTCGAAGACTTAGAAGCGATCTATGCCGATGTGCGCGACGCTGCTTACCAGATCATCGAGCATAAGAACGCCGCCTATTATGCGATTGGGGTAGGCTTGCTTCGCATCATCCGGGCCATCGTCCGAAATGAAAACTCCGTCGTGACGATTGGCGCTCACCTAGACGGCGAGTACGGGGCGAGTGACGTGCATATTGGCGTACCGGCCTTGATTGACCGAAGCGGCATTCGTAAGATCATAGAGATTGAATTGACGAACGAAGAACAACAGAAGTTTGACGCCTCGGTACAAACTATCAAAGCAGGGATTGAGAAAGTCGAGCCCGCATCCTAAAAAAGATCCGACTGCTTAGGCAGTCGGATTGTTGGTTAAGACGCCTCTTCTTCGGCGATATCTTTCTTGTAATACTTCTCGGATGTGAAGAACTCGGTTGTCAATCGTTTCACTTCACCACTTAGAAGCAAGACGGCAATCATATTCGGGATGAGGATCATCGCTAGCATCAAGTCTAGGAAGTTCCAAATCATCTGAGCGCCTCCAATCGAACCGATGACAATCGAGACGATATAAACGGCCTTCATGATTTTTCCTGCCGTCAAACCGAATAAGTACTCGGCTTGTCGCGAGCCGTAAAAGATGATGACGATAATGGTCGAGAGGACGAAGAAGATGAGTGAGATGGTGACGAGTAAGCTTCCCGTGTAACCGAAGTATTCATTGAAAGCAATCGTCGTCAACGCTGCTGGGTCATCCATCGCTCCGTCTGCCGTCCAGACACCTGAAGACAAGACGACGAATGCGGTCGTGCTACAAATGATGAGCGTATCGATGACGATCCCGATGACGGCCCAGAACCCTTGGCGCACCGGATGGTCCGTCTGTGCCGCGGCGTGGGCAATCGGTGCCGTTCCAAGACCGGCTTCATTTGAATAGAGTCCACGGGCGAAGCCCCAACGAATCGTCTCAGCAACGGCGGCACCGGCAAACCCACCGAACGCGGCCATCGGCTCGAATGCATAAGAGAAGATGAGACTGAGAACGTTTGGAATCTCAGAGAAGTTCATCAAGACGATGACGAGTCCGGCTCCGACATAGACGAGTGCCATGCCAGGGACGACGATCTCGGTGACTTTCGCGATGCGCTTCAGTCCGCCAAAGACGATGATGCCCACAAGAATAGCGACGACAATCCCTGTGATGAGCGTGTTTCCATTGAACGTCTCACGGACTGCCGAGCTGACAGCGTTCCCTTGTACCATGATACTCGGAATGAGTTCGATCATGAGGGCGAAGGCGAACCACGTCGCGAGCCACTTCCAACGAAGTCCTTTTGATATGTAGTAGACCGGTCCCCCGACAAATTCGCCGGCATCATTCTTCTCACGATAGTGCACGGCCAGTACGCTCTCTGAGAACTTGATGGCCATGCCGATGATAGCGATGACCCACATCCAGAAGATGGCACCCGGTCCCCCGAACATAATCGCTGCAGGTACACCGATGATGTTCGCGGCCCCGACTGTTGAAGAGAGGGCTGACGTCAACGCTTGTCTCGGACTGATGTCGCCTTCACCTTTCGGCTTTTTGAAAATGCTGCCGAACGTTTGCTTGAATATGTAGATGGGGTAACGAAACTGAAAGAAACCGAGCTTGATGGTGAGGAAGATACCGGATAAGACGAGTAACGAGATAATTGGTACGCCCCAAAGCCAGTCGGAAACGTTCGTGACAAGAGTAATAAATTCATTCATACAACCACTCCAATTCCATTATTTTACTTAAATACTGTTTCCTAAAGTAAGGACCTCTAAACATCTTTGACAAAATAAAGGAGGAAAATAGAATGAGAGTTGCTAAACGTTTGATTGTATCTGGACGTGTCCAAGGCGTGGGGTTTCGATATTTTTCACAGGAGACCGCGCAACGATTCGGCATCAAAGGATGGGTTCGCAATCTAAGTGACGGGACAGTCGAGCTACATGCGGAAGGAACCGAGCAAGAAATCGACGCCTTCGAGCAGACGTTGAAGGATGGCAATCGCTTTGTCGGTGTCGAACGAATCGAAGAGACGGAAGCGAACGATCAGGAATTTCGCTCGTTCGACATACGCTATTAACCGCTTACATCTCCCTACATATGAAAGGGAGATTTTTTAGTGAAATCTACATTTCAAAAAATTAAACCTCGAATTTTGGAGATAGGGTGGTCAAACGATAGGAAGTGTGTATAATGAAATAGACCAAGCGATATATTGTCAGAAAATTTAGTTATTATTTTTTTGTTAAGTCGTTCGGAATATCAAGTGTATGGAGGTAGTTGTATGAAAAAATCGACATTGTTCCCGTTAGCGTTTACGATTTTTGCTTTATTCTTTGGGGCCGGGAACTTGCTGTTCCCACCTGAGCTCGGCGCCTTGGCGGGGGAAAACCTCGTACCGGCGATGATCGGGTTCGTCATTACGGGTGTCGGTTTACCGCTTCTTGCTTTGTTCGCAGTCGCTCGGGTCGGCGGCGGGACAGACCAAATTGCTCGTTATATTCCAAAGCGTCTCGCGCTTATCTTGACAGGATTGATGTATGTGGCTATCGGACCTTTCTTCGGAATCCCGCGTACGGCTGCTGTCACGTATGAAATGGGACTCGTTCCGTTTCTCGATGCTCCTTCTACTTTGACACTCGCGATGAGTTCGACCGTCTTTTTCGGGTTGACGTTCTTCTTGACGCTTCGTGCTCAAAAGTTGATTGAAGTCATCGGGCGCATCATTACACCAATCCTCTTGTTCTTGCTTGCAGCGATTGGAATCACAAACCTCATCTCGCCACTCGGGGAGCCGGGAGCTCCAGCGGAAGGATTTGAGACATGGGTGGGTGCACTCGGCCAAGGTTTCCAACAAGGCTATTTGACAATGGATGTATTCGGGGCCCTCGTCTTTGGGGCAATCGTCCTCGTCACGTTGAAAGCTAATGGATTGAGTGACCAAAAAGAAGCGTCTTCGCTTCTTCGCTCTGCGGGCATGCTTGCCGTTACCTGTTTGATGCTTGTCTATATCTCGCTCGGTTCAATCGGTGCGAATATGACAGTCGCAGAAGGAACGACGAGTGGCGCAAGCCTTCTCCAAGCGTTCGCAGGTACGTCTTACGGACAAGTCGGAATGCTTGCACTCGGATTAGCGGTCTTCCTCGCTTGTTTGACGACAGCAGTTGGCCTCATCTCAGAGTTCTCACGCTTCATCAGCAATCAGTTTGATTCTCTCAAATATCATCATGTCGTCATCGCGACAACGTTGTTTGGATTCATGATCTCACTCGTTGGTTTGAGTTCGTTGATTCAAATCGCGGTGCCGCTTCTCACGCTCCTCTATCCGGTCATGATCGCACTCGTGCTCGTATCGGTGACGGAACGTCTTCAACGAAACCCTGGTGTGGCGATGAAAGCGACGATTTATACGGCGCTCGTTCTCTCGTTCTTTGAAACGTGGAACGGCATCCAGCCTTCTGCGGTTACTTCTTGGATTGGAAACCTACCAATGGCGGATATCGGACTTGCCTGGGCAGTTCCGACGATAATCGTCTATGCGATCACGCTTCTTCTTCCGAAGGGAACGTCACAAGAATCACTCGCTCAATCACGCATCTCATAAGTCTCGCCCATCCTTTGGTCAAGGATGGGCTTTTTTCTGTCTTATTGTTTGCCTGGATGTGAGCTCAAACAGTAAAATGGAAAGATGAAAAGGGAGTGACATTCGTTGACGACAAAACAAAAAAATCAATTGGCGATTCTCATGTTGAACATGTTTATCGCCGTCGCCGGATTTGGGATCATCATCCCGATTATTCCGGATTACTTAAAGATGATTGGCGAGGGAGGGACAGCCGCCGGACTCATGATTTCCGTATTTGCAGGTGCCCAGCTCGTCATGTCACCGATTGCCGGGAAATGGGCGGACGTCCACGGCCGCCGACTCATGATCATTCTCGGTCTGATCGGATTCACCATCTCGATGGGAGTCTTCTATCTATCAGATAATTTGACGATTCTTCTCGTCTCTCGTGCCATCGGGGGTGTTGGTGCAGCGCTTTTGATACCTGCCATCTTCGCTTATGTGGCAGATATCACGACACTCGAGCAACGAGCTCGAGGAAACAGTTATATTTCCGCGGCAATGTCGCTTGGAATTGTAGTGGGACCAGGGATTGGTGGCTTTTTTGCTGAATTCGGCTTGAAGACACCGTTGCTCGTTTCAGCGATTGTATCGTTTATCGCTGTCATTTCGTCTGTGCTTCTTCTTAAGGAGCCTGACCGTGCTCCATACGTGGCGCCTAAGATTAAAGAGTCTTTACCGACGCAGCTGGTCATGTCGACGCGAAAACCGTACTTCTTCGTATTGGTCATCAACCTCGTCATGGCGTTTGGTCTGATGGCGTATGAATCGGTACTTGGGCTCTATGTCAGTGAGATGTTCAGTGCGACACCACAAGAGATTGCCATCATGGTAACCGGAACGGGGATTGTGAGTGTTATCGTTCAATTGTTTGCGGTGGACCGTCTCGTCGAATGGTTGGGTGAGACCAAGGTCGTACTTGCTTTCATCGCGCTCGCCTCATTTGGCTTCTTGTTATCTTTGTTCGCTGGTACGTATATGCTCTTCTTCGCAGTGACACTCGTGATTTTCTTATCGACATCTATTTTACGACCGGTGTTGAACACGCTCGTGTCGAAACTTGCAGGAAACGAGCAAGGTCTTGCCATGGGGATGAACAACGCTTATATGAGTATTGGGAATATTTTAGGGCCGACATTGGCGGGAATCGCCTTTGATATTGATATGCGCTATCCGTTCATGATGGGACTCGTCCTATTGCTCGTCACATACATGGGCACATGGAACTGGTCGAAACGGAAAGCGGCCGCCATTTCAGAATCGTAAAGGAGGACGCTATGATCTATGTAGGTGTGACCGGATGGGGTGACCACGATTTGCTGTATACGACCCCAGAAGAACGAAAACATAAATTATCGACATATGCGGGACATTTCCCGACTGTTGAAGTCGACTCGACCTTCTATGCGATTCAACCTGTGAAAAATTTCGAAAAATGGGATGGGGAAACACCGGATCATTTTCAATTCGTTGTGAAAGTTTCCAGAGAAATGAGCGGACATGATCGTGAGCCGAAAACGCCTTTGATTGAACTGTTTGAGCGTTATCGCGTCTCGGTCGATCCGTTAAAACGAGCGGGGAAATTACGGGCTGTGCTCGTTCAATTGCCGCCGTGGTTCGATGTGTCAAAGCCACACCTGGATTATTTGAGAACGCTTCGTGCCGAGCTGTCAGATTACGAGATTGCCATCGAGTTCCGCAATCCGACCTGGTTCTCAGAAGCGTTCCGGGACCGGACGCTTCAATTTTTGAAGGAGCAGCGGTTCATCAACACGATTTGCGATGAACCGCAAACGAAAGAGAGCAGCATCCCGTTCGTACCGGTCGTGACATATCCTGATGTTGCGGTCGTTCGATTGCATGGACGCAATACGTCAGGGTGGCTCAAAAAACCTGGAATGACGAGTCAAGAATGGCGGCATGTTCGCTGTCTGTACCGGTATAGCGAGGAAGAATTGCAAGAATTGGCGACCTCACTTCGTGAGATTGACCGTGAAGCGAAAGACGTGTATGTATACTTTAACAACAACTCGGCTGGGGATGCAGCACCGAATGCGAAGCGACTCATTGAGATTCTTGGCCTTGAATATGAACTCGCGCCGAGACAAATCAGTTTGTTTTAGAAGGAAGGGATGGCCATGACGACACTGTCTATTTTTCATTACAACGATCTTCATTCAAAGTTCGACCAATGGCCGAAACTTGTTTCATTTCTAGAAGAACATCGGACTGACAATACGCTGTACTTTGATTTAGGAGATCATGCCGACCGCACCCACCCGGCGACCGAAGTGACACGTGGAAAGTTGAATGTTCGTTTGCTCGAGCAACTCCGTCCGACAGCGGTCACCATCGGAAACAACGAAGGGATCACTTTTCCTCATGATTGGCTAGCCGAACTGTATGACGAAGCGACATTTCCCATCTTACTTGGGAATGTATATGAAGCAGACGGGTCACGACCGAATTGGGTCGATGAGACGCTCGTTCTTGAGAAAGATGGTTTCCAGATCGGTCTGTTTGGTGTGACCGCTCCATATGAAGAGTTATACCCAGAGCTCGGCTGGCAGATTGAATCGCCTTACGAGGCGGCGGAGCGAGCGCTGAAACAGTTGGCGTATTGTGATGTCATCATCGCGCTCAGTCACCTTGGATTCTTTGGAGATGAGCGATTAGCTGAAATGTTTCCTGAAATCGATGTCATTCTCGGTGCGCATACACATCATGTTTTAGATGAAGGTGTGATGACGAACGGTGTGTTGATTGCACAGGCCGGAAAATATGGGAAGTACGTCGGTGAAGTCACACTGACGCTTGGCGAGTCAGGAATCGTATCGAAAGAAGCGCGCCTTCACGAACTGTCTCAGCAATCGGATAGTCCAGACACGTTGGCGTTGTTGCGCACAGAAGGGGCAGATGCCGAACGCCTTCTTGATGTCACGATTGCAGAGACGGATGGATACGCCTCCGATTGGTTCGGACCTTCTCCACTCGGTGACCTACTCGTCGAAGGGATGGTCGAATGGTGTGCGGCGGATGTTGGGATTATTCCATCTGGGGTTGTGCTAGAAGGCCTTGCACCGGGTGGGGTGACGCTCAACATGTTGCATCGGATCTGTCCGCATCCAATCAACCCTTGTGTGCTGACATTGGACGGTGAAACGTTGTCGCGTTTCCTTCACGATACTAATGAAGAAACGTTCACGAATATGCATGTCAGAGGTCTCGGGTTCAGAGGGACCGTTCTCGGAGAACCGAGTCTCTATCAAATCGAACAACGTGACGGTCAGACTTATGTGATGGGGGAACGATTGGATTTAAATCGGACATATCGTGTCGCAACGGTCGATATGTTGACATTCGGTCCGCTTCTTCCTTATTTGGCAGACCAACCGAAGCGATATTTCATGCCCGAACTTCTGCGAGATGTATTACGAGAAACAATCGTCGCCCGTCATGAAGTGATTCGAAAAGGATAGAGTGCATCGATGAGGGCATGCTATGATAACAGAGTGGAGGTGGGAGCGATGATTCGAGTGAATCGCCACGGATATACCGTCTTGGAAGAAAAACGGGACGGGTTCGATGAAGAGGCGTTTATCGCACGGTATAGTGACGTGCTAGATAAGTACGATTACATCGTCGGTGATTGGGGGCATGGTCAGTTGCGATTGAAGGGATTCTATGAACCGCAATCTAAATTGGCGACCTATGAGAACCGAATTGATCACGTGATGGACTACGTATACGAATATTGCAACTTTGGATGTCCTTATTTCGTTTTGAAAAAAGAAACGGAAATCAACGAAGAAGAGAGTGGACCCGTCTTTGGGGGAACGAAGCAAAAACTGAAGTTGAAGCGTAAGTTCAACAAGACCGATGAATCAAACGTGTAAAGTGCTGAGCCGTCAGCACTTTTTTTATTACATTTAATTTCCAAATATTTCGTTTAGGTAAAAAGTCGTGACTTCCGGTTTTGAGGTTGGAAAAATGTGATAAATTGTCATTAAGGATAGTTTCGTAGGTTTTTGGTTTTGATAGTGAGGTGATTTGGATGCAACATGTACAAACGACCGTCGGGGATCGGGATGACGTCCATAATCGAATTCATAACTTCGGACTCGGGATATTGGCCATGTTCTTTTTTGGTTTCCATATCATGATGACCTTTTATTTTACGGCGGCAGTCATTCTATTTGAACTCGTTCATGTGTTGATCATCCGTCGCTTTGAATATGGCCATTCGTTCTTGCGAGGCCGTGTCTTCAAAGTCACATCTCACCTTGTGTTATCACTCGGGGTGCTGTTGTTGATCTTGTCCATGTCTCAGTTCTTTTTAGGCAATGTGATGATTCGCTAAGCGGAAAGGAAAAATTCCTTTCCCTTTTTTTATGTTTTTTTGAAACGTATGGTCACCTTTTCACGTACACTAATAGAAAGACTACGAAAAAGGATGGATTACTATGAGATCTGAATGGAAACAACATGCACGACACGCCTTGAAAGGAAAATGGTGGTTGATGGCCGGATTGGCACTCTTGTTCCTCATTATTAACGGGATTCCGCAATGGTTTGCGCCTGAAATGGACGTCAACTCGCCAGAACCGTTCACATCGACAGAAGTCACTTTGAGCTTTGTATCGAACGTTCTGCAAATTTTAATTGCCCCACTTGCGATCGGTTGGTCGTGGCTTGCTCTCAACGTATCACGTGAGAAAGGAGCCTCGCTCTCAACGCTGTTCAAGCCGTTCCAGACACGTTACTTCAAACATGTCATCACCTCGTTTGTGATGGGGGTATTCCTCGTGTTATGGACGTTGTTACTCATCGTACCGGGAATCATCAAAGGATTCTCATATTCACTTACGCCGTACATTTTGCGCGATCAGCCTGAACTTTCCGCACTCGAGTCGATCACAGAATCACGTCGTCTCATGGATGGGCACAAGATGGAAGCCTTCATGCTCGTCTTGTCCTTCTTTGGTTGGTTCCTCGTCGGGATCTTGACGCTCGGGATTGGGTTCTTCTTCATCGGACCTTACTTCTCGACGACGTACGCGACGTTCTACGATTCGATTCGAGACAAGCAAGTTGATTCGAATGAGCCAGTGCACGGAACAGAACAAGGATTTTAAAGAAACAAACGCCTCGCTCAAGTGATTGAGCAAGGCGTTTTTGATTAGGCGTTGACTTCAGTTTTTTGTAAGTATGGTTTCAACGACAAGTGGTGTTCGGCCACGACTTTACGAATCGTACGTGTCTTCGAGCGCATGACGAGTGATGTCGTCTCGACGATATCATCTGTTAAGAATTTGACGCCATCGAGCAACTCACCTGACGTGACACCTGTTGCGGCGAAGATACAGTCATCACTCTTGACGAGGTCGTCGAGCGTGAGGAGTTGGAGCGGATCTTCAATGCCCATCGAGATGACGCGTGCAGATTCTTCTTCATTCATCGGGTGAAGACGGGCCTGCATGTCTCCGCCAAGCGCTTTGACAGCTGCAGCCGTGATGACGCCTTCAGGAGCACCGCCTGTACTGATGAAAATATCAATCGGATTTGTTTTGACGGCAGCTGCGATTCCGGCCGAGACATCGCCATCCTCAAACAATTTGACGCGTGCGCCGACGTTCATGACGGCTTGGCGAAGGTGTTCGTGGCGATCGCGGTCTTGCATGATCACCGTCACTTCTTCAATGCGTTTATTGTTATATTTTGCCGCTTTTTCGATGATCGACTCGAGTGGTTCATCGAGCGAGACTTTTCCTTTTAAGTTCGGCCCAACGACGAGCTTATCCATGTACATATCTGGTGCGTGGAGGAGGGCACCTTCATCCGCAACAGCGATGACGACCATCGCATCTCCGAGTCCTTTTGCGACAATGGATGTACCTTCGAGCGGGTCAACGGCGATGTCGACTTTCGGACCGAACGTCGTACCGAGTTTTTCCCCAATGTAGAGCATCGGTGCTTCATCGAGTTCACCTTCTCCGATAACGACCGTCGCATCCATGTTCACTGTTCCGAGAACTTCGCGCATCGCTGACGTAGCTGCGTCATCGGCTTCATTCTTTTGCCCGCGTCCAATCCATTTCGATGATGCGAGTGCTGCTGCTTCCGTCGCTCGTACGATTTCTAATGCTAATTCACGTTCCATAGTGTTGTACCCTCCACGTTATCTCTATTAAATGTGTTATACTTTTTACGGCTTAAATCCGTTGATTAGTGTATCACATTTTTATAAATGATGTAAATAGGGCAGGTTCTTTTCTCCAGAACGAAAAAGGATTAGTATTAACAGCAGGGGGGATCATCATGTATTTTGTGAATAGAGAGAAGATTAATCAGACACTGGAACAAATGGAGACGATGTTAGCACATACGGACCAACTGAGCGGAGATGCGTTCACGGTAGAACTTGCGAAACAACGAATGGCTGTCCTCCTGATGGAAGGGGTCATCGACGTAGGGAACTCGATGATTGACGGATTCATCATGCGTGACCCGGGTAGCTATGAAGATATTGTCGACATTCTGCTCGATGAACGCGTGCTCGATGAGAAGACGGGTAATGCCACCAAGGAGCTCGTCGGATTGCGTGCATACTATGTTCGTGAGTTCGTCGATGCAGACGCATCACGCTTCGATGAATGGGTGAAGATGTCGAAACAAGACTTCACAGCGTTCTCCACGCAAGTTCGTCGCTACTTAGAGGTCGAACTTGGACCAGTGTCCGCATTCTTGCCAGAAAGCGAGTGATTGGATGGAACCGATAAAAGGATATTTGTTTGATTTAGATGGTACGATGTATGCAGGAATAGAGCCCGTTCAAGCTGCTGTCGATTTTGTAAACGAGTTAGAAGCTACGGGCGTCCCATACTTATTCGTCACGAATAACGCCTCGATGACACAACAGCAGATTGCGGATAAGTTGATTTCAATGGGGGCAAATGTGAAGGCAGAAAACGTCTTGACGAGTGCGATGGCGACGGCTTTTTATATTGAGAAGATGTCACCGGGCGCGACCGTCTATATGATTGGCGAAGACGGACTCCGACTCGCCTTAGAATCTCGTGGGTTCCACGTCACGGACGAACCGAAAGCGGACTATGTGGTCATCGGTCTCGACCGTCACATTACGTATGAGAAGTTGGCGCGAGGGGCGATCGCCATTCGTTCGGGAGCCCGATTCATTTCGACGAATGGGGATATCGCCATTCCGACAGAACGAGGGTTTTTACCGGGGAACGGGTCGCTCACATCCGTGTTGACGGTGACGACAGAAAAAGAACCATTCTTTATCGGGAAGCCAGAACCGGTCATGATTGATATTGCACTCGACATGATTGGATTGACGAAAGAGGATGTCGTGATGGTAGGGGATAACTATCATACAGATATTCTATTCGGGATCAATGGGGGAATCCGTACACTTCACGTCAACTCAGGTGTACACGGTCCAGCATTTATTCAAGAACAAGAAAAACTCCCGACCTATATGGTTGAGAGTTTAAATGAATGGAAGCATGAAAAAAAGGGATGACGAATGTCTCCCTTTTTGCTTAGAATACTTGTTCTACTTCGACGATGCCTGGTACTTCTTCGATGAGCGCACGCTCAATACCGGCTTTTAGCGTGATTGTTGAAGACGGGCAGCTGCCGCAAGCACCCATCAAACGGAGCTTGACGATGCCTTCTTCGACATCAACGAGTTCGACGTCTCCGCCGTCACGAAGCAAGAACGGACGCAATTTATCGAGCACTTCTTGGACTTGATCAAACATTTCCATGGTATCTACCCCTTTCTCGTTCTACTTTATTCTAGCAAGTTTGAGAGTGTTTCTCAATCATTTACGCTGAGCGTTTCGTCATCGAGAGTGGGGAAGATTTTTGTATAATGGTTTCGAGGGGGAATGAATATGAAAATCACGGTTTATGGGGCAGAGGTTCAATGTGCCAGTTGTGTCGGTGCACCGAGTTCGACCGAGACGTATGAGTGGTTGCAAAGTGCGCTCGGACGCAAGTATCCGGAGCAGTCCTTTTCTTTCGAGTACATCGATTTCGAACAGAGTGAGGACGAGTTTGCCCAGGCGCTTAAAGACGATGAATGGTTTTATCCGCTCGTCTTGCTCGACGGAGCAGTGATTGACGAAGGGGTCGTTCAGTTACGAAAAGTGTATGCGGCAATTGAGGCGAAACAAGGATCCGTCAATCATATAAAATAGTGAGCAAGTGGACGAACCATGCGATAGCAAGGTTCGTTTTTTGTTTACCTATAATTCAGAAAAAAGATTTTACAACTTTTGTCTCTCGGGATAAACTGAACATAACTTGTATAAATTTTATAATATTTTGAAAATTAATAAACCTGTTTATTAAAGGAGGACTATTTGATGTTTGCCCGAAAACGAAATATGCCGATCCATTTAGACACCTCGTCCCAAATGGAGCACTTATTGATCGCACTTCCCGATGAGTTGGAACGACAACGTCAGTTGATTCGTCTCGAACGTGAGGATTTAGCTTATTTACGTGCGTATCAACAGGAATTACGTCAATTGACACCTCGGTTGGTTGATGTGTTTTATGAAGAGCTCGAAAAGATCGACGAGATGAGAGAGTTGATTCGGCAACATTCGTCATCGGACAAACTAAAACTCACTCTTTCTAACCATATAATGGAGATGTTTGAAGGGAAGTTGAATGAAGCATATATCAATCGACGTCTCGCCATCGCCAAACGTCATTACCTGATCGGTCTGAAAGGGAAATGGTATATGGCGGCCTTCCAAAAAATATTCGAGACGCTCGTCTTATCGATTCAACATGAGCAGCTCGATGCGGACTCGAAAATGAGGTTGATGATGGCCGTCTCGAAAATCTTTAACTTCGAGCAACAAATCGTGCTCGAGATGTTTGACGATGAAGCAGACGTCGTTCGTGACCAGATGCAACACGTGAAAGATGAAATCAGTCAAACGATTCAGCAGGCGAGTGAAGATTTGGCCGCCCTCTCACAAGAAGTCATGGCTAGTTTTCAGTCGATGAATGAGCGGGCAGATGATATGAAGCATTCAAGTTCACTCACGCAGACAAAGCTACGGACGGTACTTCACTCTTCAGTGAGTGGGAAAGACACGATTTTGTCGGAGGCGGGACGCCTTGATGAAATCGCGCGTGACCTCTCCGATTCAGCTCAGGAAATCAAGGCGCTCGAAAGATTGATGAACGAGATCATGACGATTGCGGATTCGGTCAAACAAATTGCCAACCAGACAAACCTACTTAGCTTGAATGCCGCGATTGAAGCAGCACGGGCAGGCGAGCAAGGGAAAGGATTCCAAGTCGTCGCTTCCGAAGTACGGACGCTCGCGAGTCAATCGAAACAAGCGGCGGAAGAGGTGGAGGATTTGGTGAAGCGTCTCACGAACCAGATGGAAGAGACTTCGAGCCGCGTCTTATCGACCGAGCAAGAGATGAAGCAGACGATGGGACGGATCAATGATGTGACGGATGCCTTCCTCCAAATTTCGGGTGATTCGGAGCATGCTGACGGGCAGATGGGGAGTCTCGCCGGTGATATCGATGAGATTGTGGAATCAATAGCCGAACTCAAGCGTGCCACGACCCAGATTGCGACGTCTTCGACACGGTTGATGGATACAGCGCAACGGTTATAAAAAGAGTGGCAGTCCGGCGACTGCCACTCTTTTATGCTTATTTAATGACCTTATGTTTCCAAAGGATACCGGACTTTAATAGTCGGGCTACTTTCCCGGTGAGTGATTGTTTCCCCATAAACACCCCAAAGCCAGCCTTCTTCCCGAGGGAACCGAGCGTCCCTTTCAGTTTGATGTCGGGTAATTCTGGATAATTGATACCTTTCCATTTGCAAAGCAAGACTTGAACGATCTGTTCGGCTTGGGCTTCGGCAAGTTGTCCGGACGGTGCGTACGGTAAGCTCGCATTGTCACCAACGACAAACACGTCCGGCAGTCCAGGAACAAAGTGATGTTCCGTCAATTTGACACGTCCGCCTCCATCGAGTTCCCAACCTTGATTCCGTACAACGGCGACCGGTTGAATCCCGGCCGTCCATACGGTCAGATCAGATGGGAATAAGTCTTCATGGTTCCATAATCCGTCAGCATCGACACGTGTGATGTTCGCATTATTGATGACTTCGACGCCGTGCTCCTCAAACCAAGATTGTACGTACATCGAGACACGATTAGATAAGAAAGATAGAACGGATGGTCCGCGGTCGAATAAACGGACCGTCAAATCAGGCCGGCTCTCACGAAGTTCGCTGGCGAGTTCGACACCAGATAGACCGGCACCGACGACAGAAACGACCGAACCTGGTCGCAGACCGTTGATCGCTTGTTGTGTCTTACGTGACTCTTCCAGTGTTTGAATACTGTACGTGAATTCAGCTGCCCCTTGAACGTTGTGGTATTTGTCTTCGCATCCTAATCCGATGACGAGGTCGTCGTAGGGCACTTTTTCTCCACTCGCGAGCAGAACCATTTTGTCTTCGGTGTCGATGTCCGTGACCTGTCCGTATATGTAATCGATTTCATCCGGAAAGTCGATGCGAATATCGCGGTCCGAGACCGTTCCTGCGGCCAGTGCGTAATACTCAGTTTTCAATCCATGATAAGGCAAGCGATCGACGAGCGTGACCGAGATGTCTTGTAACTGATGTCCAAGTACTCTCTCAATCACACGCATTCCCCCGTAACCGCCTCCTAAGACGACTAATTTGCGCATAATAATCCCCCTTTGTTACTCTTCAACTGTATCATGTTATAATCTGCCGTAGAAGAACCATTTTCCGATAATTCACGTAAAGAAAGACGGTGACATATATGATGAATCCGATCATCGAATTTTGTGCTTCGAATTTGGCGATGGGCTCACAAATTGCCCGGGCTAAATTAGAGTCCGACCCTGATCTTGATGTGGTCGAATATGGCTGTACAGGCTATTGTGGTGTCTGTTCCCTTGATCTCTTTTGCCTCGTAGATGGGGAAGTGGTGACGGGTGAAACACCAGAAGAGCTCGTGACGAAGGTGTATGAAAAAATCGAAGAGATGGCATGGTAAAAAGTTTGAGGAAATGACCTCAAACTTTTTTATTTCACCCGTTGCATTTTAAAAAGAGGGATGTTATATTCTAAGAGGTTCGAATGTAGGTTGTCTGACGTTTAACAACGATAAAAAGAAAGCGTTTCAAACGGTAGGACACATCTCTTTTCGGGTATGACACATATAATTGGTTTTGTTTAATATGAAAGGAGCACAACATCAATGAAAATCATGAGTGTGGTTGGTATTTTGGCACTAATTGCAATCGCTTACATCTTCTCTACCAACCGTAAAGCCATCAAATGGCGCACGGTCTTGGCAGCGTTCGCTGTTCAATTCGCATTTGCATTCCTCGTCTTATATACGGCATGGGGACGTAAGGCGCTTGAATGGATCTCAAATGGGGTTCAAGCTGTCTTGAACACAGCGGGTGACGGGATTGCCTTCGTATTCGGAACAGCAGTCGGTGGCGACAACTTCGTTTTCGCATTCCAAGTCCTTCCGATTATCATCTTCATGTCATCATTAATCGCATTGCTTTACTACCTCGGCGTCATGCAGTGGGTCATCCGTATCCTCGGTACTGCCCTTGCGAAAGCACTTGGTACGTCACGTAAAGAGTCACTTTCAGCAACAGCGAACATTTTCGTCGGTCAAACGGAAGCACCGCTTGTCATCAAGCCGTACCTTCCTACAATGACACAGTCTGAGCTCTTCGCAGTCATGGTCGGTGGACTCGCATCGGTTGCCGGATCTGTACTTGCAGGTTATGCAGCACTCGGTGTACCACTCGAATACTTGCTCGCAGCGAGCTTCATGGCAGCGCCAGCAGGTCTCTTATTCGCGAAAATTATCGTACCAGAAACAGAAGAGTACGATGACGACATCGAGATTGTAGAAGATGAAGAAGACAGAGCGGCGAACTTCGTCGATGCAGCGGCACGTGGTGCTTCTGACGGTCTCTTCCTTGCCTTGAACGTCGGTGCGATGCTTCTTGCATTCGTTTCATTGATTGCGCTCGTCAACTTGATCCTCGGTTCAGTTGGTGGACTCTTCGGATTTGATAGCTTGTCACTCGAATTGATTCTCGGTTACGTCTTCGCGCCACTTGCATTCGTGATTGGTGTACCATGGGCGGATGCTGTACAATTCGGTAGCTTCCTCGGTCAAAAACTAGTCTTGAACGAATTCGTTGCTTTCTCTGAGTTTGCTCCAATCATCGGTTCTGGTGATTTGTCAGCTCGTACAGAAGCGATGATCGCATTCGCACTTTGTGGTTTCGCAAACATCTCGTCACTCGCGATCCTTCTTGGTGGTCTTGGTGGTATGGCGCCAAACCGTCGTGGTGACATCGCACGCATGGGTGTTCTCGCGATTCTTGCAGGTACGCTTGCAAACTTGATGTCAGCTACATTGGCTGGACTTCTTCTTTAATCGGTATAAGAAAACGCGATCACTTCGGTGGTCGCGTTTTTTTATTATGAGAAGGATGTATGTATGGTGATGTTTGGCCACTTGGCGGACCAGTTCTTTTGCTGCAACCGCTCCAGATAGATGGGATGCTTTGAAGAGTTCGAATCAAAGGGTGGTGTCGGTATAACGTGCATGTTGATCAAGTCGTGAATGCCGTGTGGGGCAGCGAGGATGAGGGAACCATCCGATTGAAGACGTACCCCGATCGCGGTGACGGTCTCAGGAAAATGTGCCAACGCATCGACCGATGAAGCATAGGGTGGAAGGTTGTTGACGTGATGCATTCTCGCTTGATTTTTGACAGACCAAGGTACATCGGGGATGAGGCGGAATAATCGCTCTTCGAGTTGTTTTTCGACTGCTTCCTCTGGTTGGTTTGGGTCGAAATAAATCACATCTACATCATCTGTTTTAGTCGATGTTTCGTATCCGTGAAGGTGGTCCCAGACTTTTGAACGAATATATCCCGCACAAATCCAACAATCCGGTAAATCGAGGATGGCGACGGCGTGGAGAAGCTTTATGAGCTCGGCGTCTTGTTTTAGAAAATGAACCAAATCCTGTTCGTCTGTCATAATGAATGCCCCTTCTTACAATATGGTTAAAAAAAGCACCTAGGCAACGCCTAGATGCTCGTATATTGATTATGCTTGAAGTTGTACGCGTTGACGTTCGATCCACGGCTTCAATTTCAAGAAGAGTGGGACGAAGAGCGCGCTGATCAAGATCGCTTTAATCAAGTTGAACGGTAAGATCCCGTAAAGGACAAGATCCGTTTTCACCGCCGGGTCGGCCATGTCTGCCATTCCGAAGAAGAAGGCGTAGGCTGGCAAGATGACGAGATAGTTTAAGATGGCGAGGCTAAGAGCCATTGTGATTGTACCGGCAAGTAATCCAGAAGCGAGTGCTTTGTTTGACTTGCGCTTATGGTAGAACCAGGCAACTGGGTACATAAAGGCCACTCCTGCGAAGAAGTTTGCGACTTCCCCGACTGGAACGCCGCCACCGTTAAAGACGTAGTACAAGACGTTTTTCAAACCGACGACCACGACTCCTGCGAGTGGGGAAAAGACGATTCCGGCAATGAGTGCAGGAATGTCACTAAAGTCCACTTTAAGGAATGGCGGTAAAAATGGGAGCGGAAAGTTGAATAGCATGAGTACGAACGAGATCGTCCCGAGCATCGCCAAAGTCACCATTGTTGTCAGTCGTTTGTTGCGCGTAGTTTTCATCAGAATCTCTCCTTTAGGTCGCTCCTCGATGAATGGCATCCGTCGCATATAAAAACCCGATTGCAATGAAGACAATCGGGAGAGTTTACGCGCATACGAAATAGATGTTTTCCGAGGTGGAAAAGTCCACGTCAAAGAAAACATCCGGATATCGGTCGGATGCCGCCATCTTCTCCCATCCAGACTATACTGTCGGCTTTCGAATCTCACGAAATCAGCAAGCAACGCCTTGCTCGCTCACGGGCTGAGAAGAATATATTCTTCAATACCGCCGGTCGGGAATTTCACCCTGCCCCGAAGATGGAACGATTTAATTTTTTTTGTTACAGTTTAGTTATACAAGATAATCCACAAGATGACAAGTCAATTGACTTGAATTGAAGATATATGAGGAGGAGTTCAGATGATTCATTTAACAGAGTCAGCCGCACTTCAAGTGCTAGAGATGATGAAACAGACGGAACGCCCGGATGCGCAATACTTGCGAGTGAAGGTACAAGGTGGCGGATGTACAGGACTTTCATACGGGATGGGCTTCGACGAGGAGAAGACGGACAAAGACATTCAATTCGACCATCATGGTGTCCGCGTCATCGTTGCGGAAGTGGATCACGGGGTTGTTGATGGCCTCGAGATTGATTACAAGCAGTCGATGCTCGGTGGCGGTTTCACAATTAAAAACCCAAATGCGATTGCAACATGCGGTTGCGGTTCGAGTTTCCGGACAGCGACGAATGCAGGTACGCCAGGAGAATGCTAAAGAATAAGAACCGATCGCGAGTGCGATCGGTTCTTATTCTTCTTCTGTCAAAATCAACCGAATGACTTTTCCAGTTACGTCGAGTTCGATGTGATGTTGCCAAGGCCGAAAGCCTGTGATTGTACACGTGTCATTCGTGATGCGGAATGAGCAGACACTCTCTTCCTCTTGGTCGAGGACAGAGTAACGACTGAAATCAGATAAGCTCTGATAGATTGCATACTGTGGTGGTAGTTCATACGTCCATCCTTTTTCTAACATGATTTGGTGCATATTCGAGCCCCCTAACAAGTCTTTACTTATTAGAATAGCAAGAATACGTGTAAAAGTGGTAGATTAGTCTGTTTCTTTGAAGGGAAAATGAGTAGGGACGTCATTACAAATGGGAGGATTCAGGGTCATGAGAAAAGTATTGATATTCGGAGGGTCACGCTATTTCGGAAAACGGCTCGCATTGCGACTTGCTGAAGCAGGGGATGATGTGACGATTGTGACGAGAGGGCAACTACAGGTGCCGGAAGCTGAAGGGATTCGGTCTGTCAAAGGAGACCGGCAATCGGTCGCGACGATGAAAGACTTGGCCCGCGAACGGTACGACCTCGTCTATGACAACATTTGTTTTACTCCGTATCAGGCAAAAATCGCCTCGGATGCGTTCATGGACAAAGTCGGGAAATATGTGCTCACGTCGACGATGTCGGTCTACGCCCCTGGTCCTGATTTAAAAGAGAGCGACTTCAATCCGCTCCATTACGAATATCATCTTGAATCCGAACATGACTACGGACAAGGGAAACGCGAGGCGGAATCATTCTTCTTCCATCGCGCCTCTTTCCCGGTGGCGACCGTACGATTACCGATCGTGTTAGGTCCGGATGACTATACAGACCGATTGAAGTTTTATGTAGATGCAATCCGGAACGAGGAACCGGTTGTCTTGCATCACCCGGAAGCAAAGATGGGCTTCATCTCGAGTGCGGAAGCGGCCGCCTTCTTAGAATGGGTCGGTCGTGCCAATGTGACAGGACCGTTCAATGCGGCGAGTGATGGACTCATCTCGATGGGGGCCTTGATGGAGCGAATCGGTCAACACGTCGGAAAACCCGTCCATATTATAAAAGATGGAGACTCGTCACCGTATGATTCGGATGTCGACTATTATATGTCGATTGCTGAGGCGAAGAAGGCGGGATTTGTGTTTACGCAACTCGATGACTGGATTGACCGGGTCATCGTTCAAACGATGAAAAGATAAAAAACGCTTCTGTGGATGTGGACCACAGAAGCGTTTTTGGTTATTTCCCAGCAAATACAGATGTCGAGTGTTGCGGATGACGAGCAGTCGGATCCACGAGCTGTTTCACTTGGTTGATGGCGATTGGGGCTTCACCGAAACCGGTCGCAATCAATTTTACTTTCCCTTCGTATGTCGCGATATCACCGCAAGCGAAGATGCCGGCAACGGTCGTTTCCATACGTGAATCGACACGGATTGTGTTTTTCTCGAATTCCATTCCCCAGTTCTTGATTGGACCGAGCGATGAAACGAATCCGTAGTTACAAATCAAATCATCGATTTCAACGATTTTTGATTCGCCATCCTTATCTGTCAATTCGACAGATTCGATGTGTGTCTCACCAGACAGTGACTCGATGTTGTAAGGCGTAAGGACGTTAATCGTCGATGCCTTCATCTGTTCTACCGTATGTTCATGAGCACGGAAGCGGTCACGACGGTGAACGATGTGTACTTCTTTTGCGATTCCTTCAAGCATGAGTGCCCAGTCGACGGCTGAATCGCCACCGCCTGCAATCATGACACGGCGATCACGGAATTTCTCCATGTTGTCAACAAAGTAATGAAGGTTGGCATAATCTTCGCAGCCATCAAGACCGAGTGGGCGGGCTGAGAAGGCACCGTTTCCGGCTGTGATGATGATGGCTTTCGTATGATACTCTTCTTTGTTCGTCGTCAATACGAAAGTGCCGTCCTCGAGGCGTTCGACCGTTTCCACCGTTTCGCCGAGGCGGTAGTCTTGTTCGAATTGATCGGCCTGAGCTTTTAGTTGATCAATCAAGTCCTGTGCTTTCACTTTCGGGAAACCGGCAATATCATAAATATATTTTTCAGGATAGAGCGTTGATAACTGACCACCGAGTTGCGGTAAGCTTTCAATCAACGTCGTATCGAGTTGGCGCATGCCTGCATAAAATGCGGTGAACAGTCCGACTGGTCCGCCACCGATGATGATTACATCTTTCGTCGTCTTCATCGAATTCCTCCTCAAAGCGTATACATCTATTATAGAGAGTTTATTGAATTAAATCCATTCAGTACAAACATGCAACACTTTCAAAAAAAATTCAAGAAGATAAGCTTTTCCATTGAGAATTCAAATTAAAGAGCGTACAATGAAACAGAAGCAATTGTGAACAGATGTTGAACAAGAATAGGCTTTATTGTGAACGTCTATGTGAAGAAACACACAACATAGTTGTTCAAAAAAACAAAATTTTAAACAAGGTGGAAATGAACATGAAACGACCTAACATTGTTATTCTTGGTGCGGGCTTCGGTGGACTCATCACAGCCGTCAACCTTCAAAAGACACTCGCTGCAGGTGATGCGAACATTACGCTTATCAACAAGCATGATTATCACTACCAAACGACATGGCTTCACGAACCAGCTGCTGGAACGATGAACCCAGACCAAGCACGCATCTACATTAACGATATTGTGAACCCGTCACGTGTGAAACTTGTCAAAGGGATCGTCGATCGCGTCGATACTGCTGCGAAACAAGTTACACTCGAAGATGGTTCAGTTGTCGAATACGACTATGTCGTCATCGGTCTCGGTGGTGTACCTGAAACGTTCGGTATCCCAGGCTTGAAAGAAAATGCGATGACAATCAGCTCGTTGAACAGTGTTCGTAAAATCAAAGAGCACATCGAATATTCATTCGCTCAATATAAAACAAATGGTTCTTCTGACAATTCGTTCGTGACGATTGTTGTCGGTGGTGCTGGATTCACAGGAATCGAATTCCTCGGTGAAATCGTCAACCGGATTCCAGAGCTTTGCAAACAATATGACGTGCCACGCGAAGCGGTTCGCATCGTTAACATTGAAGCAGCACCAACAGTTCTTCCTGGTTTCGACCCAGAACTCACAACGTACGCACAGAAATGGTTGGAACGTAACGGTGTCGAGATGAAACTTGGTAACGGAATCAAAGGTGTCGAGCCAGGTGTGGTGACATTCGGTCCACTTCAAGGTGACACGACAGAAACGATTCGTGCCAACACGATCATCTGGACAGGTGGCGTAAGTGGTAGCCCGATCATCGAAAAATCAGGATTTGAAGCGGTCCGTAACCGTGTCATGGTGGAAGCGGACAACCGTGCACCAGGTCACGACAACGTCTTCATCATCGGTGACTGCTCAGCGGTCATGGATCCTGCATCGAACCGTCCATACCCACCGACGGCACAAATCGCGACACAACAAGCACATAACGTTGCGAAAAACATTGCGGCGCTCATCAATGGAAAATCGACATCGAAGTTCACTTACGAGAGCAAGGGAACGGTCGCTTCACTCGGACATAACGATGGAATCGGAATCGTGATGGGCAAGAAGATCTTCGGTCGCAACGCTTCGTTCATGAAAAAAGTCATCGACAACAAACACTTCATCGAATTGAAAAAGTACGGACTCGTCCTTAAAAAAGGGAAGTTCTAATTTCATGATTGCACGGCTCGTTCTATCTCAGAACGGGCTGTTTTTCTTTCGAAATTGTCATAGGAAGTTCTTTGACCTCGTTGGTCGAAATTTTGTATAATGAAGAGCGGACAAGGGGGGCAATACATGCATATTATCCAAGCAGTCATTGGAGCCGTTTTATATATGACGATTTTTTTCAGTATCGGCTTCATCTTGAATATGTTACTTAAAAAGACATGGACACTTGTGTTCATTTATCCGATTTTTGTCATCATGATGATTGATAATGTCAAACTTTCGAGTTACGTGACCGAGACATCGACCGCGCTTACGAGTGTCTATGAAGGACTCGTCGGGTTGCAACTTCTCGATTTATTCATGCTCGGCTTTGGATTGCTCGGTGCAATTCTAGCTGGTGTGACGATTCGTTTCTTACGAAAGAGCGGTTATTCAATGTTTTAATTGGCGACAGAAATGTTCGCCTTTTTTGTTTTGTCCCTACTTTTTTAGGGCATGAACCGATATACTAGATAGCGAAACGATTTTTAGTAAGGGATGCGATGCGAATGACATTACCGATGTATACGATCAAAAAAGTGTTGAATAATAGCGTTGTCATTTGTCAACATGATACGGATCCGGAAGTCATTCTACTCGGGAAGGGGATTGGCTTTGGCAAAAAACCAGGCGACCTCGTCGACCCGGCCAGCGTCCCGGAGAAAGTGTATCAACTGACAGATAAAGAAGAGCAATCACAATATCAGGAACTCGTCAAACATGTCGACGAGGACTTCATTGCATTCATGCAAGAGATTGTTGGCTTTATTGAGACGAGTACGGGCAAGAAAGTCGATGAGCACATCCATATCGGTTTGACTGATCACTTGTTCTTCACGATGAAGCGAATCGAACAAGGGATGGAAGTGACGAATCCGTTTTTACTCGAGACGGAATCACTCTACCCAAACGAGTTTGCGCTCGCGGAACGGATTGTCGATATGTTCCATGAACGATTGAACGTTTTGCTCCCGGATGCGGAAACAGGGTTTATCGCCCTTCATATTCACTCGGCGACGACGTTCAAAAACGTCCTCGAGGTCAACCGTCATAATCAAATCATCGGGCAAATTGTTCAGACGATTGAGAGTCGTTTGAACGTGAAAATGGACCGGACATCACTCGATTATAAGCGCTTACTTCGGCACTTAAGGTACGCCGTTGAGCGGGTCGCGACAGGTGAGACGGTCGAGGCACCACAAAAAATTGAAAAGGTGTTGCGCGACGAATATCCGCTATGCTATAGTACTGCTTGGGAGCTGATGGGCATCATGGAACGCGAATTAAAGCGTCCCGTCCCACGAGGTGAAGCGACATATTTGACGATGCATCTCCAGCGCCTAACAAGTAGATAAATGATACCACGTGTCTTACGTGTTACTGATTCGATCAGGCATGAGTAAGGAGTGGAACGTTATGTGATGTCTCCATTGGGAGAGGTCTACGTTCTATCCTTATTCATGCCTTTTCTGTTTTTATAAACGTGATTTATGAAAACGTTTAGATACGTCGGTTGTCTGACATCTACGCCGCTATCATATTGTTTATACGTACTTAAAAAAAGGAGGAAATGTTGATGTTTAAGCAGATCTTTGGTGTTCTTCAAAAAGTCGGTAAAGCACTTATGCTTCCTGTTGCGATCTTGCCGGCAGCCGGTCTTCTTCTTGCATTCGGTAACGCAATGCAAAACCCACAACTTACATCACGCGCTGGTTGGTTAACGAACGAAGGCGTCGTGAAATTCGCTCAATTGATGGAGCAAGCAGGTGGAATCATCTTCTCGAACTTGGCGCTCTTGTTCGCAGTCGGTGTCGCCATCGGTTTAGCAGGTGACGGGGTAGCCGGACTTGCAGCAATCGTTGGATTCTTGATCATGAACAAAGTCATGGGTGTTTGGCTCGAACTCACACCTGAAGTATTGGCACAAGGTGATCCAGCTTACGCGAACGTACTCGGTATCCCAACACTCCAAACAGGGGTATTCGGAGGGATTATCATGGGTCTCATCGCCGCATGGGCCTATAACAAGTACTTCAATATCGAATTGCCACAGTTCCTTGGTTTCTTCGCTGGTAAACGTTTCGTTCCAATCGTAACGGCAGTTGCAGCCGTCGTTGCTGGTTTCGTCCTACTATTAGTATGGCCACCAGTTCAGCACGGATTGAACTCATTCTCAAACTTCATGTTGAATGAAAACCGTACATTCGCAGCGTTCATCTTCGGTTTAATCGAACGTTCATTGATTCCATTCGGTCTTCACCACATCTTCTACTCACCGTTCTGGTTTGAATTCGGTTCATACACAGATGCAGCGGGTAACGTTGTACGTGGTGACCAAGCGATCTTCTTCGCACAAATTCGTGATGGCGCTGAATTGACAGCAGGTACGTTCATGACTGGTAAATTCCCGTTCATGATGTTCGGTCTTCCTGCAGCAGCACTCGCGATGTATCACGAAGCACGTCCTGAGCGTAAAGCGGTTGTCGGTGGTCTCTTGGCTTCTGCTGCCCTTACATCGTTCTTGACTGGTATCACAGAACCAATCGAGTTCTCATTCTTGTTCGTAGCACCACTTCTCTTCGCAGTACACGCAGTATTCGCAGGTCTTTCATTCATGACAATGCACATCTTGAACGTGAAAATCGGGATGACGTTCTCGGGTGGTTTGATCGACTTCTTGCTCTTCGGTGTTCTTCCAGGTCGTACGGCTTGGTGGCTCGTTATTCCAGTCGGTCTCGTGTTCGCGGTTGTTTACTACTTCGGATTCCGTTTCGTTATCCGCAAATTCAACCTTAAAACACCAGGTCGTGAAGATGAAGTTGTTGAACAGTCAACAGCTACTGGTTCGGAACTTGCACAAGATATCCTCGTCGGTCTTGGTGGCTCACAAAACATCAAGCACCTCGATGCATGTATCACACGTCTTCGTGTCGAAGTAAAAGATAAGAACCAAGTCAACAAAGATGAGTTGAAACGCCTTGGTGCATCTGGTGTCCTTGAAGTTGGTAACAACATTCAAGCAATCTTCGGACCACGTTCGGACGCATTGAAATCAGAAATCCAAGCGGTCATCGCTTCAGGTAACGAAAAGAAAGCTAACTAATTGATGACCTAGACCAATCCTTCGGGGTTGGTCTTTTCTTTTTATGTGAAACGGTTTCATCCAAACGTTAGAGGGAAAAAGTAAGTATTCTGACAAAGGAGGGAACCATGATGTGGAAGAAAGTGTTTGGCGTTTTACAACGGGTCGGGAAAGCACTCATGCTTCCGGTTGCAATCTTACCGGCAGCCGGTCTTCTCTTGGCGTTTGGTACCGCATTCCAAAACCCGGACCTCGTTGAATTGCTCCCGTTTCTGGCGAATGACTCACTTGTCCTGATTTGGCAAGTCATGACAGATGCCGGGGACATCGTCTTTGCAAACTTAGGGTTACTGTTTGCCGTCGGGGTCGCGATTGGCCTGGCGAACGGGGACGGGGTTGCTGGTCTAGCAGCCATTGTCGGTTATTTGATCATGAACAAAGTCATTAGCACATGGAATGGGATTACCGCGGAAATCGCTCAAGGTGATCCGCAGTATGCCACCGTTCTCGGTATTCCGACACTCCAAATGGGGGTATTCGGGGGGATTATCGCAGGTCTTGTTGCAGCCTATGCGTACAACAAGTATTTCAACATCAAGTTGCCAGATTTCTTAGGGTTCTTTGCAGGGAAGCGGTTCGTCCCGATTGCGACGGCCGCATTCAGTTTGATTATCGGGATTGCGCTCGCATATATATGGCCACCGATTGGGAATGCGATCAACACGTTCTCAAGTACGGTCATCGAGGCAAACGTTGCCTTATCAGCATTCATCTTTGGATTAGTAGAACGTTCCTTGATTCCGTTCGGTCTTCACCATATTTGGTATTCTCCATTCTGGTTCCAATTCGGGGAGTATACGAACCAAGCCGGTGATCTCGTACAAGGTGACCAGCGGATCTTCTTCGCACAACTGCGTGACGGCGTGGAGTTCACAGCCGGTACGTACATGACCGGGAAATTCCCGTTCATGATGTTCGGCTTACCAGCAGCCTGTCTCGCCATGTTCCACACGGTTCCGAAAGAACGGCGGAAAGACGTCGAGGGTCTCTATTTCTCGGCTGCCCTTACGTCATTCTTAACAGGGATCACAGAACCAGTCGAATTCTCATTCGTTTTCGTTGCACCACTTCTCTTCGGAATTCACGCCGTCTTTGCCGGTCTCTCCTTCATGACGATGCATTTACTGAACGTCAAGATTGGGATGACCTTCTCTGGTGGTCTCATTGACTATCTGCTCTTCGGGGTCCTGCCGAACCGGACGGCCTGGTGGCTCGTCATCCCGGTTGGTCTCGTCTTTGCGGTCATCTACTACTTTGGATTCCGATTCGCCATTACGAAGTTTGACCTGAAAATTCCTGGACGGGACGTGCAGACTGGCACGAAAGGGGACAAAGCGGGGATTGGGGACGACTTGCCATATGAAGTGCTCGTCGGACTCGGTGGTCCTGAAAACATTAAACATTTAGATGCATGTATTACGCGACTTCGTGTCACCGTCAATGACGTGAAACAAGTTGACAAAGACCTTCTAAAAACGCTCGGTGCCGCAGGTGTCCTTGAAGTGGGAGACAATATCCAAGCCATCTTCGGACCAAAATCGGACACGCTCAAATCACAAATCGCGACCATCATCGAAGGTGGCGAATACAAACCAAAAGAAAAAGTAGAGAAGGCAGTCATTACACCGGAAGCGGCTGAACAAGCCGATCATCGCTTCTTGGCTCCGATGTCTGGTGTCCTGTTATCACTTGATGATGTGCCGGATCAAGTTTTCTCGGGTCGCATGATGGGAGAAGGGTTTGCGATTGAACCAAGTTCCGGACAGGTCGTTTCGCCGGTGACCGGTCAAATCACGACATTCTTCCCGACGAAACATGCGATCGGCATTTTGGCTGACGATGGACGTGAACTATTGATCCACGTCGGTCTCGATACGGTCAACCTGAAAGGGGAAGGATTCACGGCAAAAGTCGAAGAAGGCGCCCGGGTCGAAGCGGGAGACGTCCTTCTCGAAGTCGACCTCAGCGCGATTCGTGATAAAGTGCCGTCACTAATTACACCAATCATTTGGACGAACGGGGACGGAAAAGTCGTCGTCGTACCGTTCGGTGAAACGGTCGTCGCAGGGGAAGCGCTCGACTTTAGAGCCGATGACAGAGGACCAGAATAAACGATTACGAGCCGCTCCTATCATGGCGCGGCTCGATTTGTGTAGTTACTTCAATGTGCCTTATTCCGGAAAAGGAGAATCCCCCTTATAGTGAAGGAGAATTCTCACGAAAGAAGGGGTACAAATGAAACAATCCATACAATTGAGTCACGGTCAGAAAGCCATTCCTACTATTGGACTTGGCGTCTTCAAAGTTGAAGATGGGGATACAGTCATGGATGCAGTCGTCGAGGCGATTCGTCAAGGATACCGTCATATCGATACGGCAGCCGTTTATGAGAATGAAGAGGGGGTCGGTGACGGAATCCGAAAAGGAATGGAAATCGCAAATATTTCCCTGGATGATTTATTTATCACATCGAAACTATGGAACACCGATCAAGGTTACGATGCTGCCATCTCCGCCTACGAGGCGTCACTCGTTCGTCTTGGATTGGAACAGTTAGATTTGTATTTGATTCATTGGCCGGTGGAAGACAAGATGGTCGAGAGTTGGCGTGCCCTCGAAACGTTGTATCGAGAGGGACGTGTCGGGGCAGTCGGGGTGAGTAACTTCCAAATCCATCACCTCGAGACATTGGCTGCAAACAGTGACCTCGTTCCAGCCGTGAACCAAGTTGAACGGCATCCGTTGCTTCGTCAAACCGAGTTAGCATCGTATATGAGCGAGCACGGCATCGTACCGGTCGCTTGGGCACCGCTTATGCAGGGAGGGCTGTTCGAAGAGCAGACTTTAGTAGAGGTCGCAAAGGAAGTCGATCGTTCCGTCGCCCAGGTGTTGTTACGGTGGCATCTCCAAACGGGATGGGTGATTATTCCGAAATCCATCAAACCACATCGAATCGCAGAAAACTTCGATGTTCATGACTTTGAATTGACCAAAGATCAAATGGAACGAATCGACTCACTCGACCGATATCAACGTGTCGGTCCGGACCCAGACGATTTTGATTTCTAATGCAGTATATAAGAAAGTCCTTCTCTCGAGCGAGAGAAGGACTTTTGCCATTATTTCTTAATGTCGAACTTTTCGCTAAGGAAGTTCACGACTTCTTCAGCTGTGTCCATGTTGAGGACTTCGTTGACGATTGCTTCTGTTTCCGACTTCGTCAAGCGTTTCACGAGGCTACGCGCACGAAGGACGCTTGAAGCGGACATCGAGAATTCGTCGAGACCAAGACCGAGAAGGATTGGAATCGCGAGTTCTTCTCCAGCCATCTCTCCACACATGCCGACCCATTTGCCAGCTTTGTGTGCTTCAGTGATGACGTTGTGGAGGAGGTTCAAGATGGCAGGGTTGAACGGTTGGTACAAGTAAGAAACTTTTTCGTTCATCCGGTCAGCCGCCATCGTGTATTGAATCAAGTCGTTCGTTCCGACTGAGAAGAAGTCGACTTCTTTTGCGAATTGCTTCGCCATGACAGCGGTTGATGGGATCTCAACCATCATCCCTGTCTCATATTTTCCGACTTCGATTCCTTCTTCTTTCAACTTCGCTTCTTCTTCGAGAAGAAGGGCTTTCGCCGCGCGGAACTCTTCGAGTGTCGCAATCATTGGGAACATGATTGCAAGGTTACCGTGAGCTGAGGCACGGAGAAGGGCACGAAGTTGTGTGCGGAACAAATCTGTTTCCTCAAGGCAAAGGCGGATGGCACGATAGCCGAGGAACGGGTTCATTTCTTTCGGGAGGTCAAGGTATGACAACTCTTTGTCGCCACCGATGTCGAGTGTACGGATGACGACTTGCTTGCCTTCCATGCCTTCAAGAACCGTTTTGTAAGCTGTGTATTGCTCTTCTTCAGTCGGGAACGTTTCAGAGTCCATATATAGGAACTCCGTACGATAGAGCCCGATTGCATCTGAACCGTTTTTCAAAACGCCTTCGAGGTCGTTCGGTGTCCCGATGTTCGCAGCAAGTTTCACTTTGTGACCGTCCGCTGTGATTGACTCTTCGTTGACGAGTTGCTTCAACTCTTCTTTGTACGCTTCAAAATCAGCACGTTTGCCTTCGTATTCTTTGACGAGATCTTCTGAAGGGTTGACGAAGACGTCACCTTCTGTTCCGTCGATGATGACGAGGTCACCGTTTTTGATTTCTTCAAGGGCCACTTTTGTTCCAACTACTGCCGGAATTTCAAGTGAGCGTGACATGATGGCAGAGTGAGACGTACGTCCGCCGATGTTCGTCGCGAATCCTTTGACGTATTTACGGTTAAGTTGTGCCGTGTCTGATGGTGTCAAATCTTCGGCAATGATGATGACTTCTTCTGAAATCGAAGCTGGAGTCACGAATGTCACTCCGAGAATGTGAGCCATGACACGTTTTGTGACGTCACGAACATCAGCTGCACGTTCGCGCATGTATTCGTTATCCATTGATTCGAAAATCATGATCATCGTTTGGGCGACTTCGTCAAGTGCCTTCGCTGCGTTCATGTTTTCGCTTTCAATTTTGTCGTTCACTTGCGATACGATTTCTGGGTCCTCAACGATTAAAAGGTGAGCTGAGAAAATCTCGGCTTTGTCTGGACCGAGCTCACGAAGTGTATGTTCGCGAATGGCTTCAAGCTCCGTTTTAGATTGTGCGATCGCATCGTGGAAGCGAGCCTTTTCTGCAGCGACATCTTCAATCTTGTGTGATGGGATATCGAATGAAGGTGTCTCCATGACGAATGCTTTTGCAACTGCAATTCCTGCAGATGCACCAATACCTTTAATGTGTGACATAAGCGTAGTCCCTCTTTTCAAAGAAATAGTGTACTTTCCTGCCTCGTTACTTCATACCCGAAAAGAAAAAAGAATTAACGAGAACGGAGAAAGTTAAAGTAGCAACGGTCTACGACTAGGGGAAGCCTCGACCAGTCAAATTGGCCTCACTTCACGATGAAGAGAAGCCCGATTGCGTACTTTCTTATCCTATCATAAAATAAAACAACGTCACAACGAGGAGATAGCCCATGAATTCGAAGATTTCTTGACTCTTACGCATACTATTTCATTATTTTGGAGAAGTTCGTTATGCTTACCATATATATAGAAGGGAAGTGGCAATATGTATCAAATTGCTCAATTAAATTGGACCGATTCTTACGAGACAATCGTCGTCGGAATTGGAGCGGCTGATTCTATCGATGAGGGGCTCGACACATTGTTTGCTGGACGCGTCAAAGCGCTCATTCAATCAGGAGACCTCTCTACGAAGACGGGGGAAGTGACAATCCTTCCGACATTCGCCGGGGAGACGACACGTGTCTTATTTGTCGGACTCGGTCAACGAAATGACATGACGACCGAGAATGTTCGGAATTGGTTCGGGAAAGTTGCGAAGCTGATCAAAGCACGTGGACTGAAGGACGTCGCGGTAGCGCTTGATACGTTTACGGACGGAGCGGCGCGTATGTTTACAGAAGCGTATGAAATGGCGACCTATGCCCATCCTACATATAAGTCTGCTCCAAATGAAACGGTCGAAGAACCGACGATCACGTTGCTCGGTGACGTGGACCAGACGGATATCGATGCGGGTGTGGCTTATGGGAAAGGAGTCAATGTCGCTCGAACGTTGACGATGATGCCGGCTAATATTTTGACGGCGGAGACGTTAGCGGATTACGCGGTTGAGTTGGCGAAACGTCATGATTTCAAATACCGCATTCTTGAAAAAGAAGAGATGGAAGGACTCGGGATGGGGGCATTGCTCGCAGTGAACCAAGGTTCGACGATTCCGCCAAAGTTGATTGTGCTCGAGTATCGCGGGGCAGAGGAAGAAGCTCCGATTGCCGTTGTCGGAAAGGGTGTCACATTTGACACAGGTGGCTATTCAATCAAGCCAAAAGATGGAATCGTCGGAATGAAAGGGGACATGGGTGGCGCTGCTACCGTCCTCGGATTGTTTGAAACCCTCGGATTGACACGACCAAAACGGAACGTGATTGGCATCATCGGTGCGACCGACAATATGATTTCTGGGGATGCGTTCAAACCGGATGATGTGATCACAGCCATGAACGGGAAGACGATTGAAGTCTTGAACACAGACGCTGAAGGACGCCTCGTCCTAGCGGATGCGGTCACATTTGCGAAAACGTATGAACCAAAAGCTATCATCGATGTAGCTACGCTCACAGGTGGCGTTCTTGTCGCCCTCGGTACAGACGTGACAGGCTGTCTGACAAATGATGATTCGCTCTATCGTTCGCTTGAAGCGGCGAGTCGTGAGACGAACGAGCTCGTGTGGCAGATGCCATACTTTGATGTCTTCATCGACAAGGTGAGAAAATCGGAAGTTGCCGATTTGAATAACTCACCAGGTCGTTTCGGCCATATGATTTTTGGTGGCGCATTTGTCGGTGAGTTTGTCGGCGATACACCATGGCTGCATCTCGATATTGCGGGAACGAGCGAACGAGCGGCAGCGAATGACCTCGGTCCGAAGGGGCCGACTGGTGTCATGGTTCGAACCCTCGCACGGATGATTGAATCGTGGGAGCGGTAAGAGCAGCTGGAGTAATCGGGTTGGCGATTCTGTGTGGCTTATGCTACACGGTGTGGCCGAACCGTATTTGGTTAGGGAGTACAGTGTTTCTCGCCGTATTTGGCGTGTTGATGATGTTACAGGAGGTACGACATGGTAGGAGTAGGAATTGATGGTGCACGTGGCGGTTGGGTACGGATCACATATGACAGCATCTCACTTTGTTTAACGATTTCGGAGACGTTGGAGGAGTTGCTGATTGATGGTGCCATGCATTTTGTGGATATGCCGAAAGATTTAGGAACGGTCGACCATCCGAGCCGCGAATGCGATGCATGGATGCGTTGCCGACTCAGACAACGAAAGTCATCCGTCTTCACTCCGCCGATTCAAGAGGTGTTGCAAGAAGCGACTTATGAGGAAGCGAATGAAAGGAGTCGGGCGTTGGTTGGCAAAGGGATTAGTAAACAAGCGTGGAATCTTGTTCCCCGTATCCGTGAGTTTCAGCAGGTGAAGGCATCTGACGTTTACGAATCACATCCGGAAGTTTGTTTTTCAGTCATGATGGGGCATGAGGCAAGTCATTCGAAAAAGACGGTCGAAGGGCAGGATGAGCGAATCGAGTTACTTCGGCAATACTCGAAAAGTTCACCATGGAAATGGAAAATGTCGAACGTCCAAATCGACGATATTATCGATGCGTGCATCTTGGCGGTAGCTGCCTATGAAGCGGGGACAAGTGGTCTCTCGCTCCAGCCGGCGACATCTGATCAACCCGTAGTGGCTGTACCTCAAATGAAAAAAGAGCGATGAAATCAACATTTCATCGCTCTTTTGCTGTCGTTGTAGGCGGACCGACGATAAATCGCCATATGTAATGAAACACTTTGGCATTGTATACGGCTTTCAACAGGACGGCGAGTACGGGTCCGACGATAAAGCCGAGTACACCGAATAGCTTTAATCCAACGAAGATGGAGATGAGTGCGACCAGTGGATTCAATCCGATATGGGAACCGACAATTTTCGGTTCAGCCAAGTTGCGTTGGACGATGACGATGATATACAACACGACCAATCCGATGGCCACGAACCAATCACCTGTCACCGCGGCATAGGCGGCCCAAGGAATAAGTAGCGTACCGACCCCTAAATAAGGCAAAAGGTCAAAGAACCCCGCGAGTAAAGCGAAAGAGAGCGGGTTGTCAACACGGAGGATGAGCATTCCGATCAAGACGATCCCGAATGTGATGGAGATGAGCGTGAACTGGGCACGGACGTATCCAAATAGGGCAGACTTGAGGTTGATCATCACTTCCTCGAATTCTTTGAATCCTTTTCGTTTGTTCAGACGATTCAGTGAGTTGACGTATGATGGCCAATCCTTTGTGATGAAGAACCAGGCGAGGACAATGACGACCACGAGCAACAAGACGAGAGGGAGCGCTGCTAACATGTTTTGTAGCACACTGGCCACTCCGCGGGACAAGACACCAATCGCTGAGGCGAGTTGGACACCGAGCTCGGTGATTCCTCCCTCGAGCGAGGTCGTCTGTCCGGGATTTAACTGCTGATAGCTCTCGTATGCATCATTGACGAGCGGTGCGATTTTCTCATTGAACAGTCGTTGGATAAACTCGGTGAGTGTCTCAATTTGTTCAGGGAGTCGTTCCGCTGCCACCGTTGCATAATGAATCAATTGGATGATGACGATGGTAATGATTCCGACGACGATGCTAAGCACGATGACCAAGGAAATGAGAGTGCCGAGTGCACGAGGCATATTTGATTTTCGCTCGAAAAAGTTGACGAGCGGGACGGTCATCAAGGACAAGAGCAAGGCAAATACGAACGGATATGTATATTCGAAAAGTATATTCAAGAGCCAAGTGATTAAAAAGAAACCGATTACGACGAGAATGAATCGAAGCAATTGCCAAAGTCTTGCCGACGACATGTGGAACCCACCCTTTCCGGACAACTAGGTTGAGCATAGTATATCATGTAAGCGGTAAATAAAGCAGAAAGATAGGTGAATGAACGTGAGAGAAGTTCAACAGAAAATCGATACGATGATTCTTCATTTAGGTGGTTACTGGAGACCTTTATCCGGGCTAGCACGATTGTTAGAAGAGGTAGGAGAAGTAGGTGGCGCGTTAAGGAGAGAGGCGCGGGATGAGTTGAAAGAGGAGTTACTTGATGTACTAGTGATCTCCACGTGTCTGGCAAACCAGTATGCGATTGCATTGCAGCAACCAGAGGCGGAGGGAGGAGAATCGAAAGAGAAGCTGTATTTTCAAATTGTTGAAGAGGCAGGGGAAGTGGCGCGGATTTTGAACGCTTATGAAGGCGATAAGAAGTTAAAACCGAACCGTAAAGGTCAATCACTACAGCATCATATCGAGCAATTGCAGCGTGCCGCTTTGTCTCTTGGAGCGTCTTACCATCTCAATCTGTTCGATTCACTCTTTGCCCTCATCGAAGAGAAGTCGGTCCGGGACTTCGGACGATTTGATCATACGCCGGATCCGATTACGGAGACATCGGTGCGTACTTATTTATCACATCAGCCAGGTCGCTATTGGGGCGGAGTCCCAGTTAAATCGTTTGAGCGATTCGACCGATATATAGAACGAGAACAACATATCGAGCGTTTTTGTCGCATTGCAGCGATTGAAGGATTGGACGGATTTGTAATTCAACAGAAACGAGATGGATTGATTGTTACAGAGAATCCTTCGATTAAAGAAGGCTTTACTGTCGCCATCGAACGTTACGGTGCGGAGACGTTTCTGATCATCCGACCGGTCAAATAAAAACATTTACCTTTTTATCAAAAACATTCATCTTTTTTTCAAATATTTACTTTTTTTAAAAAAGCATTATGCTAATATGAAATTGTTGTTAGTAGGAAATGCCGCAATGAGAAAGGAATATTTTGGATGAAAATAAAACTGTTGAAAGTTGCCCTCATCTTAACGGTCCTCTTGTTTGGTATGCAACTTCCGTCTGCTGAAGCTGCTACTTACGATGGAGAGACGACTGTCAATTTGAACATTCGTACATCCCCTAGTCTGAGTGGGAAGGTAGTGAAAACATTACCAAAAAGCACGAAAGTAAAGTATGGAACGTATAATCAGTCCTGGCACAAAGTGTATGTAAACAATCGTACATACTATGCCTCGGCCCAGTACATTCGGAAACTTTCATCCACTGCAAGTTCGCTAACGACGCAGGCGGCAACGTCTACTGGTGTGACAACTGCGAACTTAAACGTACGAGTCACGTCTCATCGATCGGCGAAGATTGTCGCTACGTTGAAGAAAGGGACGGAAGTGAAGTATGCCGTTCATAATTCTTCTTGGGCAAAAGTCTACCTAAATGGCAAGACGTACTATGCTGCAAAAGCTTACATCGCACCGAAACTGACAGAATCGAATGTGGAGCGGACAAACGGCTACGCGAACCGTGAGTTGAAGTTGTTCGCTGAACGCAACCAACGTTCGAAAGTGCAGAAAGTTCTTCCGAAACATACGGCTGTCGTCTCGAGTAAATATAATTCAAGTTGGTCGATTGTCTATATCGGGAACGAGACGTATTATACGCCGACTTGGGGCATCACAGCAGGCACATTGGACAGTGGTGTAGAGAAAAAAGACGGATATGCAAACCGGGAGATGAAACTCTTCGCTGAGCGGAATCAACGTTCGGCGGTGAAGAAGGTACTCCCCGTGAACACGGCTGTCCTCTCGAGCAAATACAACTCGAGCTGGTCGATTGTATATCTCGGAAGTGAAACTTATTACACACCGACAGCTTGGATCTCTACGTCGAAAACGCCAACGGAGCCTCCGACGACAACGAAACCGGATGATGGACTCACGCAAGGGTATGCAAACCGTACAGTAAACTTGTTTGGGAAAACCCATCAGAGTTCGGAAGTCCTCATGGTTCTTCCGAAATACACGGCTGTTTCATACAAAGCGTACAATTCGAGTTGGTCGACTGTTCATATCGGCTCGAAAGTCTACTACACAGCGAGTTCGTGGTTGACGAAAGGGAAAGCCCCGGCAGCGCCGGAAGCTGCACCAAAAGGTACGGTATACATCAACACACCAGGTGATGTATTGAACGTTCGTTCGAAAGCGAGTCTTGATTCGAATGTGGTTGGTCAACTCAATCACGGAACAGCTGTTTCACATTATGGGACAATCAATGGTTTCCATAAAATCAAGTTCAATGGACAAGATGCTTTCATTTCTTCAGCATTCGTGATGACATCTAAGCCGAGCACATCGACTGGAACAGTCATCGTCCTTGATCCAGGACACGGTGGGAAAGACCCAGGAGCAGTTAATGGATCTCTCTATGAGAAAACGATTGTACTTGATGTAACGAAACGTGTAGAAGCTTATCTTCGCTCAAAATATGATTACAATGTACGTCTCACTCGTTCAACTGATGTCTATTTGACTCTAGATCAGCGAGTTGCTGCAGCGAAGTCGTTACGTGGTGATTTGTTTGTAAGTATGCACGTCAACGCAGCCGGTTCATCATCTGCGAAAGGGGTAGAAACGTTCTATTCTTCTCAGTCTGCGCACAGCGCTCGAAGTCGTGTCCTTGCTTCAAACATTCAAAGCAACTTGGCAGGTAAAATGAGTGGAATGTCGAACCGAGGAGTGAAAACAGCTAATTATTACGTTATTACGTATAACACAATGCCATCTGCACTCGTCGAATTAGGATTTATCTCATCACCAACAGATTTGACTTACCTTCGAAGTAACACGTCTCGTCAGCAAATGGCGGAAGGTGTGGCTGAAGGAATTGCCAAATATGTTCAGACTTATTATTGATTTGAATTAACCCAGACATGACTGTCTGGGTTTTTTTGATGTACAAAAAAACCGAACCGATTTAATCGGTTCGGTTCAATTTTATAGATCATCAAATCCGTTCGCGTCTGTCACTTTCGCATAAGAACGTGACTTTTGTTCGAAGAAATCAGATTTTGTCGCATTGAGCGAGTCATCTGAGTATGCACGGATCCAAGGCATGACATCTTCGTCAAATCCTTCATACAAGTCATTCAGACCGATGACGCGGAGGCGTTTGTTCGCCAAGTATTTGACGTAGTCTCGCATTTCACTGACGTCGAGTCCATCGAGGTCACGGAGAACGTATTCACACCACTCGATCTCGAGGTCGACCGCTTCTGCCATCGTGTCGTATACGAACTGACTGAACTTTCCGTTTTCATCAATCTTCGGATTTTCTGTCAGCACGGCACGTAAGAGCTGGCTGATGAAGTAAGAATGTTGCATCTCATCACGTTGGATATAACTGATCATCGTTGATGTACCGACCATCTTTTGGTGACGGGCGAGATTGTAGAAATAAGCGAATCCTGAATAGAAGTTGATGCCTTCTAGAATGACGGATGCAACGAGCGATTTCGCAAAGTTTTCGGCGTTCGGAGTCTCGCGGAACGCTTCATATAAGTCCAAGATGAATTGATTGCGCTTCATGACCATTTCATCGTCTTTGGCGATGTCAAAGATTCGATTTTGTTCAGCGAGTGGCACGAGACTTGATAGGACATAGCTGTATGATTGATTGTGCACGACCTCTTGTTGTGCGATGACCGCGAGAACGGCGTGTACAGACGAGTCAGATGAGAACATAGAAGACTCGAGGATGTATCGTGTCTGGACCGAGTCGAGAATCGAGAGCAGTCCGATGATCCGTTTGAATGCATCCTGTTCACGTTCAGTCAATTGCGGCCATTGTTGCATATCCTTAGACATTGAGATCTCATCAGGAATCCAAAAGTTCGATAATAACTGTTTGTAAATGGTATAGAACTGAGGATACGCGATATCGTTCCAATTGACGATCGAACTCGTTTCCCCGCCAATGATGGCGGTTGCCCGGTTAGGATGTTTGGGCGACAATAATTTGATTTTCTGAATCGACATGATGCATAACTCCTTCTTCTACATGGTGAGCCATCCGCTCTGCCCAATGTTGGACGTTGAACGGTTGGTTACGTGGGGACTGCTCGATTTTAAGCAGTTCCCCGGCAAGTGGGATTCCGTATTTTGAAAGGTGGTACGCCATCTCGTCAACAGCGCGACAGAAATGTACAAACATCTTGTCACCGGTTCCGAATACCGCAGCTTGTCGAATCGGCACTTGGAGTTCCTTCAATACGAGGCGGAACGTATCTTTCATTTCGTCTGGTAAGATTCCGTCTGCCCACGTGTAAGAGCCGAAATAGACGAGGTCGAACGAAGCGAGCGATTGAGCTTCGTGATATCCGACGCGATCGGCATCATAGCGGACGACAGTATCGCCACGGCGATGATGTGTCGATTCGATGAGCGATGCCACTTCTTCTGTGTTTCCACTCATCGAATGACAGATGATTGCGATGTTCATAGGGTGGACCACCTTTCTATAAAATGTACATAATGATTATGACGACGGTTTACGAAGCACACGACTCACATTCGTCGACTTCAACGGTCGTCGAACGAGTGTAGTAAATCGACTTCATGCCAAGAGACCATGCCTCGAGGTGCATCGCAAGAAGCTCTGTCGCTTTTACATCGTTCTTCACGTATAAGTTGAAGCTGATTGCTTGGTCGATGTGGCGCTGGCGAGCCGCGTTTTGACGGATGCTCCATAATTGATCAATTTCAAATGCTGATTTATAGAACCAGTTCGTGTCCGGCGTCAAGTCGGGAACCGTGACTGGAATCTTATAGTTTTTCTTCTCTTCTGAGTAGACCTTTTTGTAGACCGGGTCAATCGATGCGGTACTACCAGCGATAATCGCCGTCGATGAGTTTGGTGCAACGGCCATCATATAGGCGTTACGGACGCCGTTTTGATGTACTTCTGCCGCGAGACCGTCCCAATCGAGGTCGTCATGTGAACGATAGTTCCGACGCTTGAAGTATTCGCCTGTATGCCATTCTGAACCTTCGAAGACGCCGAATGCTCCTTTTTCTTTGGCGAGTTCCATCGATGCTTGGATTGTGAGATACGCGATTTTTTCATAGAGTTTCTCTGCATATTGAACGGCATCGACCGATTCCCAACGGATTCCTTCGAGTGCGAGCAAGTGATGCCAACCGAACGTTCCTAGACCGACTGCACGATACTTCTGGTTCGTGATCATCGCCTGTGGAACTTCGATCGTATTCAAATCGATGACGTTATCGAGCATACGCATTTGAATCGGGATGAGTCGTTCGAGCACATCGGCTTTCACGGCACGAGCAAGTGCGATTGAACTCAAGTTACAGACGACGAAATCACCAGGAGTCTTTGTGATGACGATTTTTCCGTCTTGTGTGTATTCTTCTTCGATTGTCGTTGCCGACATGTTTTGCGCAATTTCAGAACAGAGGTTTGAACTGTAGATCATCCCGGCATGTTTGTTTGGGTTTGCGCGGTTCACTGCGTCTCGGAAGAACATATATGGTGTACCTGTTTCAAGTTGTGAGCGCATGTAACGTTTTACAAGGTCGATGGCTGGAACTGTCACACGAGATAGTTCTGGCGTGTTGACACATTCCATATATTTCTCTGTGAAGCTTCCACCGTTCTCTGATTCGTCAAAATAGTCTTCAAGGCTATATCCCATCACGGTACGAATCTCGTGTGGATCGAACAAGTGCCAGTCGCCGCGTGCCTCGACCGTACGCATGAAGAGGTCCGGTAAGCAAACGCCTGTGAACAAGTCGTGTGTCCGGAGGCGCTCATCCCCGTTGTTCAATTTCGCGTCTAGAAATTCGAAGATGTCCTTATGCCAAATGTCTAAATAGACGGCAATTGAGCCTTGACGCATACCGAGTTGGTCGACAGAGACGGCCGTGTTGTTCAATTGCTTCATCCAAGGAAGGGCACCACTTGAGACGCCTTTGAATCCTTTGATGTCACTACCACGTGAACGGATTTTCCCGAGGTAGACACCGATTCCACCGCCACCTTTTGAGAGCGTCGCCACATCGGTGTTCGAATCATAAATGCCACGGAGGGAGTCATCAACTGTATCAATGAAACAAGAGCTGAGCTGTCCATATGATTTCCCGGCGTTTGACAACGTTGGTGTCGCGACCGTCATATAAAGGTTTGATAAAGCCCAATAAGCTTCTTCGACGAGCTTCAATCGAGTCGTCTCATCTTCTTTTTGCATGAGCGTCATCGCGATGACCATGAAGCGCTCCTGTGGAAGCTCATAAAGGTTCTTCACATGATCGCGCCCAAGATAGCGGTCCGACAACGTGCGGAGTCCGATATATGTGAAGAGACGGTCACGGGATGGATCGATCAATGTTTCGAGATGGTCCATGTCTTTTTTTGAATACGTATCGAGAAGCGCTGACGTGAAAATTCGTTTTGATGTTAACGTCTCGACCAGTTGATAGAAGTTACCATAACGCATAGATGCTTCGTAACCGCGGTTGCGTGCCGCTTCAAGATAGAGGCGGTTCAAGTACATTTCCGTTGCCACGAACGTCCAGTCCGGTTCTTCGGCTTTCAACATATCGAGGGCATGCATCGTCAATAAGTCATATACTACATCTTGTGTTAGCGTTTTTGTCTCGAGCGCCCGAATCGCCCGTTCTTCATAGCGCTCTACGCTTAAGTGAGGATACCGTGTCTGGATAGATTGAATAAGAGAAGAGACGTCAGAAAGCGTTGGAGCCGCTGGTAGCATCGTCTCGTGGTGGATAGGGGATGTCAAAATAGATCACTCCTTTAGATGGTGTAGACGTTATAAAAGGATAATAAGAACTTCCTTACCTGTCACAATATCGTGTTAACGATCAAAATACCCGTTAACTATATATTGACACTTTTTTATCTTTTTAATCATAAAACACCTATATTTAGTTTTTCAATCCTTGACATTCTGGAATGTGCCCGTCACCTTTTTGCTTTTGCTCCAAAAGGGCTTCATGACCCAATTTGAGACAGAGAACTGAGATGAAAAAAAAATATGTATTGTCTTTGCTTGTTTTTTCACAAATTGATGAATTCGATTTCATCACTCTTGATGAAACATTTCATCCGTTTGTTTGAGGTGGAATGGATTGTATTTGACGTTACTTATCAAAATACCTGCATATTCATTTCATACTAGATATAGTGTTCTGATGAATCAAGAAATATGAATCCATTTGTCAAGGCTGGTATCCGAGTAAAAAGTAAGGTAGATTGGTGAAGTAGGACATGGAATTTCAGCGAAAAGAAGGGTTTAACAAGTGCGTACAGAAGACTTATTATTAACATGGGACCCACTCGGTTATGGGGCAGGTTCATACGGACCTGAGTTTAATGAAGTCATGATGGCATTAACCTATGTCGATTCTCCCGAACAATTGACCGAAGTGATTCGCCGAACGCTTCTTGAAGCGTTCGATGCGTGTCCACCAGAAACAGAGATTTTCGAGATGGCGCAGCGACTCCTCGTATCGTCATCTTGCCAACTATAAGGAGGAACCAATAATGTTACGAATTGATCCAACACCGAATCCGAATGCGATGAAAGTGACACTTCCAGAGAACGTGTTTGGCGCCAAGAGTCAAAGTGTGAAGGCGGGCGAAGCGACAGATCAACCGCTTCTCGCCAAGTTAGTTGAAATCGAAGGCGTGGAGAGTGTCTTTGCTTATGGTGACTTTGTGACCGTATCAAAGGAGAACGGTGTGAGCTGGGAAGCAATTCTTCCACTCGTTGAGACGGCATATCGCGGATGAAACCGATTGTCTCGATTGTCATTCCGGCTTATAAACGCGAGACGGAACTGACGGAACTGCTTGAAAGTCTAACGGTCCAAACGTTTCAGCAGTTTGAGGTCTTGGTCATGAATAATGAAGGGCCGCCAAAACAACACCTTTTGGCGCCTTTTTTGAATCAATTGGATGCACGTGTCATCGAAGTGGGTGAAAACCATCATGTTCGTGCCCGTAATCGTGGTGTTCTCGAAGCGAGAGGCGATGTCATCTTGTTACTAGACGATGACGATTTGCTCATGCCGACACATCTAGAGGCAGGGCTACGCGACCTTCAACAGGCTGACCTCGTCTATTCGGACGCTGAGCTGTTCCGCTTCGAATGGAGAGGGGGCCGTCGTGTTGTGACGGACTGGGAACCGTTCGCTTACGCGTTCGATCGAGAGCGGATGCGTCAGGACTCGACGTTTATTCCTTCGGGTACGATGTATCGCAAATCGATTCATGACACGATTGGTCTATTCGACGAAGACGTCTATAACTACTGGGATTGGGATTTCTTGTTAAGGGTAATGGATGCATTCACCGTGTCACACCCGGCGCGTGCGACGGTACTGTACGCGTTCAACGGGACCGACAACCTATCAGCAATACAGGATGAAGCGAGACGTCGTTATTTTGATTGTTTTTGTCAAAAGCACGGTCTGACAGACATGGAGATGAAGAATTTCCATATCGTTCAGGAGGAACGACGTTCATACGTGAGACAGACAGAGAGAACGTTCACAGGCGTGCTACCTGGTCGAACGGAAGGAGAATAAGTATGTATTCATCAAAAGAACTTGAGTTGTTAGAATTGTTAGAAGAAAAGGGGTATCTCGAGACGAAGATGTTGGCTGACTTGTTGGCACTCGATGAAGAGACGATTGAGTCGATGCTCGAGAAGTTCAAGCAAGACGGGATTCTCCTTGGATTTCGTGCCATGGTCAATTGGCAAAAAATCAATCGCCACGATGTCACTGCCTTCATTGACGTTAAAGTGACTCCGAAACGAGGGCGCGGATTTGACGACGTGGCCGAGCGTATTTATCGCTTCCCAGAGGTGACAGCGCTTTATTTGATGTCGGGTGCTTATGACCTTCAAGTCGTCATCCGGGCAAACTCACTTCAAGATGTTGCCTCATTTGTCTCAGACAAGCTTTCGCCGCTTGATTCGGTTTTGTCGACGACAACTCACTTCAAATTGAAGACGTACAAACATGACGGGATCTTGTTCACCCCACAAACTGAAGATAAGCGGTTGAACATCACGCCATGAAGTCTTTATCAAATCAAGTCGTCTCGATGAAGCCATCGGGCATTCGCCGTTTCTTCGACTTAGCACAGACGATGGATAACGTGGTCTCTCTCGGGGTGGGAGAACCGGATTTCATCACACCGTGGAACGTGCGAGAAGCGAGCTATGCCGCACTCGAAGAAGGATATACGGCCTATAGTGCTAACGCCGGTCTCATCGAGTTGCGTGAAGAGATTGCAACTTATATGAAAGAACGCTTTTTAGTCGAGTACGATCCGACGTCTGAATTGATTGTCACGACAGGGGCATCGCAGGCGCTCGATATCGCATTCCGTGCCCTTCTCAATCCAGGGGACGAGGTCATCGTGGTCGAACCGGCATTCGTTTCATATGGTCCACTCATCGAGTTGGCAGGTGGAACCGTCGTGCCTGTCGCGTGTCGTCCAGAGAAAGGGTTTCGACTCGATCGAGATGACGTCGAGCAAGCCATCACAGAACGAACGAAAGCGATCTTGCTCTGCTTCCCGTCTAATCCAACGGGCGCTACGATGAATGGCGACGAACTCGCGCAAATCGCAGAACTCGCGACAAAGTATGACCTTTGGGTCGTCAGCGATGAGATTTATGCGGAACTTTGTTATGACGACCCATTCGTCAGCTTCGCGACGCTCCACGACATGCGAGACCGGACGATTGTTGTGAATGGTTTCTCAAAAGCGTTCGCAATGACAGGATGGCGTCTTGGCTTCACATGCGCGCCCGAAGTTGTGACGCGAGAGATGTTGAAGGTCCATCAATATGGCATGATGTGTGCACCTACGCTCGTTCAATTCGGTGGACTCGAGGCACTTCGGACTCGTGAGCAGCACGTGCCGAGCATGGTGAAAAGTTATCGTCAACGTCGAAACTATTTCATTCAAGCGCTGAACGAGGCGGGATTACCGACGCACGTGCCAGGTGGAGCATTTTATGCTTTTCCTTCGATTCGACATACTGGATTGACGAGTGAGGAATTTGCAGAACGTCTTCTCATCGAAGAACGTGTCGCCGTTGTTCCTGGAAATGCCTTCGGTGAGAGCGGGGAAGGATTCGTCCGGGCGAGTTATGCGACTTCGCTCGAACAACTACAAGAAGCGATTCTCCGGATTCAACGTTTCATGAAACAATTTGAAGTCACAGTAGCCAAGGACTCTCATTCGTGAGAGTTCTTTGGCGTTTTAGCGATATAACGAAAGGGAAAAGACGGGCGAGGTGAAGATGATGAAACGATTTGACTTTGTTGCAATCGGGTGTGGTCCGTATAATCTTGGTCTCATGGCCCTTGCGGAAAAAACTGAACTGCATGGGATTTGCTTTGAGCAACGCGCGGAGATGATGTGGCATGAAGGCATGTTGATTGAAGGGATGACGATGCAAACGCATTATTTACAAGATCTCGTCACGTTGGCGGACCCGACCCATTCGGCGAGTTTTCTGAACTATTTGAGTGATACGGGTCGACTCCAAACATTTATCACGCAAGAACAAGATAAGATTCCTCGAACGGAATACAATCGTTACTTGCGATGGGTTGTAAATCAACTGTCGACGATTCGTTTCAATCATTATGTGTCTGACGTTGTAGTGGAAGAAGAGGGCTTCCTCGTGACCGTCGAATCAGATGGTCGATCGACACAAGTTCATACAAAACATCTCGTCCTAGGGACCGGGGCGGCGCCATTCGTGCCGGACGGGTTTGAACAAGTCATTCATACGAGCGATTATTTGACGTACCGGGACGTCCTCAAAGACCGATATCGTGTCGCGGTCGTGGGGAGCGGACAGAGTGCGGCGGAAGTATTTCTGGACTTGTTGCGTGAAGCGACGGATGAACAACGCGTCGACTGGATCACACGCTCCGAACAATTTGTGTCACTCGAAGCAGGCAAGCTTGGGGATGAAATTTTTAGTGTGGATTATGTCGATTATTTTCATAAGCTACCGTACGACGCTCGGCAAGAGCTACTCGGGTCATTCGAGCGTTTCCGTCATGGTGTCAATCCTGAGACGATGACCTCGATCTATGAGACCTTGTATCATCGGACGGCAGAAGCGGAAGCGACGAAGGCTGATATGATGACACAGGTCGAAGTGGAATCGATTTCTTATGATTGGTTAACACATCGTTTGAAAGGGACCCAACGGTATACGGGAAAAGTGATTGAAAGAGAGTACGATCTCGTTGTCGTGGCGACGGGGTATCGCCCGGTGATCCCATCTTGGATAGATCAGCTCCCGGTTGTATGGGAAGTAGAGGGAGAATGGGCAGTCCGTGACACGTATGAGGTGATCATGAGCGAGTCGCTAGGCGGAAAGTTGTTTACGCACACGAATATAGAGCATTCACATGGTCCGGCTGCGACGAATCTCGGGATGGCAGTCTATCGAAATGCGGTCATTTTGAACGACATGGCTGAAGAAACGATCTATCCGATTCGTCATCAGAAGCCGTTTACGACATTTTGAACAAAAAAAGGCTAGGCGAGTCGCCTAGCGGAATCAGGGGGGAATACTTGAAGTCTTGCTTGATTTGTATTTACCCCGCACTTCGACTTTAAAACATACCAACACGTCAAAAATAATCTTTTTTGCTAAATTCTACACTTTATCGAAAAAAGTATGTTATAGTAAGTTGATGAATTTAGCATAGGAGTTGTTTGTAATGGCAAAATACGAAAAAGATCAAGTATTAACAGGTAAAGTAACAGGAATCCAACCTTTCGGTGCTTTCGTAGCACTCGACGATGAGACTCAAGGTCTTGTACACATTTCAGAAATCTCACACGACTACGTAAAAGACGTAAACGATT